>JACOTG010000220.1 GCA_016178505.1 Planctomycetota bacterium
AGCGAAAGAGGGCCATCCGGTGGATTCGAGCAAGCCGTGAGTCTCTCGGATTTCTATCCCGAGCGGACGTCCGTTCCACTCGTCACCACCACGGATGATCACGGAGCGTTTCGGGCCGCAAGCGTCGCGCCCGGCTCGACTCGCGTCGCCGCTCGGGCGCGTGGCTTCGCGTCCTGGGAAGGTGCCGCGGACGTGATCGAAGGTGGGTCCGCACCGATGCAGATTCGTTTGACGCGAGGTATGAATCTCCTCGGAAGCGTGACCGACGAAGAAGGGAAGCCGGTCGGCGGGGCGTCCATTCGAGTCGAGCGTGGGTCCGAGTTCTTCCACGCGCAGTGCAAGTCAGCTTCCGACGGAACGTACCGGCTCGACGGGCTCGCTCCGGGGTACATCGTCGCAACCGCGGACGAGGCGCACGAAGGCCGTGCTTGTGCGTCGCTCGAAGGCGCTGGGGGCGACGAGGTGCGTTGGGATCCGCGACTCTCGAATGGTCTCAAGCTCGTCGGCCGCGTGATGGACGCTGCGGGCGCTCCGCTCGTGGGATGGAAGGTCAAGTGTTTCGCATCCGACGATGTCTTCTGTCAGGAAAGCGGGGTCGACATGACGGATGCCTGCGGGCGATTCGTCATTCGTCGATGCCGCAAGGTTCCGTATCGCGTCGCGGCCAGCCTCTCGAAATACGGCGACGAGCGCTGGCCAGTGCTCTACTCGATCGTCGCGGATAGGGTCGTGCCCGGATCGTCCGAGGTTGTCCTCCGCGCGGACGCGTCCGCCCGTGAATCCGCAACCATCATCGGCGTCGTTCTCGATCCGGATGGGCGACCCGCAATCGGCGCCGTCGGGGTGATGAATCGGGACCTCGGCAGCGGAACGTCCGTCGAGACCGACGAGACCGGTCGCTTTCGAGTCGGCCCGCTGCCGCCGACTTCCTTCGAGGTCACGATCAAGACGGACGGCTTCCCGGAAGTGAAGTTTGACGCGCGCAAGCTCGAGCCGGACGCAACGTGGGATCTGGGCACCATTCAACTCGAACGGGCGGGCTTCATCGTCGCGAGACTCGAGCACCCGGATCCGATCGTTGGTGCCTTCTGGCTGCAGGTCGAGTCGGACACGAATCGCTGGATTGGTGAAAACCCCAGAATCTCCAGTGACGTCGCCCGCTCCGGCCCACTGTCGCCGGGCCACTACGTCCTTCGCGCGTTCGGTGATCACGTCACCAGCGCCGCGTACCCGGTCGAAGTTCGGGTGCTGGAAGAATCGCGAGTGACCGTCGTCCTCCGCACGGGGGCGAGCGTGTGGGCACGCTTCCCCGAGCAAGATGGAATTCCGCTGTCGAACGACGTGCACGTCGTCATCCGAGACGAAGCCGGCGACGTGGTGGACGACCGCCACATCCAACACGAGGAGGACGGCGATATCCTGTCGGGAGTGTTCAGTCTTGCGGTTGGCAAGTACCGCGTCGAGGCGACTGCGGACACCGGGAGGCAAGCCCGCGCCTCTCTCGAGATCACTCGCCAGGCAAGGCCATTCGACGCGTTCTTTTTTCCGCTTCGCTGACGAAAAGTGCGGGCGCCGCGCTACAGGAGCTTCGCGAGACGCTCCATCTCCACGTTGCCGCCGGAGAGGACGACCGCGACGGGGTCGCCGAGATCGGCGTCGCGATGCTCGAGGACGGCGGCGAGCGCGGCCGCGCCTGATGGCTCCACGAGGATCTTCATGCGCTCGAGGAGGAAGCGCATCGCGCGCAGGATCGCGTCGTCGTCGACGCGAAGGACGCCGTCGAGGTGGCGTGACGCGATCTCGAAGTTGAGCTGACCCGGCGCCTGCGGACGCAGCCCATCCGCGATCGTGTCGGTCGTCGCGATCTTCACGAGACGATGTTCGGCGAGCGAGCGGTGGAGCGCGTCCGCGCCCGTTGGTTCGACGCCGAAGACGCGCACGCTCGGCTTCCGCGACTTCGCGGCGAGCGCGATCCCGGCGATGAGCCCGCCGCCGCCGACCGGTGCGAGGATCGCCGACACGTCGGGCGCGTCCTCGAGGATCTCGAGCGCGATCGTCCCCTGACCCGCGACGATGCGCGGATCGTCGAACGGCGGGACGAGCGTGTAGCCGTGCTCCGCGACGAGGCGCCGCGCTTCGGCGCCGCGAGCTTCGCTGGTCGTTCCCTTGAATCGCACGTCGGCGCCGTAAGCGCGCGCGGCATCGACCTTCGCCGGCGACGCGTTCTCCGGCATCACCACGATCGCGCGACACTCGAGTCGCCGTGCCGCGTACGCAAGCGCTTGCCCGTGATTGCCCGACGAGTACGTGATGACGCCGCGCGCTCGCTCCTCGGGCGTCAGCCGCGAGAGTGCCGCGAACGCGCCGCGGATCTTGAACGACCCGGTCTTCTGGAAGTTCTCCGGCTTGAGGAGAACGCGGCGGCCCGCGAGCGCGTCGAGCGTGTGCGATCGAAGCAGCGGAGTGCGGTGCGCGACGCCGGCGAGCCGGCGCGCCGATTCTTCGACGTCGGCGATCGAGACGGGAAGAGTCGCGCTCAATGCAATGTTCCGTCGTTTATCGTGAGCGGAAGTACCGCGTGCGATTCACTTGTCAGTTGTTCGATGTAAAGATCCGGACGGGAGCCCGCGATAAGCCGAGTCCTGTGACCGCCCCTTTCGGAGCGGCGCGACCATTAATCTAGGACCGCCGTTGCCGGCGGCCTCGAACGATCTACCCGGAAGTAGCCGCGTGCGACCCATCGTCTCCCGGAATCGACCCCTTCGAGCCGATCCCGGCGGCGACGAGCCCACACGGCGATGAAGCGGGCCGCCTCGTCCTTCCCTATTTGATCTTTCTCCGAGTGGGGTTTGCCTAGCCGAGAGAGTCACCTCCACCGCTGGTGAGCTCTTACCTCACCGTTTCACCCTTACCGGCCACGGTTGCCCGCGACCGGCGGTCTGCTTTCTGTTGCACTGTCCCTACCCGAGATCGGGCGGTGGGCGTTACCCACCACTCTGCCCTGCGGAGCTCGGACTTTCCTCGAATCCCGAGCGATACAGGCCCCGGGACTCGCGGTCGCCTCTCGAACCCCCGTCCGGAATGTCAAAGATCGTCAAGCGTGAAACGTGAAACGGCATCGAGACAGAGCTTCCAACCCTCGTCTGCGAGATTGGAGAGCGGCGCCAAGTATATCACGAGGTGCGCGGGCCGATGGCAGGCGCGGCGGACGGTGGCTCGAAGCGCGCAGGCTAGGAGACTGCGGGGCTCACTCGAGGTAGAGGATCCTCGAGCACGATCGGCACAAGACGAGGTCCGTGTCCTTCATGATCAGCGTGAGCTCGTGCGTGGTCACGGACATGTCGCAGCCGTGGCAGGTCTGGTCGCGGACGACGGCCAGCGCACGCGCGTCGTCCTTGCCCTTGAGGATGCGCTCGTACTTGTCGAGGAAGTCCGGTCTCACGCCGGCGGCGACTTTCGCGCGCGCTTCTTTGACCAACGCGAGTTTCCCCCGAACGCCAGACATCTCCTTCTCGACTTCCGCGGTGATGCGAGTGCGCTCCGCGTCGATCGCCGCAAGCTCCGAATCGATGCGAACGGTGTCGGCCTTCAACGCGTCCACCTTGCCGATGGCGTCGAGGATCTCTTCCTCGAGGAGCGAGTTGTCGGCCTTCAGCCCTTCGATCTTCAGCTTGATGAGGCTGTACTCCTTGTTGGTTTTGATGGTGTTGAGTTGGACGTTCAGCTTCTCGATCTCGGCCTCGCGCGTGCGCAGGTCGAGCTCCTTGCGGTCGACTTCTTTCTGAGCCTCTCGGATTGCGAGCCGGTGGGCAGCTTCGCGTTGCTTGGCGGCAGCGGAAGCGTGATTCACTTCGGCGAGCCGCTCCGGACCGCGCTTCAGGAGCAACTCGTATCGTCGGACTTCGACGTCGATGGCCTGCAGTTCCTTGAGCTTGTCGATCCCGCTGCCCATCAATCCCCTCATATTCGCCTGCGCTCGAGCCCTCGGGGCTCGAGCCCCGAGGGGATCGAGCGGTTAGTTCTCGCCGATTCCGTCCAGGAACCCGGCGAGCTTGCGGCTCCTCACCGGATGCTGGAGCTTGCGCACCGCCTTGGCTTCGATTTGCCGCACCCGCTCGCGGGTCACGCGGAAGATCTTGCCGACCTCTTCGAGCGTGTAGGTGTAACCATCGCCGATGCCGTAGCGCAGCTTGATGATCTCGCGCTCGCGATACGTGAGCGTGTGGAGCACCTTCTCGATCTTGTCCTTGAGCATCTCGTGAGTCGCGGCGTTCACCGGCGACTCCGCGCTCTGGTCTTCGATGAAGTCGCCGAAGTAGCTGTCGTCGCTGTCGCCGATCGGCCGATCGAGGGAGATCGGGTGCTTCGAGATCTTCAGCACGCGCTTCGTCTCTTCGATCGAGATGTTCGACGCCTGAGCGATCTCTTCGATCGACGGCTCGCGGCCCTTTTTCTGCGTCAGCTTCTTCGTGACGTTCCGGAGCTTGCTCATCGTCTCGATCATGTGGACGGGGATGCGGATCGTGCGCGCCTGGTCCGCGATGGACCGAGTGATGGCTTGCCGAATCCACCACGTCGCATACGTCGAGAACTTGTAGCCACGCCGGTACTCGTACTTCTCGACCGCCTTCATGAGGCCGGTGTTCCCCTCCTGGATGAGGTCGAGGAACGTGAGGCCGCGGTTGCGGTACTTCTTCGCGATCGAGACAACGAGGCGGAGGTTTCCGCTCGAGAGCTTTCGCTTTGCGTCTTCGTACTCGTCGTAGCGCTCGCGGACTCGCTCGAGGCGATGGCGGAGGCGCTCGTACGGCTCGAGAGCCTGAAGTTCCATCTCGCCGAGCGTCTTCTGGAGCTCGCGCTGCCGTTCGCGCTGGATGCGTTTCTTCTTGAGATCCTGGATCTCGCTGTGCACGTCTTCCATCCGGCGGACGTGCTCGCACACTTCGAGGTACAGCGGCCGGATCTTCTTGATCTGGATGTTCAGTTCTTCGAGCAGGACCACGCCTTTTCGACGACGCTCGGAGATCCGGCGCATCAGCTCGAGGCGCTTCTTCGCCGTGAGTCCGCCGCGCATGAGGCGCGTGAAGTCGACGCGGTTTCGCTCCTGGATCTTCTTCAGGGTCGCGATGTTCTCCGGGAGCCGATCCGAGATCTCGGTCTTGCTGCACTCGAGATTGCTCGTGACCTTCAGCGTCCGATCGAACGCGAGCTCACCCGAGCTCACGTCCTCGAGAATTTTCAGCGCAGATTCGAGCGCAAGGTTCGACTCCATGACCTTTTTGCGGAAGCGTTTTCGCGAGAACTCGATCCGTTTGGCGAGCGAGATCTCCTCGTCGCGCGTCAGCAGTGGGATTTCGCCCATCTGCGTGAGGTACATGCGAACCGGATCGTCGATCTTCTCGGACGGACCGTTTCCGAATGGACGATCGTCGTCGTCGGCAGGCTCCGCGGCCGCCTTCTCGAACGGCGCTTCACCCTCTTCGATGATCTCGATGCCGTGTTCGTCGAGATAGGAAACCACCTCGTCGATCTTGTCGGCAGAAACGATGTCTTCCGGCAGGAGGTGGTTCAACTCGTCCCAAGTGAGGTAGCCTTTTTTCTTCCCCTCGTCGACCAACACGCGCCGATCGAAATCCAACTTTTCCATCGACCCTCCTGACGACTTCGACCCCTGATTCACGCGGGAGGACCGCGTTGTACCCTTCGCTACCCTTTTGTCCAAGATGGTTCACCTTCTCCGAAGTTCGCTCTCGGTCTCGCGAAGCCAGCCTTCGACGGCGGACAAGTCGCCGCGGCTCGCGGCCTCGAGCCTGGAGGCGCGGAGCCGCTCGAGCCGCATCTTCTTTTGACGCTGGCGAAGCGCGCCCACGGCCCCGTCGAACTGCTTTTCCTCGGTTCCCGGCAGCCACTCGTGCGCGAGGAGAGACGCGGCCAGGCGGCGCGCGCCGTCGTCCTCGAGAGCGAGGAGCAGTCGGTCCGCGGTCGGCGTCTCGCCGCTACGAGCAATAGCGAGTGCCGATTCCAAGACGGACGAGAGATCTTTCTCTTCCAAACCCTCCGCCGTCAACTCGGCCGCAACGGACGGCAAGCGAGTCGGCATGGCGAAGAGCTGGGCAACCAATTCCGATTCCCATCGACGGCGCGGGCTTTCGACGGGCCCGTCGCTCTCTTGTGACGCGGGGCGGGGCGCCGTTTTCGAGCTCTTCTCCGCGAGCTTCTGACGCAGCGCCGTTTCGCTCACACCGAGTGCGTCCGAGATCCGTCGGACGACGAGATCGCGGCGGATGGGATCGCCGAGCCGTCGCACGATCTCGAGAAGCGACTCCGCTGCGGCGGCTCTGCCGCTCACCGTCGTCGTGTCGTGGCGTTTCTGAGCTGCGTCGATCGCGTACTCGACGTAGTCTCGCGCGCCATCGATCGCCGCGCGGAACGAATCCGCGCTGCCGTCGCGAACCAAGAGATCGCACGGGTCGAGGCCATCGGGAAGCGTCGCGATGCGCACTTCGAGCCCTTCCTCGAGGAAGATCTCGATTCCGCGCTCGGACGCGCGCTCGCCGCCTTCGTCGGCGTCGTACACGAGCCGAACGTCCTCGGCGAAGCGGCGCACGAGCCGCGCATGATCGCGCGTCAGCGCCGTTCCGAGCGTCGCGACCATCGGCGCGAACCCGAGCTGATGGGCCATGATCACGTCGGTGTATCCCTCGCCGATCGCCAACAGACTTCCCTTTCGCGCGGCCTCGCCGGCGACATGGAGTCCGTAGAGAACCCTACCTTTGCTGAACAGTTCCGTCTCGGGCGAGTTCAGGTATTTGGGCTCGGAGCCGTCGAGGCTTCGCGCACCGAACGCGATGGGGCGACCCTGGACGTCGAAGATCGGAAAGACCAGCCGCGCGCGGAAGCGGTCGTAGCAGCCGCCGTTTTCCCTAGGGATGACGAGTCCGGCGCCGGCGAGAAGATCCTGCGAAATACCGAAGCCTCGCGCGGCCCGCAGCAGCCCGTCCCAACTCGGAAGCGCGAAGCCGAGGCGATACGTTCGTGCCGTCGTGGCCGCGATTCCTCGAGAGAGGAGGTACTTCCGCGCGTCGACTCCCGCGGACGACCACAGCGTCTCTTCGAAGTACTTCGTCGCCCATTCGACGGTCGACGAAATCGCGGCTCGGCGCGAGGCCTCCGCCGCCTCGCGCGGTCCTTGCGGCTGAATGCGGATTCCCGCGCGATCGGCAAGAGAGCGAACGGCGTCCACGAACGTGAGCTTCTCGACGGCCATCACGAAGCTGATGGCGTTGCCGGAAGCCCCGCATCCGAAGCAGTGATAGGTCTGACGCTGCGGATTCACGCTGAACGAAGGAGTCTTCTCTTCGTGAAAGGGGCAAAGGCCCTTCCAGCTGCTCCCGCTTCGCTTCAGCGGAACGTACGAGCCGATCAATTCGACGACGTCGTTGGCAGAGCGAACCTGGGAGAGCGTGTCTTCGGGAATGAACTGCCCCAACTTTTTCTGCACCCTTGTTGCCGCCCCGACCCTTCTCGACACCACGTTCCCGCCCGACCGCCCGAAAACAACAACGCCGGGCACCTCGGCGAGCAACGTCTCAGGTCTCCTCTAGCACCGTCGCCCGAGCGCCCTTGCGTCGAGCGACTCCCCTAAACTCCATCTGGGAAACCTGTTGGCTGCGTACGAAATCGGGAGAGTATACACGCGTGCCCCCGAGCCGTCAAATCGCACGATTCGCCCTTTCCGCCGTCGATCGTGTCGCTTCGCGTCGCGCGCGGAAGCCCCTTTCAGCCGTGGCGTTCAGTCGTTTGCGGCCTCGCCGGCCGATCCTTCGCGCGCGTCGCTCGGGACGTCGGGGACTGAAATGGCGATGGAAATGTCGAGGATTCCCTCTTGGGACACCGCATCGGCACGGATCGACGTCGCCTGACCTGCCCGCGCGATCGCACTCTCCGCGGCTAATGTGCTCCCGACGAGCCGCGCGAGTGCGGTCGCGGCGCGCTTGCGACGTCCGGCGAAGAGCGCGGCGGCGACGGCACGAAACGCGGGGTATCCCGCCCGGCCGCTTCCGAATCCGTGCCCCGGTTCCAGCACGAGAATCGTGGATCGCACTTGCGGAGGCGGCCAGAATGCGCCGGCACTGAGGACTCCGCCGCGCTTCGCGGAGGCGAAGTACCGAACGCACACGCCGAGGAGCCCGTACTCGCGTGTCCCGGGGGACGCGAGCACGCGGTCGGCGACTTCCTTTTGCACGAGAACGACCACGCGATCGGGCGGCGCATCGCGGTCGAGAAACGCGAGCAGCATCGGCGACGCGCTCGAGTACGGGAGGTTCGAGACGACGACGAAGCGTCCACCGAATCGCGCACACGACGAGCGAATCGCCCGCTCGACGTCGGCCGCGAGTGCCGGTCGCGCGTCCGTTCGATCCCGCGCCAGTGCGTCTCCCTCGATCAGCTCGACGTTCGATCGATGCGAGAGGAGCTGCGTCGCGAGAGCGGCAACGCCGCGATCGAGCTCGACTGTGATGACATGCGCGGCCCGCGCAGCGAGCCGGTCCGTGAGCGTCGCGAGACCCGTTCCGATCTCGAGAACGACGTCGCGAGACCCAACCTCACCGAGATCGGCGATGCGATCGAGGATCCGAGTATCGAGCAGGAAGTTCTGTCCGCGTCGGCGGCTCGCTCGAAGTTTGGCACCGTCGAGGAGAGCGCGAGCGTCGGCCGCGGAGCGCGGCGGCGTCAACGGATCCCTTGCGGCGCGTCTGCCGTCGCCTTGTCCGCGACGCTGCGCACCATTCGGAGAATGGGCTCGCAATACGCCTTCACTTCGGCGTCCCCGACTCGCGCGGCGTGCTCGATCCGCTCGAGCAACTCGGGAGTGAGGTCGCGCACGCAACGAAAGCCGACGTCGAACTGCAGCTCGGTCGGGCCGATGACTTGTTTGCGGAGATCGCGAGCCCACCGTTTCTCGTCGACGTCCGGAATGGCGCACTGCTCCGGCGTCGACCGGAACGCGCCGCCGAGAATCAGCTTTGCCGATACCCCCGGAGGCGACGAGTCGACGATCTCCCACACGTTGCCCGCGAAGTCGTAGCAGCCCCAGTCGTTCTCGCCGCTCTCGAACGTCCCGACGATGGTCGTGTCGTTGATGCCGCACGCGAGGCTGTTGCAGCGATTGCTCGAGAAGCCCTGTCCCCAGGGGTACCGCGCGTCGGAGTATTTTCGCGCGGCTGCACGCCACTCCAGCTCCGTCGGTAATCGTTTTCCTCGGAACTGCGCGTAGGCCAGGGCGTCGCCGTAGGTGACCCACACGACCGGATGATGTTCGCGTCCACGCGGAACCCGCAGCCCGTTCGCTCCGCGCGACCAATTCGACAACGTGAATGGGCTTCCCGCCGCGAAGCGCGGCGACCGGACGAACTCGGCGAATTCTTCGTTGGTCGTTTCGAAGCGATCGACGAAGAAGGGCGCGATGTCCACCCGCGAGGCCTCTTCGAAGAGCGAATCGAGCCGACCGCCGGGAATGAACGCCATGTCCCGAAGCTCGGGAATGAGGTCGCCGAGAACTTCGTCGCCACCGGACGTCGCATTGGGGCCGCACGCGGTGGTTCCGACGAAAACGGCGGCTAGCGCGGCGAGGCGAGCGATGCGGGTCGACCCGAGGAGTGCGCTCGGGCCACGCCTCACTTTCGAGACGACCCCGAGAGCCACTCGGCAACCTCTCGGGCCCAGTACGTGCAGATGAGATCTGCCCCCGCACGGTGGATCGCGGTGAGGATCTCGAGAATCATCGGCCGGCGATCGATCCAACCCTTCTCGGCAGCCGCTTCGACGAGGGACATCTCGCCGCTCACGTTGTACGCGACGAGCGGCACGTCGGATGCTTCGCGCGCGGCGCGAACCACGTCGAGGTACGCCAGCGCCGGCTTCACCATGACGAGATCGGCGCCCTCTTCGATGTCGAGTCGGATCTCGCGGAGAGCCTCGCGGGCGTTTCGCGAGTCCATCTGATAGGAACGACGATCGCCGAACTGCGGCTTCGACTCGGCGGCGTCGCGGAACGGCGCGTAGAACGACGACGCGAACTTCGCGGCGTAAGACAGGATCGCCGTGTTCGAGAAGCCGTTGGCGTCGAGCGCGCGCCGGATCGCCGCGACGCGCCCGTCCATCATGTCGCTCGGCGCGACCCAATCGGCGCCGGCTCGCGCATGCGAGAGCGCCTGCGCCGCGAGGACCTCGAGCGTCGAGTCGTTGTCGACTTCGCCGCCCGGCGTCACCATCCCGCAATGGCCGTGATCCGTGTATTCGCACAGGCAGACGTCGGTGATGACGGCGAGCGGGAGTTTCTTTTCTTTGATCGCGCGTACCGCGCGAGGCACCGGCCCGTCGTCGCGCGACGCGGTGCTACCCGTCGCGTCCTTTTTGTCCGGAATGCCGAAAAGGAGAACGGCGCGCACTCCGACGTCCGCCGCGCGCGCGGCCTCGCCCACGAGGCGGTCGACCGAAAGCTGGAAGACGCCGGGCATCGAGGCGATCGGCCGAGCGACGTCGGTTCCGTTTCGCACGAAGAGCGGCCAGATCAGTCGATCCGCGCTGAGCCGGGTTTCCGAAACGAGATCACGAAGCAGAGCCGAACGCCGGAGCCGTCGAGGCCGGTGAACCGGAAACCCCATCCCTGCTCCTTACTCACGCACACGGCGTCAGACACTCGACAACGACAACGGTCCAATCGACCGCGACGTCCGGTGGCGAAACCGGTTGTTCGGTGTCTGACACCGCATGCGAATGCGGCTAGTGCTCCGCGGTCGTGATGACCTTGATTTCGACGCGCCGGTTCTTGCGACGTCCCTCGTCGGTGGCGTTCGATTCGCGCGGCTGGAATTCGCCGTAGCCGGCGTACGAGAGGCGCTCCGCCGGAATGCCTCCGTCCTTGATCAAGAAGTCGGCGACGTGGAGCGCGCGCATTCCCGAAAGCTGGAGATTGCCCATCGGAAACTCGTTCGCCGTCACCTTCACCGGGACGTTGTCCGTGTGGCCGTCGACCTCGATGCGATCGTTCACGGCCTGGAGCCGCTTCGCAATCTCCGCGAGCGTCTTCTTGCCCTCGGATTTCACCTCGGCCTTGCCCGAGTCGAACAGCACTTCGCCTTCGATTCGGAATTCGTAGCCCGAGTCGGTCGCCACGATCTCGGTCCCGGTCGGCAGCTTGCCGAACTTCGCGTCCCAGTCGTTGACCTTCGCCATCAGCTGTTCGTTGGCGCTTCGCAGCGACTTTTCGCTCGAAACGGCGCGGTTCAGCTCGGCCTGGTTGATTCGAAGCTGATCCCGTGCGGCCGCGAGCTCGCGATCCTTGGCCGCCTGAGACTCGCGCTGCTCCTTGATCACCTTGTCTTGTTGCTCGACGAGGTTCGTTGCGCCCACGTACTTCTCCCGAGAGACGCAACCGGTCGCCAATAGCCCGCTGGCGACGAGCACGACGATGCTGTTTCTCACCACTCCGCCCTCCATGTTCCCTCCCTCGTGGTCTCGAAAATGGGGCGCGCGCAGAAGACTACGACTTCTGCGTGAACCCCATGCTGTACATCGAGTCGGCGAATCCCTTCGTCATCGAGTTCGTCGTGTTCGACGCCGCGGAGAGCATCACGAACACGCCGTAGAGAAGCGTGAGGCTCGAGACGATCAGCAGGATCAGCATGATCGGGCTCGTGCGCCCGGCCGTAGCCTCGACCTGCTTCACGCGCGACTGGCGCGTCGGCGTCTTCTTCGGCGACGGTGCGGCCGCGCGCGCGGGTTTTACGGCCGGTCGCGGTGGCGGCGGCGCCTCTTCCATCTCGTCGGCGGGACTCGAGATTGGCGCCGTGGCCATGCCCGGTTCTTCCTCGAGCTCCAGTCCATCCTCTTCGTCGAAGATGAGGTCCTCGGCGTCCGCGACGGTCTCGCCGCCCGCACCGCGTTTGGATTGGATGCGGTCGACGTCTTCCTTGCGGAACTTCATCTTGTCGCCGTCGCGGAATGCCCGGATCTCTCCCTCGGAAACGAGGCGCTTCAACTCCTCTTCTCGAAGGTTCAGCTCCCGCAACGCTTGCTCGAACGAGAAAAACTTCTCGGGCACTGGATCCCTCCTCTTCTTTTCCCTCGCGGCCCGGCAACCCCGCCGTCGGCCGCTCGTCGTCTTTTCCCTTGCCACGCGGCCCGACGGCCGTCGGCAGCTCGACTCATTTCTTCTCGGGTTTTTCCGGTTTCGCCGCCGCTTCGTCGTCCGCGGCCTTCTTCAAGATCTCGTCGACGCGCTGCCAGTCCTTGCGAAGCGCCGGCACTTGCAGTGCGTCGGGCGATTTGTCGTGGTAGCGCTCGAGCTTCAAATCGTATTCGATCTTCCGGGCTGCGACGAGCGTCAGGTCGCGACCGTTCCGCGTCTCGTACACGGCGAGGTTCCGAGAGTTGGTGTCGATCACGTACAGCACCGACGACCCGCTCGCATAGTTCCCCGTGACCGCAATCATGCTGGAGTTGCTGTCCGCCGTCTGCGCGCGAAGCGGCGTGGGCGTCACCACGTGCGAGAGTGCGAGCAGGATGCACAAGAGCGCGAGAACCA
This sequence comes from Planctomycetota bacterium, assembly GCA_016178505.1. Taxonomy (GTDB): domain Bacteria; phylum Planctomycetota; class JACOTG01; order JACOTG01; family JACOTG01; genus JACOTG01. The sequence continues at coordinate 12,590 of JACOTG010000220.1, forward strand.
CGAGTGCCGTGTCCTTGAGGCGATTCACAAGCTCGAACCTCAGTCTCTTCCGGATCCTGGATGGACCACGCCAGCAAGCGTAAGCAGTTGCAGCAGGCCGCGGATTCTAGCGCAGCCGCTCGAATCGTCGCAAGGGGAAACTCCTCACGCCGCCGACCCCTCGGGCGCGCGGGAAGCGATGGGCAGAGTCACTTCGACGGTCGTGCCGGTGCCGCGCTCACTCCGAAGCTCCACGCGACCGCCGTGGTTCTGCACGATGTTGTGGACGATCGACAAGCCCAGCCCCGTTCCCTCGCCCGCCGGCTTCGTCGTATAGAAGAGGTCGAAAGCCTGCGAGCGCTGTTCCTCGGTCATCCCGCAGCCGTTGTCGCGGATGGCCACCGCCACCTCGCCCGAACTGGTCCGACACCCGATCGTGATCTGACCCGGCCGCCTGACGTCGCCGACGGCGTCGAGCGCGTTGATGACCAAGTTCAAGAAGACCTGTTGCAGCTCGTGAGGATCGCCGAACACGGCGACCGGCGCGCTCGGGCCTTCGCGAACGAGCGCCACGTGCTGCCGATCGAGTCGATGTTGCACGAGCCCGACGGCGCGATCGAGCACCGTGCCGAGGTCGACGATCTGCGGCTTCACCTCTCGCGGCGAGAATTGCAGGACCTTCTTCACCGTTTCCTGGATGCGTTCCAGGCCCTCGATCATCAGCGCCACGTATTCGCGGCGCTTCTCGTCCGAGAGGTCGCGTCGAGAGAGAGCACGAGACATGTTGATCATTCCGCCGAGCGGATTGTTGATCTCGTGCGCGATCCCGGAGGCGAGTTTTCCGGTCGCCGCGAGGCGCTGCGCGATGACGAGCCGGTGCTCGGCGCTCCGACGCCGGTCGGTCGCTTCGTCGATCCTCTCTTGAAGGTGGCCGTGATAGTCACGGACGTCGCGAAGCATGAGGTTGAACGACGCCACGAGCTGGGCGATCTCGTCGTCACGGCTCGGCATCGTGATCGGTCGGCTGTAATCGCCGCGCGAAACGCGGCGACTCGCTTCTTCCAGGTCGGCCAGCGGGCGCAGCACGAACGACGAGAGGAGAACGTACGTGACAACGATGATCAGCGACGTACCAAACGCCATGATCAAGAAGATCGATCTCAACGACGGAATCGGATGATACTCGGGAGGATCCGGGGCGAGCGGCTCGAGGTAAATGCCGCCCCACACACGCGACTGCGGATTGCCGATCGCCAGGGCGGCGTTCACGAGCACGTCGCCGTCGGCCGTCACGGCGTCCCACGACTCTCGCAGGTGCTCCACGAAGGTCGCGGTCTCGAGATGGCTTCCACCGTCGGGTGCCGCCCCGGAAGCGGTTGGCGAGATCCCCGAGAGCACTGGTACTTCCTCTCTCAGCGACAAGAGGCGTCCGACGGAAACCGCCAGGTCGCGCATGGCGTTTCCGAATGAGCGCCAGAGCGATTCCTCGGACCGATCGAGCGGAGCGGCGAGCCCGTTGCCGATGAGAATCGTTCGGTGGTCGCGGATCGCTTCGCGGATGCGATCGCGAGCAACCGTCGCCGAAAGGCCGGGTGCGCGGTACCGCGCGCCGAGCGGCGAGATGAAGTACTCCTTTTCGCGATCCGTGTTCAGGACGATGGCGTCTCGAGCGAGACTCCAGAGCGGAATCGCGAGAAGATCGCGAACGAGTTGGTTTTCGTCGAGCACTCGCCCCGCCACCTCGAGGAGCTTCTCGCTGAATCGCTGCGTGGTCGACCGGATGAATGCGTCGTGTCGGCTCTCGTCTTCGGCTCGGCGACGAGCTGCGTCGAACGTCAGGGAGGTCGCGAGCGCGGCGAACGTCAGCGCGTTCGTCGCCACGATCGCGATCAAGATCTTTCGGCGTAGCCTCACGTCGCGATGGTGATCCTCACGTCGCGTTCCCGTCGACAGGGCTTCGAACGGTGCCGATCGTCATTTTCCGATTCGCTCCATCAACCTCAGGCGATCATTTGAGCGAGGCACTGCGACACCGGTCGTCACTTTCCGATTCGCTCCATGAGCCTGAGCAAGGGTACGAAGAGCGACAGGACGATCACGAGGACCATGCCGCCGATGAACACGATGAGGGCGGGCTCGAGGACTCCCATCAGCCCCTTTACGAGCACGTCCACGTCTTCCTCGTAGTTCACCGCGATCTTCTCGAGCATCTTGTCGAGTTCGCCCGTCTCCTCGCCGACGTCGATCATGTTAACGATGAGGTCGTCGAAGATCTGGCTCTCGCCGAGCGGGGCCGCGATGCCTTCGCCTTCGCGAATGCTCGCCTGTACGCGTTCGAGCGCCGCCTGGAGGACTCGGTTGTCGATCGACGCGCGCACGATCGCCAGCGCGTCGAGGATGGGAACGCCGCTCGACAGGAGGGTCCCCAGCGTGCGCGAGAATCGCGCGATCGCGGTCTTCTTCACGAGGACTCCGAAGACCGGCATCCGGAGCTTGAACGAGTCGATCGCGCGGCGCCCGCCGGACGTCCGATAAACGAGCTTATAGGTGCCGAACGCCGCAAACGGGATCAGGAAGATCACCCACCAGTAGGACTTCATCCACTCGGACGCGCCGATGACCGCGCGCGTCAACGCGGGCAGCTCCTCCTGGAGTTGCGAGAAGATCTCTTTGAACTTGGGCACGACGAACGTCATGATCCCGACGAAGATCAGGACCGCGACCGTCAGGACGACGGCGGGGTAGATCATCATGCCGATGACCTGACGGCGCAGCTTCTCGGACTTGTCGAGGAAGTCGGCGAGCCGCTTCAGGATCGTGTCGAGGACACCGCCCGCCTCGCCCGCCTTCACCATGCTCGCGTAAAGGGTGTCGAAGACGCGCGGATGCTTGGCGAGTGCCTCCGAGAGCGAATTGCCTCCTTCCACGTCGTCGGCGACCTGGGTCACCGTCTTCTTCAGCGGGCCCGGCTTGTACTGACCGGCGAGCACTCGCAGGCAGCGCACGATCGGAAGCCCGGCGCCCTGAAGCGTCGCGAGCTGCGAGGTGAACTGCGAGAGCGCCTTCGACGACACGCGGCTCCCGCGAATTCGCAGCGACAGACTCTTCTTCTCGGGCTCGCGATCCTCGAGCGGGTTGAAGTACCCGCGCTTTCCCTTCACGGTCTGTGTCGCCATTCGGGTGGCGCCTCCTTCTCTTTCTCAGTGAGGCATCTTAATCGACCCGCCCGTGGCGCGGAAGACTAGCGAACGAGCAGCGTTTCCCGCACGACCTCTTCGATCGTCGTGATGCCGTCGTAGATCGCGAGGAGCCCGCTCTCGCGAAGCGTGCGCATGCCGGTCGCGACGGCGGCCGAGCGGAGCGCATCCGTCGACCCGCCGTCGACGATCATCTGCCGGAGTCGAGGGTTCACGAGGAGGATCTCGAAAATCGCGGTCCGACCGCGAAACCCGGAGCTGTGGCACAAGTCGCAGCCTTTGCCATAAGCGAACTTCTTCCCGAGCACGTCGCGCGGATCGAGCGACAGCTCCCGCAGTGCGTCTTCGGTGGGCTCGTAGAACGTGCGGCAGTGCTCGCAGATTCGCCTCACGAGCCGCTGCGCGATCACGGCGTCGAGGGTCGCCGCAAGGAGATAGGGCTCGATGCCGATGTCGATCATGCGCGTGACGGCGGAAGGCGCGTCGTTCGTGTGCAGGGTCGAGAAGACGACGTGGCCGGTGAGCGACGCCTCGATGGCGATCTGCGCCGTTTCGCGATCGCGGATCTCGCCGACGAGGATCATGTCGGGGTCCTGCCGCAGGATCGAGCGCAAGCACGCGGCGTAGGTCACGCCGATGTCTTCGGCGATCGGCACCTGAACGATGCCGTCGAGGTCGTACTCGACGGGATCCTCGGTCGTGATGATCTTCCGCGCGATGTCGTTGGCCTCGTTGAGCGCCGAGTAGAGCGTGGTCGTCTTGCCCGAGCCCGTTGGACCGGTGACCAGCACGATGCCGAACGGTTTCACGAGCAGCGCCCGAATCGCCTCCAGCTCCTTCTCGCGAAGCCCAATCTGCTCGAGATCGAGCGACACGACGCTGCGATCGAGAACGCGCATGACGCACGACTCGCCGAAGAGCGTCGGCAGCGTCGAGACGCGAATGTCGACCGCGCGTCCCGAAATCGTCAGCTCGATGCGTCCGTCCTGCGGGATTCGCGTCTCGGCGATGTCGAGGTTGGCCATGACCTTGACGCGCGAGATGATCGCCTCGGCCAGGTGGCGCGGCGGCGGCTCGAGCTCGTAGAGCACGCCGTCGATGCGATAGCGGATCTTGAAATCGCGCTCGAACGGTTCGAGGTGGATGTCCGATGCCTTGTCGCGAATCGCCTGGAACAAGACGTAGTTCAGGAGCTTCACGATCGGTGCGGAGCGGGCCATGGCCTCGCGATCGGCGAGGTCGATCGGACCGCTTTGCGCGCGCGCTGCCGTGCCGCCGATCGCGCGCTCGGCTTCCGCGAAGATCTCGCTCGCGCTCGCGAGGTCCTTGCCGTAGTACCGCTCGATCGCGCGAGTCACGGCCGCCTCGCTGGAGATCGCGCCCTTCACCTCACCGCCGGTCGAGAATCGCAGGTCGTCGAGCGCGGCGACGTTCATCGGGTCGGCCATCGCGACGATCAACGTGCCGGCGTCCTCTCGCACAGGCACGATGCGAAGGAGGTTTGCGGCCGTGGCGTCGACCTTCGCGATGACGTCGGGCGGAATCTCGATCGCGTCGAGATCGACGACCTCCATTCCCGCTTGGCGACCGAGCGCCTCGACCAGGTCCCCTTCGGTGATCGCACGCATCTCGATCAAAATGCGACCGATCGGCCCGCCGCGCTCCTTCTGAACGGAAAGCGCTTCCTGGATCTGTCCCTCGTGGACGCGGCGCATCTCCTTGAGGACTTGGCCGAGGAGCTTGCGACGAGGTGCGGCGGTCATGCAGGCGTGACTCCGCGAGCCTTCTCTTCGAGCTCCTTCGGGGACTGTGCCTTCTGCATCATCTCGGCGAACGTGATCTTGCCGGCCCGGAAGAGATCGAAGAGGTACTCATCGAGGAGGAACATGCCGACGCGCTTGTTGGTTTGGATGACCGACGTGATCTTGAACGTCTCGTTCTTGCGAATGTGGTTCTCGATCGCCGAGTTCATCAGCATCACCTCGAACCCGGCGATCAGGCCCGGCTTGTCGGACCGAGGCATCAGCACCTGCGAGACGACGGCGATGATCGAC
>JACOTG010000221.1 GCA_016178505.1 Planctomycetota bacterium
AACGACAGAACCGCAACATCGTCGACTTCATCACCCACGCAACTCAGGCTGATCTCACACATACACGGAAACCGTCGCTCCTCCCACCGGTATCACTTCTCCGAAGCGCCCAGGCCGTCGCATAGGCCCTGAACGGTTACGAATAGAATCGTGCCTCCGATCGAAAACGTCTTGGTCCGCTATGACATTCCAGTGCTTAGGCCCTACCTTGGCATACCTGGTCCTTGGTACGCGCCCCACGGGCGTGATCCGTTCGTCTCGCCTGCCGAGGCCGCTCGACACCTTGGGGTTCCCGTCAAATTCGTAAGTAATCTGAACGACAACGAGGCGGTCGCTATACTCGACGCCCATGGCCCAGAGGTTTGCGTTCTGTCCGGGGTGGGTCTGTTGGCGGAGCCTCAGCGCGTCCTGTCCCCCCTCGGCATGATCAATGCGCACAGCGGCATGTTGCCAGAGTATCGCGGTCTGGATGCTGTCGCCTGGAGCATGCTTGAAGGGTTCCCCATCGGTTGTACGGTGCACGCAGTGGACGGAGGCGTGGACACTGGAAGTGTTTTCTCGGCCTACGATCTATCGGCGGTCGAGTGCGCCAACGGGGTGAAGCGGAGTCTTCGACAAGCCAAGCTCAGCCTTCTGCGAGGAACGCTGCACGCGCTCGGTCGTGGCAACGGATCTGTACGGCGCCAGCGTGACTCGGATGGTCGTCGCTTCTACCGAATGCATCCGCTCCTGCGCGCGATCCTCGCGAAGTGGTATCGACAGTTTGGCGTTGCAGCCTTTGCAGGCAACATCCGGCCATGACCAGGGCTCTCCCGAGTCTTATTCGGCGGCGCCTCGTGGGAGAGATAATCCGACACGCGGTTCCACTCGGGCAGTTGAATTGCCTCCCGAGTGAAGCGACGCGCAGCGCCGATCTCGGACTTGGCCTCGCCTATTACGCCCTGGCACGCATTCTGCGCCCCAAGCACATTGTCGTTATTGGGTCGTACCGCGGATTCTCGGTGGTCTGTTTTGCGCTTGCACTTCGGGACAACGGCCTGGGACGAGTGCACTTGATCGACGCGTCAAGGGTTGATGCTTTTTGGAGCGACGCGCAGCGTGCAAAGCAGCACTTCTCCCGATTCGGCGTCGCCTCGCTGGTCTCCATCTACAACATGCCATCCGCGCGCTGCGCGCAGACAGTTTCTCCGTTTCGCGATAATAACCCCTTCATCGACATCCTCCTTCTGGATGCCGACCATAGCAAAAAGGGTGTCACGACCGACGTGGCGTACTTCGGCGCACTGGTGCGAGAGGGCGGTTTCCTATGTTTTCACGATTCGTGTGCTGGTGGCGTGGGAAAGACCCCGTTCCAGGTGGCCGAGTATCTGGCCACTTTGGACGTCGAACTCTACGAGAGTATCACCCTGGAGATCGCAAAGGGCCTGACTCTCGTGAGAAAACTCCCGGCCGTCGAGATGGCTCTCGATATCCAGCGGCGACGGCGGGAGGTAGTTTCAACGCTCGCGGATCTGGCCGGGTGCACCGATCTACCCACAAAGATCCGCTTTGAACTTCGTCGACTAAAACGATCGATGGAAGGCCTCTTGGCGGCGGTAAAGCAGAAAGAGCGGCTGTTCGCGGCGCGCCATCGCTATCTCTCGAACAGCGCGGCTGCGTGCCGGAAGCAGATCACGGATCTAAAGAAGGAATTGCGCTTATTACGTTCGACCGGCGTAGCAATAGAGGGAACCGCAGCGAGTCGCCGCCGGCGGAACACGGAATGAACGCTTTCAGGCGGAATCACGGGGGAAGCACTTCCCACACACATGATTGGCCAACGGATATTCGGCGAAGCGTCCACCTCCTTCGGCGCCTCGAAAAGGTCCGCTCGCAAGACATCCTGCAGACTGGCAGTCGCCACCGTGCTAAGGTCAAGGTAACGGTCGTCGTCCCGATGTTCAACGCCGAGCAATTCATAGAATTGTGTGTCACGTCGTTGCTGGTGCAAACACTGAAGGACATCGAGATTGTGTGCATCGACGATCATAGTGAAGATGATACGTACGGTCGAGTTGTGGATCGGTTCGGCGCGGATCGGCGCCTTAGCGCAATCCGGCTGGCTCGGACAATTGGACCATATCAGATAAAGAATTGGGTCGCGAGCCGCCTCTCGCGGGCGGAATTCGTAGCGATGCAAGATGCGGATGACGCGAGCCATCCGCATCGCCTCCAGACGCAGCTCGCATCGCTTGAGCGCACCGGGACTGCCGTATGCGGCACTGCCGTGCACCAGTTCTTCCCGCCGAATCTTCCGCCACGTTTCGGCGATCCCTGCGGTTTTGGCCCGGACCGAACGGGCGTCATGCACTCGCTCGCCCGGTACGATTCGCAATCTCAAATCCAAGAGCCGGTGGGGCTCGACGCGGTCCTGGGTCACGTCGGTAAGGATTACGTGGCCAAGCATGGGTCACAGGTTTTTCGCCGCTCACTTTTGCTCAAGTTCGGGGCGTTTGACGGACGGACACGTTTGGGTGCCGACACGGACATTAACTGGAGACTTCTGCGCTTTATGCCAATTCATAATATACGTGAAGTGTTGTACTCTCGCCGGCATCATTCTGCGTCACTAACGCGGCATCCTCTAACCGGAATCGGTTCTGCGATTCGGGCACAATACGTTGCCAGGAGAAATTGCGAGCATGAGCGCATAAGAAGCGCATTGGAGAACGAGGACATGGACCTCGTTCGGGCTCTTTGCACGGCCGATTGCTACTGCGGGGACGTCACGATCGAGGCGGTCCACGCGAACTGGGACTTGGAGTGAGCGACTGATGAAGGTCTGCATCGTGTGCTTCAGGGAACCGGGAGTCTGCTTTGGGATCGACGTGTGGCGGCGAACCATACGATTTGGCCTTGAGGCCCATGGGATCCTGGCGCCGGTGATAGATCCGCGCGAGGTTCAACTTCGTGATGCTCGTGGCGGACTTTCCGTGTGGCGCCAAAACGAACTTCTCACTGGCTTCAATCTCGTGTTCAACCTCCTGCCGGATGCGGCGGAGCCTCACGGCGCCCTCGTTGTTGAGAGTCTCATTGTTCCCCGGGGAACCATTGTGAATCCCCCAGTTGCGCGCATCAAAACCAGCTGTCGAGTGCGAATGCTCGGCTCACTTCGCAGTGCCGGTATTCCGATACCTCGAAGCGTCAGTGTAGCCTCGGCGAAGGGCCTGACTGACGCCATCGACTTCTGCGGTGGTCTTCCCGTGTTACTCAAGACGCTCCGAGGCGCGAGGGGCGTCGGTGTCACAATATGCGAGAGCTTGCGCGGTGCGCGCAGCGTCGCGCAGCTTCTGCTCGCGCGCGATCGAGCATTAATTCTTCAGGAATACTTGGCTTATTCGGGCGGGGCTGATCTGAAAATTCTCGCAAGTCGACGAAGAGTGCTTTGCGCTGTAGAGCGCCGCGCGACTGCGCGGGACGAATTTCGCGCAAATGTCTCGCTCGGAGCCACGAGCCGCATCGTGGCAGTCGATGACACGGTTCAGGAGTTAGCGGTAAGGGCTGTCACGGCTCTTGGCCTGATTGTGGGTTCGGCCGATGTGATTCAAAACGGCGGGAATGCACAAGTAATCGAGGTAAACGATCTGCCAGAGCTTAATTTGACAATTGATGGCCGCTCGATCGTCGAGCCTGAGTTCGCGCGGTACTTCGTGAGGCATCTTCTGGAGGATTCAGCCCAAGAACAAGGGTTGGCGATGAGCCCTACTGCCCATGTGGTGGACGGGAGATGGACACGCATGGCGCCCGAGGCGAGCGATGCGACGACTAACATCCTCGATGCACCCGGGCGCAGCGCAGAATGAGCGTTGTCCCTTTCGAAAACGCGATCCGTTGCGGTCGGCTCCGTCAGCACTGGCTCGATGCAGTTGCCGGTGTAAAGTGAGCGCCCCGGCCGGTGGAGAATCGTGGGATCGAAATCACGCGCTTCGCCCCTACTGTGAAGCGCGTGCCGAAAACAGTGTTCGACTCGAAGACAAAAGTTCTTCCCGCGGAGTTGACGGTTCACCGCGGTATCGACCCGGACGTGCGGCGACGGCACCAGCCCCGATCGACGCCCCGGGAACGCGATTCTGGTGACTTCGCGATCGGGATCGACGGAACGGAGGTTCGCCCCGGAATCCTAACGCGGCGCGGTATCTTTTCTTGCCTGGGGGTGAATTCCGCTCACAGGCCGTTCTCGGAAGGGCAACGGAATCCGAGCGTCGGCCCGGGGGCCTTCACTAAAACGGACAACGTTATCCGGAATAGTATTGACTCGTCTCAGCGAGTTGGTATGAACGCGGGCTGAGGGATGGCGTTGCATGGAGGAGACTCGTCCGCACGAAGACGTTTGAATCTGGAGAATGAGCTTCACCCGAGCGACGGTACGTGTTCGAGGAAAGCCCGCAAGCGTCTGGACCGCGGACGGGCCGTAGTTGAAAGCACTCAGCATCGCGTTGCGATGAATCGAATCGAGTGAATTCCGAGCAAGTCTCAGACCGGGGCGCTGAGCCGCGGAAGGACTCAGCAGCGCCACAGATCTCCCTTCCAAAGGGTGGAGGGGCGATTCGCGGGATTGGTGAGAAGTTCGCCGCCAACCCGGTGACGGGCACCGGCTCGACGACCGTGCCAATCGCGACGAGTCCGGGGCGGTCGGGATTCGGCCCGCAGCTCTCTCTTTCCTACGATTCTGGCGCGGGCAATGGTCCGTTTGGATTCGGCTGGAGCCTCTCCCTTCCGTCGATAACTAGGCAGACTGATAAGGGTTTGCCTCAGTACCTCGACCTCGTGGACTCGGACGAATGCATCCTCTCCGGCGCCGAAAACCTGGTGCCGGTGTACCGGCAGGACCCTGAAGGAACCTGGGTCGCCGGCCATTCGGGCTATCGACGCGATCCCGATGGATTTTGGGTTCGCGACGCAGCTGGCAGCCTCGTCATTCATGAAGACGAACTCGACGGCTACCGCGTCCGCCGCTACCGACCACGCGTCGAGGGGCTCTTTGCTCGCATCGAGCGATGGATGAACGCCGCGACCGGCGAGATCCATTGGCGCTCGATCACCCGCGACAACGTGACCACGGTGTACGGGAAGGACAACACCTCCCGCATCTTCGATCCGGCGGACCCGTCGCCTGCCACTCCGACTCGGGTGTTCAGTTGGCTCATCTGCGAGAGCTACGACGACAAGGGCAACGCCATTGCCTACGAGTACGCGGCAGAGAACGACGACAACGTCGATCGTGGCCAGGCCAACGAGCGCAACCGCGTGCGCACGGCGAACCGCTATCTGAAGCGAATCAAGTACGGCAATCGCGAGCCGAACCGCGACGTGGCGACCTGGCAGGCCATCGATCCGGCGTCGCTCCCCAACGACACCTGGTTGTTCGAGGTCGTCTTCGACTACGGCGAGGCCCACTACGACGAGATCGATCTCGATCCTGCGATGCCGGAATCGGAGCAACACCGTTTCGTCGAGGCGTCCGCTTTGCCCGATTCGCGATGGGACGCGAGAGGACGCGGCTGGGCTGTCCGCCCCGACCCGTTCTCCTCCCACCGCGCCGGGTTCGAGGTGCGCACTTACCGCCGTTGCCATCGAGTCCTGATGTTCCATCACATTCCGGACCTTCCCACGGGCGAGAGGGGCTACGACGGTCTGGTGCGCTCCACCGAGTTCGACTACTTCGATCTCGACTACACCCAGCCCCTCACGATCGAAGCCGAGCTGGCCCATCAGGGCAGCACCCGTTTCGCATCCTTCATTCGCCGAGTTACGCAGTCAGGCTACGCGCGGGACGACACCCACGCTGTGGTCGAGCGCAACGGCATCCGATACGCCACTTACCTCAAGAAATCGCTGCCACCGCTGGAGTTCGAGTACAGCAAGGCAGCGATCCAGGATCAGGTTCTCGAACTCGACGCTGAAAGTCTCGAGAACCTGCCCGCAGGTCTTGACGGCTCGACCTACCAATGGGTCGACCTCGACGGTGAAGGTGTTTCCGGGATCCTGACGGAGCAGGCGGGTGCCTGGTTCTACAAGCCGAACCTGGGAGATGGCCGCTTCGGTCCGCTCCAAACAGTGGCTGCGAAACCGTCGTTAGCGGCATTGAGCAGCGGGCGCCAGCAGCTCCTCGACCTCGCCGGCGATGGTCAGCTTGACCTCGTGTCTCTTGCGGGCCCCACCCCGGGTTTCTACGAGCGTACTTTCGACGAAGCGTGGGCACCGTTCCGGACGTTCACCCAGTTGCCCAACATCCCGTGGGATGACCCGAACCTCCGGTTCATCGACCTGGACGGTGATGGCCACGCCGACGTCCTGATCACCGAACAGGATGTGTTCAACTGGCACCCATCGCTTGCGGAAGAGGGCTTTGGTCCGGCCCGAAGCGTCCGCCAGCCTCTGGACGAGGAATGTGGACCGCGGCTAGTGTTCGCGGACGGCACGCAGTCCATCTACCTGGCCGACATGTGCGGCGATGGCCTCACCGATCTGGTGCGCATCCGCAACGGCGAGGTCTGCTACTGGCCGAACCTGGGCTATGGCCATTTCGGCGCCAAGGTGACGATGGACAATGCGCCCTGGTTCGACCACCCCGATCAGTTCGACCAGCGCCGCGTCCGTCTTGCTGACATCGACGGCTCGGGCACCAACGACGTCATCTACTTGGCCCGCGACGGCGTGCGCCTCCACTTCAACCAGTCCGGGAACCGGCTGAGCGAAGGGCGCCGCCTGACTCAGTTCCCTCACATCGACAACGTCACCGCGGTCATGCCGGCAGACCTTCTAGGCAATGGCACCGCCTGCCTAGTGTGGTCGTCGCCCCTGCCGGCGGATGCACGCCGACCCCTGCGCTACGTCGACCTGATGGGCGGCCAGAAGCCGCATCTGCTGATCAAGTCCGTCAACAACCTCGGCGCGGAGACGCAGGTTCGCTACGCGCCCTCAACTCAGTTCTACCTGGCGGACAAGCGCGAAGGCCGGCGGTGGGTGACGCGCTTGCCGTTCCCCGTGCATGTCGTCGAGAGCGTCGTCACACTCGATCGCATCAGCGGTAACCAGTTCGTCACCCGCTATACGTACCATCACGGCTACTTCGACGGGATCGAGCGGGAGTTCCGCGGGTTCGGGATGGTGGAGCAATGGGACACCGAGGAATTTGCCGCGTTCAACGCCGATGGCCAGCTGCCCGCCCGGACCAATGTCGACGCGTCCTCCCATGTTCCGCCGGTTCTGACGAAGACGTGGTTCCACACCGGAATCTACTTCAGCCGAGAACACGTGTCCGACTTCTTTGCCGGCCTCCTCGATGCCAACGACACCGGAGAGTATTACCGCGAGCCCGGCCTGACCGACGCGGAGGCCCGTGCGCTCCTGCTCGACGACACCGTGCTCCCTGAGGGCTTGACTCTTGAGGAGGAACTCGAAGCCTGCCGCGCCCTGAAGGGCTCGATGCAGCGGCAGGAGGTGTACGCGCTGGATCGACCGGGCACGAAGGATTACCCCTACGGGCATCCCTACACGGTCACCGAGCAGAACTTCACGATCCGAAAGCTGCAGCCCCGGGGCGGCAACCGCCACGGCGTGTTTTTCACGCACGCGCGTGAATCGATCAGCTACCACTACGAACGCGATCCGGCGGATCCACGAATCGGCCATGCACTGACGCTTGAAGTAGACGAATTCGGCAACGTCTTGAAATCCGCCGCCATCGGCTACGGACGTCGTCGGCCGGTGCCGGACCAACATGTATCCGTCTCGCTGCAGACTGAGCAGACGCGAACTCAGGCGCAGATCCTCATCACCTACACGGAGAACCGCGTCACCAGCGCGGTTGATACGGCCGATGATCACCGCACGCCGCTGCCGTGCGAATCGCACACCTACGAGCTGACCCGGGTCATCGAATGGCAAGACGACTATCCGGAAGCGCTAGCGACGTACTTCCGCCCGAGAGGTCGCGACCGCTTCACCTTCGATGAACTCCTCAACGCCGGGACGACGGCGATCGCCATCGACTACGGGAGGGCCCCCACCTCAGGGCGGCTGGAGAAGCGCCTGATCGAGCACCTGCGCACGTTCTACCGCCGCAACGACCTCAGCGGAGCGTTGCCGCTCGGCGAGTTGCAGTCACTCGCGGTGCCCTTCGAGAGCTATAAGCTCGCCTTCACGCCGGGCCTGGTCGCGCAGGTCTTTGGTGGTCGTGTGTCGGACGACATGCGCGACGGCACCAGCGCCACCCCTGGGGGCCGCTACGTCCACAACGAGGGCGACGCGAACTGGTGGATCCCCTCCGGGCAGATCTTCTACTCCCCCAACCCGGCGGACACACCGGCCCAGGAGCTGGCCTACGCCCGCGAGCGTTTCTTCCTGCCGCACCGCTATCGCGATCCGTTCCACACCAATGCGGTCAGCACCGAGAGCTTCGTCACCTACGACACCTACGACCTGCTAGTCGAGGAGACGCGCGACGCTCTGGAAAACCGGGTCACTGTCGGGGAGCGCAACGTCGACCCGACGCAGCCACTCGTTCGTCGCGCGCAGAACTATCGGGTCCTGCAGCCTGCGCTGGTCATGGATCCCAACCGCAACCGCTCGGCAGTCGCGTTCGACGCCCTCGGCTTGGTCGTTGGCACCGCGGTAATGGGAAAGCCGGAGGAGGTTCCCGTACCGGGCGACCGACTGACCGCTACGTTCCGCCC
>JACOTG010000222.1 GCA_016178505.1 Planctomycetota bacterium
GTCGCCGTCGCCATCGAGATCGCCGCACGCCACCCGGTGATAGGTCCCGGGCATCGTCGTCCAATGATGCCGATCGGTCGTGAACGAAACGCGACCCGCAGCGCTCGCAAAGACGAGGTCGGAAGCACCGTCCCCGTCGAGGTCTCCCATCGCGAGACCGCGCGTGCTCGGCGGCGGGTAGAGCGCCACCATTCCCGCGATGTCGTCGGCGTGCGGCGTGCGCGCCGACGTGCTATTCGGCGACGCGTACGGATACATCGTCGCGGTCGCGTCGGTGGTATGCGCGAGACCGAGCGCGTGGCCGAACTCGTGCGTTGCCACGCCTTCGAGGTCGTAGGTCGGCCAGTAGCTCATGTTCGTACTGAAGCGGACGTCGGAATCGACCATGAGGCCGGTGGTCGGCGAGTACCAGAAGCTGCATTGTCCGAGCACGCCGGTCCCGAGCGATTCGAAGCAGACGTTGCTCGTGCCGTCGTTCGTGGCGCACGAGACCATCGACGTCGTACCGCCGTACAGCCAAGCCACTCGCGACTGGAAGAGCTTCGTCCAGTCGTTCATTCCCGCCTGGATCGCGGCGAGGCTGCCCGTCGGTCCGCCCGTGACGTTGACGTACCAGGTCCGAGCTGGGTTCGACCACTTAACGGTTGCTCCGCCCGACGTGTGGAAGAACGCGTATCCGAAGGCGCTCGGGCTGACTAGCGCGGCCGCGGCTAGCGCGGAAGAAAATGTGCGCTTCATTTCACGGCCCTCCGGATCTTCGCGATCAACTCGTCGAACGGCAGCTCGAAGTCGATTTGGCCGACGTCGCCGACGGCGTCGATGTCCTTTTTCTTCGCGACGTCGCGCTCGTCGACCTGGTACTTGCCCTGAATCTCGCCGACCACGTGATGAATGGTCTGGCCACGCTCTTCGCGCGCCGGGGTGAGGAACAGGACGACCCGCTCACCCTTGGCGAAGCTCGGCGTGTCCGTCACGAGAAGTCCCATGTCACCGACTTCGCCGCCTTCGCGCTCGACGATCACGCGACGGCGTCCCCATTGGCCCTTCACCACGTCGTCGACGAGCACCGCGGCTAGCGTAACGATGCGCTGGTGGTCGGGCGTCCATTGCGCCTGAGTGCGAGCGACCCGTCCGACGATCACGAGGCTCGACGCTTCGGTGAGCTCGGCGGTGCTCAGCGCGACGACGGTCGCGGAGGCCGTTCGCGCCAGCGTTCCGATGGCGAGCACCAGGGGCAATGCGAAGAGGGAGCGGGAGCGACGAGAGGGCAACAACGAAGGCATGCAACACCTGCACGACGAGAACGACGATGGCCAGAGAGGGCGTTATCTACCCCGTTGGCGGCTCAATTTCAAATCGAGAGAGCGATTTGTTCCGCTACGAAACGAGCGGACGAGACGTCGGCTGCGGCGCGGCGACGAACGGCGCGTCGAAACGGCGAATCACGTCGAGGATCTCGTTCCGCATCCGGTTCGGCAGAGTCACTCCCGCATCGGCCAGTGCCGCGCGGACCTGCGACGCGCTGACGCTCACGCGCGAGGCATCGCCGTGCGGACAGTCACGTGACGTCGCCATCGTCGCGCATTCGTTGCAATAGAAGGCTTCGGCGATGCGAATCGGCTGGATCTCGAGGCCCGGCAATTCGTCGAAGGCGCGATGCGCCGCGAACGGATCGTAGTAGCTGCCGACGCCGGCGTGATCGCGGCCGATGATGATGTGCGAGCACCCGAGGTTCTGTCGCAAGATCGCGTGGTGGATCGCCTCCATCGGACCGGCGTAGCGCATCCACGTGTGAAGCGTGGCGAGCACGACGCGATCGCGCGGATAGAAGCGATCGGTGAGCGTCTCGTACGCCGCCAAGATCACCTCGTCGCGGAAGTCGCCGGGCTTCTTGCCGCCGATCACCGGGTTCACGAGCAGACCGTCGCACACGTTGAGCGCGATGCGCTGCAGGTGCTCGTGACCAAGGTGCGGAACGTTTCGCGTTTGGAACGCTGCAATCGTCGAGAAGCCGCGCTGGTCGAAGAGCGCTCTCGCGCGCGCGGGCGTGAGGCGCCGCTGACGCAGCGGCCCATCGACCTCGCCGACCAGCTCGATCGGGCCGCCGAGGAACACCGGGCCCATGCGCATCACGCGAGCCACGCCGGGGTGCGCACCGTCGGTCGTCCCGAACACGCCCTGACAGAAACCGCGCTTGTCACCGTGGTACTTGGAGTCGACCGTCATCACGGCAAGCGCGCGCTCGCCGTGCGTGAGGACGAATCGCGCGCCGAGGCGCGCCGCTTGATCCGCCGTGACGTCGAGCACGATCGGAATCGTCCACCGCACGCCCGATTCGAGCGACTTCTTCGTGATGACGCTCTCGAAATCCGCTGCCCCCAGGAATCCCGTGAGCGGGCTGAAGAGCCCCGTCGCGATGTTCTCGACGTCGCTCGCCGTGTCGGCATCGAGCTCGAGCGTCGGCAACGACCGCGCGTCGTTGAGCAAGGTCGCCCGTCGCTCGCTCGAGGCCACGCGGTCCACGAGCACGCCGCCGTGCGGCCGCACGCGTCCGCCCTCCACATAGCCCATCTCACGGAGCGTTCCGAGGACGAGGTTCACGCTCTCCTCGAGGGTTTGCGTTTGCGTCGGCACGGTGATCTCGGCGTGGAGCGGCGGCTCGTAGGGATCGGAAATCCCCGTGAAGCTCGGGATCTCCCCGGCAATCGCCTTCTTGTAGAGCCCTTTCACGTCGCGACGCACGCATTCGTCGAGCGGAGTCGCGACGTGCACTTCGACGAAGTGGCCGATTTCGGCGCGCGCGGCATCGCGCGTCACCCGAAACGGCGAGATCGCACATGTGATCGCCACGCCCCCGGA
This sequence comes from Planctomycetota bacterium, assembly GCA_016178505.1. Lineage (GTDB taxonomy): Bacteria > Planctomycetota > JACOTG01 > JACOTG01 > JACOTG01 > JACOTG01. Next base: position 2,860 of record JACOTG010000222.1, read on the forward strand.
CTTGACGATCGAGTTCGCCACGAACGCAATGCGCGAGATGTTCTCGTCTCGGTCCGCCCGCGAGAAGCCGAGCCCTTTCGAGAGGCGCAGTCGAACCTCGTCACCGTCGAGAACCTGCACCGCGAAGCCGAGTTGCTCGAGCTTCGGCGCCAGCGCATACGCGATCGTCGTCTTGCCGGAGCTCGGCAGGCCGGTGAACCAGATGCAGAAGCCCTTCTTGTCCATGGTCGTTTCCTCTCGCAGTTCGCGATCAGTCTCCGTTCACTCGTACCCGAACGTCCGGTTCACTTGCCCGGCGACCTTCTCGAAGACCTCGAGATCGTCGTGCTGGAAGTACCGTCGCCACGATCCCGACTTCCCCTCGCGGTAGACCGCCGGTCGTATAGCGCCGCGCTCGACGTCGGTCGCGAGCTGCATGGACTCGACCATCGATCTCGAGTTGTCGAGGCCGAAGCAATCGAGCAACGAACCGACGGACTCGGCGAAGTTCCGCTTCATGTCCTCGTATCGAATCTGCACGTACCGGGGCCCGAACAGAATCGGCCCTTCGAACGCCAAGACTTCGTTCACGACGACCCACTCCCGCAACACGGTGTGCAGGAACGGGAGGTAATGGAAGAACGGCTCGTCTTCGGGCCATGGCTCTTCCGCGTGTTCGAACAATCGATTGCATGCCGCCCCGTCGCCCGCGCTTTCGAACGGCGGCGCGAACTCGAACTTGCCTTCGTATTGCATGCGACGCAGGTGAAACCATCGCGACACCGCGACGTCGCGCGCATCGCGCACGATGTGCACGACGAACGGCTGATACTTGCCGAAGTAGCGGTTGATCTTGCGTGCCGTGAACGATGTGTGTGACGGCGACTTGTCGCCGACGAACCGCGGACACGATTTGTCCGTCCGTTGGAGATAGCGAAGGATCGTCCACTCGAAGAAGAAGCGAACGTAGTCCGCGTCGAGCGCGAGGCTCGCCTTTGTTTGCGCAATGGAGTCGCGGTAGGGCTCGTTCCAACCGTTGTTCGGCATGAAGTACCACTGCCGGAGAGCGGCGGCATGCTGCGCTACGGTTTCGAGGGTCGGCGGCGGCACGAACGCGCTGTCGAGCTTCTCGAGTGGGTGCATCTCGCCGCGGCACACGATGTCCGGATGATGATCGAGGACGTTCATGAGCCACGTCGTCCCCGACTTCATGCACCCGACGAGAAAGAAAAACCGCGTGTCGCGCGGCAGCAACATCGGACAGGGCATCGCCAATGAAACGAACCTCCTCCAAACTCCCGCGTGACTAACTCCGCGTACGCGAACAGCGCGAATCGAAACGAACCTTCGGCGCCGAGACTGCCCCGACTTGAGTCGCTCCTGGCTACAATTCCACGATGCGCTCGCTCGATCGCTTGCTGCTCGACGCCGGCGGAGTGCTTCCCCTGCGCCCGACGCTCGTGCGGCGCTTCTATCGCGATGCCGGGCGGCTCGGCGTGCGGACGATGGCGCGGGACGGCGCGTGGCGCCCCGAGCGCTGGATCGCATCGACGGTCGCCGCCGCGAATCCACGGCACATCCCCGGCGAAGGACTGAGCGAGATTCGGATCCCCGGCCGAGTCACGCTTCGCGCCGCGATTGCGCGGCGTCCGGACGAACTCGTCGGCGCGGGGCAGCGCACGTTCGACGTGCTCGTGAAAATCCTCGATCCACTCCTGCCGATCGTCTTCCACTTTCACGCGACCGACGCGCAGGTACGGCGAATGCCGAGGCGGTTCCCGGGTCATCGCTTCGGGAAGGACGAGGCCTACTACTTTCTCGACGCGCCGAAGGCGACGTGCCCCTACACGCATGCGGGGCTCGCGCGGGGAGTGAAACCGCGCGACCTCGAGCGTGCGCTCGCGTCAGGAAGCGACGCGGCGCTCGAGTTGTCACCGAGCTTTCTGCAGCGCGTCGGCGAGGGGTTCTTCGTGCCCGCCGGCGTGCCGCACCGTCCCGGGACCGCGCTGACGCTGGAGATCCAGCAGCCGTCCAACGTCTACACGCTCCTCGAGACGCACGCGAACGGGCGCCGGCTCTCAGCCCGGCAAGCGTACCCGGGCTTTGCGTCGCTTGGCGGCGCGCTCGCGCTCGTCGACTTCCCGACGTCCACGCGCGCGGACTTCGTCGAGCGGCACCATCTCGCGCCCGAGATCGTGCGACGCGAGCGCGGCATCGAGGAGGCATGGATCTTCCCGCCTCGCGTGACTCGCAAGTTCTCGGGCAAGCGCGTGCGCGTCGCGCCCGGCCGTGCGATCGAGATCGTCGAGAGCACGCCCTACGCGCTGTTCGTTTGGCGAGGCCAAGGAATGTTGGGTCGCGTTCCCGTTGCCGCACGCCCGGGGCGCGACGAGTTCTTCGTCGGCGCCGCGGTCGCCACTCGCCCGCATCGACTGCGCGCAACGGGCCGCGACACGCTCGAAGCCTTCCTCCTCTTCCCACCCGCGCTCGGCTAGCAAACCTCGCCGCCTTCTCGCGGCGCGGGGCTTCGCCGATCTCGATCATCTGAAAAAGACGTCAAGCATTCCGGCTCAACGGGAAATGGTGTGTGCCGACAGTCGGCTCTCGGTCCGGTCCCTTTCGTGATCCGGCGAGGGTGGCACGTCGTTTCGTCACCAAGGAGGACGCACATGTGCTCGGGATGGA
>JACOTG010000246.1 GCA_016178505.1 Planctomycetota bacterium
AGATGTGGATGGCGCTCCCCCAGGACTCCGACGTCGCGCAGAAGATCTCCGACTTGAAGATCGGGGCGCCGATCAAGCACGAAGTGAAGCGCGACTCCGAGGGCAACCAAGTCCTGTACCTCGAGAGCGACCTCCCGCTGAAGAGCCCGGACTTCTCGGTGGTGGCGACGTTCAAGGTCACCCGAAGCGAGCTGAAGTCCGGCGTCGACGCGGAGAAGACGCGCGCGCTCAACGATGCGGAGCGGAAAGAGCACGCGCACGACCTCCAGGCGAACCAGAACGTCGTCATCAGCGACGACGTCAAGAAGCTCTCCGCCGACATCGTGAAGGACGAGAAGAACCCGGTGAAGCAAGCGCGGGCGCTGTACGACTGGACGCTCAAGAACATCGACTACTGGGTGAAGGATCCGGCGAACAAGAAAGCCTCACCCGTCGGCAGCTCCGAGTACTGCCTCACGACGAAGACCGGGAACTACACCGATTTCCACTCGTTGTGGGCCGCGTTGGCGCGCGCGTCCGGAATCCCCACCCGAATCGTCTACGGCTCCTTGTTCAAGCCGGAGCTGGACGGGCAGGACACGGACGCGAGCTATCACTGCTGGATCGAGTTCTTCGCGCCGCAGATCGGCTGGGTTCCGCTCGACGTCGCGGTCGCGGACATCTACGACGGCACGTTCACCGTCAACAAGGACAACGAAACGATGGTGCGCCGCACGACCGCGGACGGTTATCGCGGTCCCGAGCCCGAGAAGGTGAACTACTACTTCGGAAACCTCGACGACCGCCGCGTGACGTGGTCGGTCGGGCGCGATCTCGTGCTGGATCCGAAGCCGGCGTGCGGTACGCTGAACGCGCTTCCCAAGGCGTACATCGAGATCGACGGCAAGCCTGCCGCTGAAAAAACGGTGTGGACTCGCAAGCTGACCTACAAGGAGTTGAAGAGCTAACCGGTGATCGCATGCGAGCGGATGCGGAATGGGACGCCGGTGACATGGGATGTGGCGAGCTCGTTCTCGAGCTTCGCTTCCGCGTCCGCCCGCTCGCACCCGGCCAGATCTTCAAGCGGACCGCGCGCGATCCCGGCGCCCCGGAAGATTTGCCGGCGTGGTGCCGGCTGACGGGACACTCGCTCGAGCGCGCCGAGCACCCGATCTACTGGATCCGACGCAAGGAGGATTGACTCATGGCTGGCAAGTTCTGCGTGAGCCTGACGTGCGCCAAGGACAACTCCGACAAGGCGACGGTCGCGTTCGTGGTCGCGAACGCCGCGGTCGCATCCGACAAGGAGACGATGGTCTTCCTGTCGACGGAAGGCACCCGCCTTTCGCAGAAGGGATATGCCGACGACATTCGCGAAGAGGGCTTCGCGCCGCTCGCGGAGCTGATGGCGAACTTCGCGAAGGCGGGCGGCACGATCTGGGTTTGCTCGCCCTGCTTCAAGAAGCGGAAGCTCGACGAGACGAAGCTCGTCACCGGCGCGACGATCGTCGGCGGCGCGAAGCTCGTCGAGTTCTTGAGCGCGGGAAGCCCCTGCGTCACGTACTGACGGGCCCGTTTCAATGAGCAGCGAGGGCACGCGCCCACACGCCGATGCGACGTGCGACGGCGGCGACCTCGATTGCGGCAGCGGCCTCCTTCTCATCATTCGCGGCGCGATCACGCCTCTGCCCGCGGGCGGCGTGCTCGAAGTGAAGAGCCGCGAGATCAGCGTGAAGGAAGATCTGCCGGCGTGGTGCCGCATGGTCGGCCACGCGATGCTCGGCTCGTTTCCGGGCGAGGGCAAGAACACGCACTACTTCATTCGAAAGCAATCGGCCGACGACGCGCTTGCGCGCGACCTCGAGAAGGCGCGGGATTTCGTCTGGACGACGCGAGTGAAGTGGACGTCCGGAATGCAGACGAAGGCGTTCGTGCGGAACCACGCGTTCGCCGTCGGCCAGCCCGCGAGCTTCGACACGCAGGATGCGGCGCCGAGCGCAGTCGAATATCTGCTCGCAGCGCTCGGCGGCTGTCTCGCGGCCGGATTCGCCTGGCGCGCGTCGCAGCGCGGCATCGAGATTCGAAACCTCGAGGTGTCGCTGAAGGCGCAGGCCGACAACGTTCTCGTGTTCCTCGGAATCGAGTCGAACGGTCACCCCGGCATGCGGCGCATCGAGGGCACGCTCTACGTCGATGCAGACGAAGACGACCCCGTGCTCGACGCTTTGTGGAAGGAGACGCTCGAGCGCTCGCCGGTCACGCAGTCGCTCGTTCGCCAGGTCCCGGTCGACGTTCAACTGCGGAGGGTGTGATGGCGCGCTGGCCGCTCTACCCCGTCACCGTCGTCGGAAGCTGGCCGCGGCCCGCATGGCTCCTCGACGCGATGAAAAAAAAGCGCACCGATCTCCGGCAGCTCCAGGACGACGCGACCTTGCTGGCGATCAAGCTCCAAGAGGATGCCGGCGTCGACATCGTCTCGGACGGCGAGCAAAGGCGCGACAACTTCTACTCGTTCATCTGCGAGCGTCTCGACGGCATTCGGCTGATGACGATGGCCGACCTCCTCGAGTACGTGGAGGACAAGGCCGCCTTCGAGAACCTGCTTTCGGCGCTCGACGTCCCGGCGTTCGCGATCAAGAACCCCACCGTCGTCGGCAAGCTCTCGCGCCGCGCGCCCCTCGTCCTCGACGACTACCACTTCCTGCGCGCGCACACGAAGAAGCCCGTGAAGGTGACGCTGCCCGGCCCCTACTTGTTGAGCCGCTCGAGCTGGGTGAAGAATCTCTCCGAGGCGGCGTACCCGACCCGCGAGTTGCTCGCCGACGACGTCGTCGGGATCTTGCGCGACGAGATCCGCGAGCTGGCGGCGGCCGGCGCGGACGTCGTTCAGCTCGACGAGCCGGTGTTGAGCGAGCTGGTTTTCGCGGGGAAGTCGGCGACGCGCACGTTCATGTGCGCTGCACTCGCTGCGAGCGCGAGCCCTGAGAAGGAGCTCGACTTCGCCGTCGATCTCGTCAATCGCGTCGTCGACGGGATCGATGGACCGGTGCTGGCGCTCCACGTCTGCCGCGGCAATTGGAGCCAGAAAGAGGATGTGCTCCTGCAGGGCTCCTACGATGCGTTGATCCCCCACTTCCGACGCATGCGCGTTCAGCAGTTCGTCCTCGAGTACGCGACGCCGCGCGCCGGTTCGCTGGAAGCCCTTCGCGATCTGCCCGCGGGCGCGCTCGTCGGCTTCGGTGCCGTGAACCCGCGCACCACCGAGATCGAGCCGCCGGCTGAAATCGCCGCGCGCGTTCGCCGCCTCGCTGGGATCATTTCGCCCGAGCGCATCCATCTCAACCCCGACTGCGGATTCGGGACGTTTGCCGATCGGCCCGTCGCGACCGCCGACGTTGCGTCCGCAAAGCTCCAAGCGCTCGCCGCCGCAGCGACCGTTCTCCGCGCGTAGCCCAACGCGAACGCTTGCAGGCGAACTCTTGCGATCAGTGCCCCCGCGCCGGGAGGCTCTCGACGAGGTAAGGATCCCCGACGGGGACGAGGCTGCGTTTGCCCAGGCTGCGAAAGGCGGCGCCGAAGAACACCGCCAGGATCCCGGTGAACGCGCCGATCTCCCAAATCCCGAGGGGTGGAGCGTCGCGGAACTTGGACGGCATGACGATGATGAACAGGTCGAGCCAGTGACCGACCAGGATCGACATCGCCGCTGCGGCCATGACCGTTTCGCTGCGCTTGCTCGCCCGCGGAAGCAAGACGAGGAACGGTACCGCCCAATTGAGCAGCACGTTGACGACGGAAAGTGTGCCCCACGATCCGGCGTGCCGGACGACGTAGTAGGTCGTCTCCTCTGGGATGTTCGCGTACCAGATCAGCAAGTGCTGTGACACCCACAAGTACACCCAGAACACGCTGAAGGCGAGCATGAGACGGCCGAGATCACACAGATGCTCGTCCCTGAACAACTCCCGGTAGCCCAGTCGTCGCAAGACGACGACCAGTACAGTAATCGCCGCGAGCCCGCTCAGAAACGACCCCGAAAGGGATGCGAACGCAAACATCGTGCTGTACCAATGAGGCTGGAGGGACATCAGGAAGTCCATGCTCGCCAGGACCGACGTGCACAGCCCGCTCACGACGAACAAGGCCGAGTTGCGAACGTTTCGGCTCGTGTGAAGTGGATCGCCATCTTTGTCCTGGCGCTCCGAGTTCCGGACGATCGCCTTGCTGAGCACGATCCAGATCACGAAGTAGGCCGCGATTCGAGCCGCGAAAAAGGTTGGGTTCAACCAAACGCTCTTGCCTTGCAGCGCCGAGTCTCCAGCGACGAGCGAGGAGTGACTCCACTCGTACAGGTTGTGGATGCCGAACATCAGCACAACCGCGCCGATCGCGGCAACCGGCAGAATCGACGTCGAGGCCTCCGCGATCCGACGGATGCCGACACTCCAACCGGCATTCGACAAGTACTGGATCGCGATGAAGAAGCCAGCTCCCAGGCCGAGACCGGTCAGGTAGTAAATCGAGATCAGGAGATTGGGCCACGCGCGGTCGGGCGCCGCAAACAGCCCCACCACGAGCATGAGGAGGCCGACGGCCATGCCAACGGCAAGCACGCGCGCAAGGGCCGGAGGCGTTCTGAATGTGGGTATCATCACGGACCCTGTTGGAGATGACGGACGTAGGCAACGACCTGCCAGCGATCGAGCGGGTCGATCTCGGCCGCGTAAGACGGCATGTTTCGGAATCCGAGCGAGATCACGTAGAAGATGTGGCCGTCCCTCATGTTGAGCGCCTTGCCGAATAGCAGCGACGGCGGTGCGGGAAAGCCACGCTTGGCCACGGGCCCGTCGCCTTCGCCCTTCGGTCCATGACACACCTGACAGAAGGTCGTGAACACGGCTTGGCCGCGGTGCAGATCCGGAGGCTTCTCCTCCGAAAACGGGCTCTGTAGTTCTTGACCGGCTCGAACGAAATCTCGGACCGAATTCGTGTAGTGCAAACGCTCGGTGCCTCGCGCGACGGTTCCAGGGATCGGTTCCTGGTCTGTTTGTTGGTTCGACAAGTAGGGATTGAATGACTGTGCGCCCGAGGCGGGCGATCGGGCCATGTCCGGAAAGTACTCCCATGCCAGCTTCTCCGGATCTCGGCGGAGCAGCGTCGTCGTGGCGAGCGCCGCGCCGCACAAGAACGCGGTGATGAGCACAGCCAGGATCTTTTTCACAGTCATCCCTCCTGAAGGGTTCTGACTTCGGCGACCTCGAATCGGTGCAAGAGCTGCTCCGCCCGATCGGCATCGAAAGCGACACCGGCGGCGTCCAAGGCGAGGACGAATCGGCCGTTTGTGACTCTGGGATCGGGTAGCCATTCCTTCTTGCCCGGATAGAGTCGCGAGACGACGAACAGTGTGAGCGCCGTGCCGACGCCTCCGATGAGAACCATCAGCTCGAACATGACCGGAAGGTACGCAGGGAGCGAGTTCAACGGTTTTCCGCCAACGTTGAGCGGCCAGTCGATCGATCCCATCCAGAACTCCGTTCCCGCGGCGAGAAGCAAGCCGGCGATTGCGAAGCTCAAGCAGATCCAGGGCAGGCGGCTCGGTCGCAATCCCATGGCCTGATCCAGCCCATGCACCGCATAGGGCGCAAAGACGTCGTGGATCGGATAGCCGGCCTCGCGGGTTGCCCGAGTTGCCGCAACGAGGCTTTCCTCGTTTTCGAACACGCCGATGAGGAGGTGCCTCTTCATGGCGCCGGTGCCTCCGAGATCGCGTGCACGGGGACTTTGTGACTGCTCCTTTCCTGCGGGCGTCGCGCATAACCCAACACCCCCTTCACCTCGCTGATGGCGATGAAGGGGAGAAATCGCGCGAAGAGCAGGAACGCGGTGAAGAACAATCCGAACGCTCCGAGGAGGATGGCAATCTCGATGATGGTCGGCTTGTACATGGACCAGCTCGAAGGCATGAAGTCGCGATGAAGCGACGTGACGATGATGACGAATCGCTCCATCCACATCCCGACGTTGATCAAGATCGAGACGACAAAGACGAGAATGACGTTGCGCCTGAGGTTCCGGAACCACAGGAGCTGCGGGACGAACACATTGCACGTGATCATCGTCCAGTACGCCCATGCGTACGGGCCCAACGCGCGATTCAGGAACGCGAAACGCTCATAGGGGTTGACCGAGTACCAGGCGACGAAGACCTCGATGGCATAAGAGATGCCGACGAGGCTTCCGGCTGCGAGCATCACTCGACACATCTTGTCGATGTGATCGATGGTGATGTAATCCTGAAAGCTCATGATCTTTCGAGCGACGATCAGAAGCGTCAGCACCATGGCGAACCCGGAAAAGATCGCTCCCGCCACGAAGTAGGGAGGGAACACCGTCGAGTGCCAGCCCGGAATGATCGACGTCGCGAAGTCCATGCTGACGATCGTGTGCACCGACAGCACGAGCGGTGTGGCCAGCGCCGCGAGGAGTAAGTACACCGCATCGTAGCGGTGCCAGACGCGCATCGAGCCGTTCCAACCGAAGCTCAGGATCCCGTAGACGAAGCGGCGTGTCTTCGACGTCGCGCGATCCCGCAGCGTCGCGAGATCCGGAATCAAGCCCAAGTACCAGAACACCAGTGAAATGGTGAAGTAGGTGCCGATCGCAATGCAGTCCCACACGAGAGGAGAGCGAAAGTTCACCCACAGCGGTCCGCGACTGTTCGGGTATGGCGTCGCCCAAAAGAAGAGCCAGGGTCGCCCCATGTGAATGAGCGGAAAGATCCCGGCGCACGCGACGGCGATGAGCGTCATGGCCTCGGCGGATCGATTGATGGAGGTTCTCCATGGCTGCCGCAGCAAGAACAAGATCGCGGAGATGAACGTGCCGGCGTGGCCGATGCCGACCCAGAAGACGAAGTTGGTGATGTCGAACGCCCACCCGACGGAGTTGTTGAGACCCCACGTTCCGATCCCCATCTTGAGCTGGTACGCGACCGCGGTGGCGCCGACTCCCAACGCACACACGGCGCACGCGAGAGCCGCCCACCAGAGCTTCGCCGGGCGCCTCTCGAGCTGCGTGGCAATGTCGATGGTGACGTCTTCGAATGACTTCGGCGTCCCCAGGATCGGCTTTCTCAGGGTCGAGTACTGTTTCACTGGTTGATCTTCCACCCGTCAGCTCGGGAGGGTCCCGTTTCTGACCTTCGTGAGGTATCCGACCGCCGGCTTGAACCCCATCTCCTCGAGAACGTGATAGTGACGAGGATTCGAATTCAGCTTGGAAACGCGGCTGCTCGGGTCGTTGAGGTCGCCGAAGACGATCGCCGACCCGGGGCACGATTGCTGGCACGCAACCTGGATGTCGCCATCGGCGAGAGGTTGGCCCAAACGTGTCGCTTCCGCCTTTGCTTCCTGGATGCGCTGCACGCACAGCGAGCACTTCTCCATCACTCCGCGGCTGCGCACGGTGACGTCCGGATTCAGGACGAGATCTTCGCGCTTGCGTTCGCGCCGATACTCGAACCAATTGAATCGGCGCACCTTGTAAGGGCAGTTGTTGGCGCAGTATCGAGTTCCTATGCAACGGTTGTAGACCTGCTGGTTCAGCCCCTCGTCGCTGTGTGTCGTCGCGAGGACGGGGCACACGGTCTCACACGGGGCGTGATCGCAGTGCTGGCACATGACCGGTTGATGGAGAACTCCGACGTGCGTCTCGTCCCCGGAGTAGTATCGATCGATGCGAATCCACTGCATCTCGCGATGTCGCGAGACCTCGTCCTTGCCGACCACGGGCACGTTGTTCTCGGACTGGCAGGCGATGACGCATGCCGAGCATCCCGTGCAACGGTTGAGATCGATCGACATTCCCCACCGGTGGCCCTTGTACTCGTGGTCGTTCTGCCACAGTTGGACGACCTCGTGCTCGTAGCGGTTGCCCGAGGCGGGGTCTCTCACAAAGGCTTCGAGTGTGGTTTCCCGGACGACATCGCGGCGATGGCCTCCGAGGAGGTCGGGGTCTTCGATGGTGTGGTGCGTTTGAGTAGTTGCGATCGTGGCCGTCTTTCCGGTCGAGCGAATCGAGACGGTGTTCTCCAAGAGCAGCGTCGTAGCCGTGCTCTTGCACAACGCGAACGCATTCTTGCCGACGGTAGCGCCGGGCCTCACGGTCAGCTCGGATTGAATCCATTGGGGGCCGATCTGTGAGAACCGGTCCGTTCCCGCGCGCCCGTAGCCGAGAGCGATCGCGAGGACCTTGTCGTGTTGCCCGGGCTGAACGAGGGCGGGAAGCTCGACAGTTGCTTGTCCGATTTGCACCTCGACGACGTCGCCTTGTTCGATTCTCAGTTTCTTTGCGAGGGCCGGGGCGATACACACATAGTTGTCCCACACGGCCTTGGTAACTGGGTCCGGAAGCTCCTGCAGCCAGGGATTGTGCGCGTGGCGGCCATCGCGCATCGAAATCTTCTCGTACAGCACTAGCGCAATGGCATCAGGGGACAAAGACCCTTCGATGCGATTGGGCTCGGCGAACGCGAATCGAAATGGGGTGACACGAACCGTGTTCGCATTCACGGTCGCAAAGCCGTCACGGACTGTGTGATCCCAGAATGCCTCGAACGAAGCCTCTCGGTCTTGGCGCGTGAAGAGGCTGTGCCGCCAGTGTGATTGAATGATCTCCAAGTCGCCCCTGGGAGTCCCAAGCCAGGCCGACAAGCACTCCCGCACCGTCCGGGTCTCACCCATGGGCCGCATCGCGGGTTGCGAAACGCCGAGGACTCCGGCGACGACCTCCGCGTCGTTCCAGGACTCGAGGAAGTGGTGAACGGGGCAGACGCATCCGCTTCGCTGCGCCGTCTCGTGAAGCTGCTCCGCGAACGTCACGACCAACGGAGCTTTTTCCAATGCTGCGACGAATTCGCGTGCATCCGGCAGGCTGTACACCGGGTTGACGTCGGCGATGAAGAGGGCCTGGACCTCGCCAGCTCGCATCTTCTGCACGAGATCCCGAACCGCTCGATCGCTTCCATTCCACTGCAACGAGGGCTTCTCGATGTCCAACGTTCGACCATAGTTGCCGAGCACGTGATTGATGAAATTCACCATTCGCTGGCAGGACACGTCGTTCATGCCGCACACGACCAGAGAGTCCCCTTTGGCGCTCCACAAATCGTTCGTGAGGGCATCGAGAGTCTCGTCTGTGAGCACCGACTTCGGGCTGCTGACGCCTTCTGGCGTGAACGGAACGCCGGCCTTTCGAGCCAGGCTTTCGCCTAGACGCCAGATGGCCGCGCGACATTCGTCCGGCGTCACCTTCACACGGAGGTCGGCGTTGGATCCGGTGAGGGAAAGACGACCTTCGAACTGGATGTGCTTCGAGAGTCTCGGCGTCTCCCCTTCCAAGGTACGCCCGGCGACATACGCTTTCGTGAACTCGACCGGCGACAGCCATGTCCCCAGGAAGTCCGCGTCGAAGCTAACGATCACTTTCGCGCGGTCGAATCGGTAATGCGGCAGCACCCTTGCGTTGCAGGTGTCCAAGTGAGCGTCGAGGATCGCCGAGTACGACACCGCGTCGTACTCTACGTGACCGCTTCGCTCGAACCGACCCAGGAACTCTTGGATGAGCGCTCTCGTTGTCGGACTCGCGACCGTGCCCGTCAGGAAGTAGACGCTCCCAGTTATCTCGGCAAGCTCGCCTCGGATCCATTCGTCCACTTTCGCCCAGTCGAGGTCGTGCCCTTTCAGAAGCGGCTTCTGTAGTCGTCGGGAGTCGTAGAGACTGATCACACTCGCCTGCCCCACGGCACACACTCCCCCTGCTGAGACGGGATGCTCGGGGTTTCCCTCGACCTTGATCGGCCGGCCGTCATGAATCTTCGCCAAGAGGCCGCAGCCCGAGCCGCATCCCGCGCACGTGGTCGCATACCAGTTTGGCTTTCCTGGCGTGGCGTTCTCGGGCTTGAACAGGAGGGGGATGACTTTCTCCACCGGCGCGCGCGCACAGGAAGCCAGCATGGCGCCGGCGACGGAGAAGCCGGCAGCTTTCAAGAACGTCCGCCGAGAGTGGAGAGCGTCTGCTGTCAATAGCCGCCCCAACAGAGCCACTCGGAGTCGGGTTCAACAGAGCCACCTTCTCCGTCCCGTTTGCCTCCCACTCCTCTGATCCAATTGGGTCCCTCACCTGACGACAATTACATGAGTGCATTTCCCGAGGGG
>JACOTG010000042.1 GCA_016178505.1 Planctomycetota bacterium
ATAACCCGACTCCGGGTGGCTCAGTCGAACCCGACTACGCCTGGCTCCGTTGACCCGGCTCCGACTGGCTCAGTATGGGGAGGCTACTGACAGACCCGAGCGCTCAACGCCGACTCCGGAACCGCGCGCCGGGAATGGGGGGGGTCACCTTATCACTCACCCTATCGCCCTGTATTATGGCAGTATGTCGGAAGTATGCGGAAAGCGGTGTCGTCGCGAACGTCGCTCTTGCTCCAAGCGGGGACACAGTTTAGAGTCCTCCGTCCTACCGCGCGCCCGTAGCTCAGCAGGATAGAGTGGCGGTTTCCTAAACCGCAGGTCGGCCGTTCAAATCGGCCCGGGCGCACCCTTCGAACGACACGACATGGCGAACGCAGCGGTACACGCGGACACGGCTCGCGCCGCCGAATCCCGCATTCGGCGCGTGCTGACGCCCATCTTCCTCGTCGCTGCCGTCGCCATCGCGGTGCTCGTCGTGCACTGGCCGGCGCTTTCGGCGCGCGCGATCTCCTTCGACGACCGCGAGTACGTCCTCGAGAACCCGCTCGTGCTGAACCCGAGCTGGGCGTCCCTCGGCCACTTCTTCGGAGAAGTGTCGAAGCCCTCGACGGTGAGGGGCTACTACCACCCGCTGTCGATGACGTCGCTCATGCTCGACGTCGCGATGGGTGGGAGCCCCAACGATTTCGTCCCCTTCCATCGAACGAGCCTTGCGCTCCACCTGATCAACACGGCGCTCATTTTCGTGCTCCTCTACCAGCTCTTTGGAAACGGTGCGGTCGCCGCGATCGTGGCGCTGCTCTTCGGGGCCCACCCGATGACGGTCGAGCCGGTTCCGTGGCTCGGCGAGCGAAAGACTTTGCTCGCGGCGTTCTTCGCACTCTCGAGCCTGTGCCTCTACGTTCGCTACGCGCGCACGGGGTCCCGCGGCGCGTTCGTGGCGAGCCTCGTCGCTTTCCTTCTCGCGCTCTTGTCGAAGCCAACGAGCATTCCCCTCGCGGCGGCGCTGCTGATCCTCGACTATTGGCCGCTCCGTCGGTTGAGTTGGCGTACCGTTCTCGAGAAGATCCCGTTCCTCGCGCTCTGCGCCGTCTTCGCGGTGATCACGTTTCTGTCGCAGCGGAACGCCGCGGCGGTCTACCTGCCGAGCGACTATCCGGCAACGCGCATCCCGCTCACCGTGTGTCACAACATCGTCTTCTATCTCGAGAAGATGATCTGGCCGAAGAACCTGTCGTCGTACTACGCGCTGCCGAACTCGTTCGATCTTTCGAACCCCGCACTCCTGGCGGGCGTCATCGGCACGCCCATTCTCCTCGTCGCGCTCGCGATCTCGCTTCGGCGGACTCGCGCGTTCGCGGCAGGTTGGGTTTTCTTCTTCGTCATGATTCTGCCGGCAATGGGGATCATCGGCTTCACGGGAGTCATCGCGTCGGACAAGTACGCCTATTTGCCGGTCGTCGGGCTACTGCTGACGTTGGCGTGGCTCCTCGGTCGAACGTGGGTCAAAGGGCGCGTTGCGCAACTCGCGATCGTGGCCGTCGCGCTCGGACTCGTGACGGCCGAAGCTTCCGCGACGCGCCGGTACTACGTGATCTTCCAGGACTCCGAAACTCTCTTCCGCCACATGCTCAAGTTCGAGCCGACGGCATCGCCACTCCTCAACGAGCTCGGGAGAGCCGCGTACGACAACGGCAAAACCGACGAGGGCATCCGTTGCTGGGAAGCGGCAATCCGTTATTGGCCGACCAACCCGGCAGCCCACTTCAACCTCGGCGTCGAGATGGAGCGTCTAGGGAAGATCGACGCGGCGATCGCACACTACAAGGTGGCGGCGCGAGCGGAGCCCGACAACCTACAAGCGCACTTCAACATCGGTCTCATCGAGGCGCGACGAAAAAACATCGATGCCGCCGTCGGGGAGTTCCGCGAGGTCCTACGCATCAATCCCGACGACGCTGAGGCCCAACGGCTTCTCGCAGCCGTCGAGGCGGAGAGGTCTCATTCGAAGTAGTGCAGGCTACGCGTTTCGTCGAAGATCGACGCCGGCAGCACCCCCGAGCAGCGGATCGCGTCGAGCGCGCCGCCCGGCCCGAGCGCTTCCCACGGCGTCGCGCGACGAACACGCCACTCGCCCGACTCGAAATGGAAGTCGAGATCGGCGATGCCGTCGCCGGTGAGATCGACGCGAACGCGATCGAGGAGCCCGTCGCCGTCGATGTCCGCGACGATCGTCTCGAGGACGCCGTCGCCGTCGACATCGAGCGCTTCGAGCGGCAGCCCGTCGAACGCGACGCGCGATAGTCGCGCGACCCGCTCGCGAATCGGCTGCTCACGCGTGAACGTGTCGGGAATGCGCAGCGACGCGCACAGCGGCAGCGGCGCCGCACCCTGAACGATCTCGCGGCACGCGGCGCAGCGCTCGAGATGAATGCGCGCGGACGCATTGGGAATCGTCGGCTCCGAGGCCCACTGGTGGAGGACGTGAACCGCCTCGGCGACGCGCCCTTCCTCCGCGAGACCGGCGATGCGGGCACTGACGTCCTCCGATTCCAGCATGGCGCCCATGCGATCGTGCAACACCGCCGATGCGGCGTCGACTCGCGCCTTGCCTTGCTCGCTCTCCAGCCATGAACGGAAGCGCAACGCGGCGACGTCCGTCCGCGCGAGCGGCTGCGCCATCGAACTCGGAGGGAAAAACACAACGACGCTCGCAACGACGACGAGAGCCCCGATTGAACGGCGCCACATGACGGACCTTCTCTCTCTCCGGTGTGTCGGAACGATGCAGGTCGACGGAAGGAACCGGCTCGAAGCTAAGGACCCGTCACGAAATAATCGAGTCAAATCGCTGTCGGGCTTCGACTCTCGTGGCGTCTTGCCGGGTCTTTTCGCGCAAGGTCGCCTCCTTCGTCGCGCCTCGCCTCCTGCGAAATCCCCTCGGCAAAACGCACACGTTATTTCGTGACGGGCCCTAACGCGGCGCGCTCGACCGATCAAGCCCGGGAAGCGGCGGAGCTTCGGCCGACGGGCACAGCCGATTGATCACGCACTCGGCGCAGCGCGGCGCGCGCGCCTGACAGACCTTGCGGCCGTGCAGGATCAGCAAGTGGCTGGAGACGATCCACTCTTCCTTCGGGAAGAGATCCATGAGGTCGTGCTCGATCTTCTCCGGTGTCTTCTGCGCGCTCAGGCCGATGCGGCCGGCGAGCCGCTGCACGTGGGTGTCGACGACGACTCCGCACGCGATCCCGAACGCGTTTCCGAGGACGACGTTCGCCGTTTTCCGCGCGACGCCCGGAAGCGTCAGCAGCTCGTCCATCGTGCGCGGCACGTCGCCGCGGTACGCCTCGACGATGCGCTCGCACGCGCCTTGGATCGACTTCGCTTTGTTGCGGAAGAAGCCGGTCGTTCGGATCGCCGACTCGATCGCCTCGCGCGGCGCGCCAGCCACGCTCGTCGCGGTCGGGTAGCGCGCGAAGAATGGCGGCGTGACTTGGTTCACGCGCGCATCGGTGCACTGCGCCGAGAGGATCGTCGCGATGAGAAGTTGCAGCGGACTTTGGTAATCGAGCGAGCACCGCGCGTCGGGATACGCCTCGTGAAGGCGGGCGAGAACCTCGGCCGCTCGGCGTCGACGCGCTTCCACGCTCTCTCGGGGGAGGCGACGCGCCCCCTTCGTTGCCGGTCGTTGCGTCGCGCCCTTCATCTTCGACATCGTGCGGCGCATTCTACGCGAGACCTCGATTGCGTCAAACGCTCCCACGCCTTCCAAGGCCGGCGGTAAGTCCTTTCGCGCGAAGAGTCTGGCGTCGCGTCACCAACGGTAACTCACGTCTCGCGCCGCCGAACCGCATGGGTCGCGCGCGTTCATCGCGACGCTTCTCGAGAATCCACCGACTGCTTGTCCCTGTCGCGAGGCACGTTGCGCTGCAGTTCCAAGAAAACTCCGTGTGTCCCACGCATGAGGTCCCTCCGTTGCTCTCCAGCGACCCGTCCTTCGAGATGAGAAGGATGGCTGGGCCGGGGCGAGGTTCCTGGCGGCCGAGGATGAAAACGGACGGGTCGATACGAGAAAGGGGTCAGCCATGAAAACTCCACTTCTGCTCGCCGCTGCGGCTCTCTTGGTGAGTTCGGCTGACGCGATTGCCTCGAGCCGGGCGACCGTCGTCATGCCCCGCGGGGTCATCAACGCTTCGATCGAGTTGATCGCGAGTCGCGCCGCCGATCACGCGATTCTCGACCCCGGCGAGAGCTTCAAGGTCGCGCTCACGCTGGAAAACCGGAGCCCGGAGGACGTGGTTCTCTACGTGGCGCCGCTGAACTTGAGGTACATCTCGAAGGGATCGCGCGTTCAGATCCTGCTGACGCAGTCGTTGAAGCGCGTGAAGATCGCGGCGGGCGCCTCCGCCGTGCTCGTCTACGATGGCATGGTGCCGGCGGACGCCGATCGCGACTCCGAGTTCCGCGTGGGAACCATGATTCGCGACGAGAAAGGCGCCGGCACGCTGCTATGGGCGATCGGCACCGTGGATAGTGGGCTTCGTCCCGAGATCCCGGAGCGCGGAATGATCCGCCGTCGCATCCCGCCGGCGAAGTCGGCCGGCAACATCCTCCCCGAAAAGGCGGACGATCCGAAGATGCGACTTCACAAGTGAGACTAGGCCACTCGCGGCGCGGCACCCTCACTGTCGCGGAGAATGCGGGAATCTTGGTGGCTGCGGGGCGACGATTTTTCGATCGTCGCCCCGCTCTTTTATCGTGTCGAGCGTGCTCGAGCGCTGCTGCTCGCCGGCTCGTCAACCCTTCAGGTTCTTGCGGATGCGATCGTCGAGCGCCTTCTGGTCGGCGGCAAACGAAAGCAAGCCGGACTCGGTGAAGAGCGCATCCCAGCTCGCGCGTCCCTTCCGCACGTCGTCACGCCAGCTGGTGTAGACGGGAATCTTCCCGTCCTTCGCGATGCGATCGCGATCCGCCGGCGTCCACGCCGGGAACAAGTCCGGCAGGCCGGATTCCGCGAGGAACGCGGCGAGCTTCTTTCCGTCGAAGCTCGCGAGATCCTCACCGTAGAGCTTGCACATCGCTTTGCCGAGTCCGTCCGGCACGTCCCACAGTACGTCGAGCCGGTCGGCCTTCGCGTCGACGCCCACGCCCCACGTGACGTCGAAGCTGCCGTTCATTCGATTGTGAACATCGCCGGGCGGAAGGCTCATCGACGCGAACTCCTTTGCCGCCTTCACCGGCATCGTGAAGACGTCCAGTCCGACGAGATCGGACACCTGCTGTCCGCTGCGCATCGACGCACCGATCTGCCGCGTCTTCGGCCCCTGCGGGTTGACGCGAAGTCCGGAGACGGCGCGCTGGCTCGCGTGCGTCGCGCGCTCGCCGACCATGCGACCGTCGTTGAGTTTGTAGTCCGCGGCGAACTGGTTGAGCCGTCCCATGAACACGTTGACGAACGCCGGCCGCGCGACGAGCGTGATCAGGTAGTTCTGGCGCGCCGAGAAGCCGAGCGTGAAGTTGAGCGGAACGCCTGCGTCGCTCAGCCGGCGCGCGGCGATGCAGCCGCTCGGAGTCAGCGGAACCTTCACGTAGAAACGCTCGGGGCAGATCGCGTGGAAGCGCTTGCCGTACTCGACGGACGCATCGAGGTCGTGCGACAGCGCGGTGTGCAGCTCGACGCTCACCATCGCGTCGAACGTCTCGACGAGCTTGAGAGCGTGCACGGCATTCAGGATGAATGCGATCTCGAGGACGAGCCGGTCGTCGTCGATCTTCGCGTCCGCCTTGCGAATCGTCTCGGCAGCGCGCGGCACGAGCTTGTCGTACGTCCCCTTCTGTACTTCCTTGTTGAGGAGCGTGTTGTTCGTCGTGAGCGCCGTGAATTCGCGACACCACAGCGCTCGCGCTTCGTCGACGTCACCGGTGTCGAGCCAAAGCTCGGAGCCCGCGCGGCGCACGGCAGCCCAGAGTGGATTCGACGGAAACGACGCAGCGAGCTTGCCGAACGCGGGCTTGAATTCCTGCCGGCAGAACTCGCGAAGGGTCGATGCAAACTTCGAATCGTGCCGTGGCACGGAAGACTGGGTCATGGTCGTCATGGTTCACCTCCGAGGCGCGATTATAGTGATGCCTCGTTTCGTCGCACCGGGTAATCTGTTCGCTCCAATCATACAGGAGGTTCGATCATGCCGACGTCCACCGCCGCGGCGTTGCAGTCGCTTCAGCCGAAATACGTATGGGACCACTTCGGTCGCATCCTCGAGATTCCGCGTCCTTCGAAGCACGAAGAGAAGATCGCGGCGCACGTGCTCGCGGTCGCCAAGAGCCACGGCGTCCAAGCCAAGATCGACTCCGCGGGCAACATCGCGATTCGCGTTCCCGGGACGCCGGGCCACGAGAAGGCGCCGGTCACGGTGCTGCAGTCTCACCTCGACATGGTCTGCGAGAAGAACAGCGACACGGTGCACGACTTCATGACCGAGCCGATTCGCCCGCGCATCGAAGGCGATTGGCTCTATGCGACGGGCACGACGCTCGGAAGCGACAACGGCATCGGAGTCGCCGCGGCGCTGGCGATCCTCGACGACGCTTCGGTCGTGCACGGACCGCTCGAGCTGCTGTTCACGATCGACGAAGAGACCGGGCTCACGGGCGCGAAGAATCTCTCGCCAAAGCTCCTCACGGGTCGTCGCATGATCAACCTCGACAGCGAGGAAGAGGGGCTGCTCTTCGTCGGCTGCGCCGGCGGCTGCGACACGCGCTTCACGTTGCGGCCCGCATGGGCGGCGGCGCCGCGAGGGCGCAAGGCGCTGCGGCTCTCCGTGAGCGGCCTTCGCGGCGGGCACTCCGGCGTGCAGATCCACGAGAACCGCGGCAACGCGATCAAGGTGCTCGCCCGCGCTCTTCGCGAAGCGCAGCGCGCCGGCGTCGAGTTCGAGCTGGCGGCGATCGCCGGCGGCGGCAAGCACAACGCGATTCCGCGCGAGGCGACGGCCGACGTCTTCGTCACGCCGGCCGGCGTGAAGAAGCTCGAAGCGGTCTTGAAGGCTCTGCGCACCGCGCTGAAGGTCGAGTTCGAAGGCATCGACGACGGCTTGCGGGTCGCCACGAGCCCGATCGGCGCGCCGCCGAAGAAGATCGTGAAGGCCGCGCACCGCGATCGCCTGCTGGCGCTCGTCGAAGCTCTGCCTCACGGCGTCCTCGGGATGAGCCAGGCCGTGCCCGGCCTCGTCGAAACGTCGAACAACGTCGCCGTCGTCACGCTCGATGAAGGCAAACCCGGCACGCTCACGGTATGGACGTCCAGCCGGAGCAGCGTGGCGCCGATCCTGAAGTCCGTGCTCGGACAAGTTCGCGCGGCCGGCGAGCTCGCGGGATTCGAGGTCGACACCCAAGACGGCTACCCGGGCTGGAAGCCGAATCCCAAGTCGCCGATGCTCGGCATCGCGCAGCGCGTCTACCTCGCCACATTCGGGAAGGATCCGCACGTCACGGCGATCCACGCGGGGCTCGAGTGCGGTCTCATCGGCGAAACCTATCCGGAGATGGACATGATCTCGTTCGGTCCGCTGATCGAGGGCCCGCACTCTCCCGAGGAGCGCGTGCACATCGAATCGGTCGCCAAGTTCTGGACCTTCTTGAAGGCGGTGCTCGCCGTGCTGGCGTAGACTTTCGGTGTTCCGGGCAGATGCGCGCCGAGAGCAACCGAGAATTCATCGACTGGCCGTCGACGGTCGATGAATTGGGGCGTGTCGGAACGTGCAATCCGATCGTCGACCTGGGTCGTAGAGTGACGCAATGAATGCCCGCTCCTTCCTCCTCTTCATTTCGCTGATTGCCTCTTCCGCGGTGGCTCAAGTGCGCCTCCCGGGCGCGTTCGTCGACGAGACGATCGCCGGCGGTCTCGATCAGCCGACGAGCTTTGCATTCCTGCCCGACGGTCGCGCGCTCGTCACCGAGCAGCGGACCGGTCGAATTCGGATGATCGTCAACGGCGCGCTCGCCGTCACGGATCCCGTCGGCACCGTCGGAGGCCTCGCGACCGTGGGGCCGCAGGGCCTCCTCGGGATTGCGGTCGACCCGGCGTGGCCTGCGCGGCCGTTCGTCTACGTGCACTTCGATCACGCGGGGACGTCGACGATCTTTGTCTCGCGACTCACCGCGTCCGGCGATCTCTCGGATGGTTCGAGCGGCAATCTCTCGCTCGACGGGGCGACGCCCTTCGACCTTCTGACCGATCTTCCCGACCAGCAGCCGGTGCACAACGGTGGCACGCTCCGCTTCGGCCCGGACGGCATGCTCTACGCGAGCCTCGGCGACGACCAGGATCCGTGCGCCGCACAAGACCCGTCATCGCTCCTGGGAAAGATCCTGAGACTTCGCGTGTCGGACCTGCCGGCGAGCGGATCGAGCCCTCCGCCGAAGAGCGCGCTCGTCGCGCCCGGCAACCCTTTCGCGGGGCCGGACGACGCGGCGCGGCTCGTGTGGGCGCTCGGGCTGCGCAATCCGTTCCGCTTCCACGTCGATCCGCGAACGGGCGATCTGTTCGTCGCCGACGTCGGCGCGAACGACTTCGAAGAGATAGACCGGGTCGACGCGGCGGGCATGAACCTCGGTTGGCCGTTCCGCGAAGGGACCGAGACGCAAGCGCCGTCGGGCTGCGTCGAAACGGCCGGTGCGCCGCTCGTCACTCCGATCCTCGCGTGGGATCGGCGAGGACTCGCGGCCGCGTCCGTGATCTCGGCGGGCATCTATCGGCCCGCCGACTACCCATTCGATGGGAGCTTTCCGTCCGAGTACGACGGTGACGTCTTCTACTCCGACTACTTCGCGGGTTTCCTTCGACGCCTGCATTTCGATGGGGGTTCTTGGAGCATCGCCCAGCCGGTCGCGGGCCAGCCGAACGCGACACACTGGGCGACGGGACTCGCGGCGCCCGTCGATTTCGGAATCGGCCCCGACGGCGCGCTCTGGTGGCTCTCGCAATCGGCAGCCGGCGCGGCCAGCAGCGGTTCGCTGCACCGCATTCGCTATGACGTCGCGATCGCCGTTCCCGCGCTGCGCGGCACGGTGAACGCGGGCGCCGGTACGATCGTCGACGTCCTTCGCGTCAACGGATCGGCGGGCGGCGCGAACCGCACGGAAACCGTGCGAATCACGGAGGGCATCACGGTCTCGCTCGACCCACCGCCCTCGCGAGTCCGCGCGCGCTTCGCGCTCTTCGCCTGGCGCGGGAGGCCGACGCCCGCAAGCATGCGCGCGCTGCCCCAAGGCGTCGGTTCTCTCGCGTTCGGCATCTGCCTCCACGGCGAGACGCCGCTTCGTGTCGCGAACAACCTCGCGAACGCAACCGAGCTGTGCGCGCCGACCCTCCCGTCGAGCCCCGCGCCGTGGACCGCGACGTTTCCGCCGGGACACGTGCGCGCGCGAGGCGCGTTCACCCTTCAGGCGATCATCCAAGACGGCGCGTCCGCGGCCGCGGTTCCCTTCAGCGTCACGAACGGCATCCTCGTCCGCATCCGTTAAGTCGGCCAGGCCTGGAGAGAAGCGACTTCATGAACGCCGGGGCATCACTACGCGTTCAATGAATCATCGCCCCATCGCCCATTGATCTGGCCCGTGATTCCACCGTCTCGAGTATCTAAGCTGTGTTGGTTCGAAGGCCTCTTGGAGCCGAGCGCAATGAAGGAACAGATCTCGTTCAACATCGCGGAAGCCAAGAAACGCTTCTCCGAACTCATCGGACGGGTGGCGGTTGGCGGAATCTCGATCGTGATCACTCGTCGAGGTCGCCCCATGGCGAAACTCGTTCCTTGGAACTCGCCGGAGGGTTCCGGTCATCTTGGTGACGTCAAGGGTTGGCTCGACGAGGACGACTCTTTCTTCGCGACGGTCGATGAGATCGTGAAGAGTCGCTCGAAGCACGCGCCTCGGGCATTACTCAGAGGCACGCCGCCCGGCCGCTCGTCGAGGAATCGCGGCCGATGAAGATCGTGATCGCGAGGAACACTCCCTTCGGGCCGAGGCCGGCGATCGTCGACAGCCCGTACGCGAGCGGAATCTGCCACAGCCAGTAGCAACAGAGGTTGATGATCGTCGGCGTGACGGTGTCGCCGGCGCCGTTGAACGCCTGCACGATCACCATGCCTCACGCGTCGAGCCGCGCCCCGAGAATCGAACTGATTTGTGGCCCGTGGCGGCGATTGCCGCCATAATCAGCGCGCACTTCGAGGGCCCCATCTCGAACCGGAGGAGGGAATCCGTGAGACCCACACTGCGATCGGTCGCCATCACTCTTTTCGCGCTCGCTGCGATCACGGGATCGGCGACGGCGCAGTACGTCGATGGTCAATGGACTCCCGGCCTCTTCCCCGCTGGGCAATTTGACGGCGCGATCCTCGCGTTCAAGTCGTTCGATGACGGCAGCGGGCCGTCGCTGTTCATCGGTGGCGAGTTCACGCACGCTGGCGGGATCGAGTCGCGGCGGGTGGTGCGCTGGGACGGCCATGCGTTCTGGCCCGTCGGCAGCGGGGTGGACGACGGCTTCGTGACTTCGCTGGCCGTCTTCGACGACGGAACTGGGCCGGCGCTGTATGCGGGCGGCGCCTTCACACATGTCGGCGGCGTCCAGATCCTCGGTATTGCCAGATGGAACGGCCATCGATGGTCGGCGCTCGAAGGAGGCTACATCGCCGGATTCGAGGCGCTCGCCGTTTTCGACGACGGCGCCGGCGAGAAGCTCTATGGGACCGGCTCGTTCACCATAGCCAACGGCGGAATCGCAAACCACATCGCCCGGTGGGACGGGCATTCGTGGTCTGCGCTAGCCGATGGCGGCACCGACGATCACATTCGCCTGCTTTTCCCCTGGTACCGAGGCGGTCAAGCCGAACTCTACGCGGCCGGAGATTTCAACACGGCCGGCTCGTCGGGCTCCGGATCTCGCATCGCGCGCTGGAATGGTACGCGATGGTCCGGCACGGGGTTCGGCGCCTGCTTTCGGTTCGGGACCTCGCCGATCGAGTCCATGAGGGTCTTCGACGATGGGACGGGGCCTGCGCTGTACGTCGCCGGGTCGTTCGCCTCCATCCCGGGAGAAAGCGTTTGCACGGAGAGCTGGGGAGTCGCTCGCTTCGATGGCAGCGCCTGGTCGCCGGTGAGCGGTCCCGGGTGGGCTCATGCACTCGCCGTCTACGGCGGGGGACAGGCGGCCGCGCTGTATGCGAGCAGCGACGATGCTCATTACGACCGCTCGCGACGCCACGTTGTCCGATGGAGTGGCTCGTCGTGGCTGCCTCTCCCGGACGGGAATCCGTTCGCCACGACCACGCTGCTCGCGGTAT
>JACOTG010000043.1 GCA_016178505.1 Planctomycetota bacterium
CACGAGGCGTCCCGCGCCGCCGTGTCAATGGTGGCAAGCATTGCAGTCTCCTCCGTTGTCCACGTGAGGCAACGGCGCGGAGATTCCGTGACATTGGCGACAGTTCAAACCCGGCGCGTGATTCGGCGGCTTCGGCGTCGCGAGCGCATGGCTCGGCGTGCCATTGTGACAAACCGAGCATCGCGGCTCGCTGCTCACGGGAATGTGGCAGCTCAGGCAGTGACGACTGCGAGTCCCTCCCCAAGACGCCGTGTGATCGGTCGGTCGCGTGTCCTGGTGGCAGCGCACGCAGAAGTCCGACTGATGGCACGTCTGACACTCGCGCCGGTCCATCGAGGCGACGAGCCCGTGGCCGCGTCGCCGGAACTGGTTCGTGTGATTGGCGGGCTGCATCTGCTGGTGACATCCCTGACAGCTCGCCTCGGTGTGGCAGAGCGCGCACTGCCGCTGCTCGACGCCATGGAGGTCGAGCCCGTGCGTCCGCATGAACTGCGTGTCGTGGCTCGGGGGCTTCTGGTCCTGACGGATCTCGCGATGACACGTGTCGCACGTGCTCTTCGCGGCGCGCGCTTCGTGGCACGTCGTGCACGTCGCCATCGTGACCTTCACCTCGGGACCGACGGACTCGGAGTGGGCGACGTCGCCATGGCAATCCGTGCACGCGGTCTTGTAGCCGACGTGGGCGCGATGATCGAAGATCGTCTCGCTGGGGAGCGGCGTGAAGAACGGGCCCGCCGCCTTTCCATCGACGTAAAACCGCGTGACCCTCTCGGCTTCCGGCTTCTGCTTGTCCCGTCCCTCGTGGCACGTCTGGCACGTGTCGAGCAAGCTTCGCGACGGCTGACCCGTCTTCGAGTCCACCGCATGGCAATCGGCGCACTCCAGGCTCTGCTTCAAGTGCGCGGCGTGCGAGAAATCGATTCGTCGTCCGCCTTCCGTGCGGTTCCAGAGCCCGACGGCGCATCCCATGCCGAGCAGCGCGACGCACAGCGCGACGGGCCACAAGCGTCGGACGATGGTTCGCACGTCGTGATCCATCTCAGAACCTCCAGCGGAGACCGACGCGGAGCGTGCGGTAGCTGTCCTGCTGGTCCGTTTCGAATTCGACACCGACGTCGGCGCGCAGCGATTCCGTGACGTCGTAGTAGGCGCGCGCGAACGCCGTTCGCACGTCCTGCCGCTCCTCACCGAAGAACGGACTGAACTTGAAGAGCGCGTATTCGCTTCCGAGCGATGCGCGAAGATCCTTGGAGAAGACGTGCGACGCCTCGAGTCCGTACGTGCGCACCGCCTGGTTCTCACCCTCCCACAGCTCCGCGGTAACGGAAAGGTCCGTGTCGTCGAGCGGCCAATCGTGGAGGGTCGGGGTCAGATAGACTCGGCGGAAGTCGTGATTGAACGCACCCTCGTCCTCTTGCTGACGAAGCTCGCGAAACCAGACCCCGCCTTCGATGGTCAACCGCTCGCCGAGGTCCTTCGACAGGAGCATCCGCCACTCGGAGTACGCGTCCTCCTCTTTCAACACGGCGAAGAACGGATCGAACTCGGTCACCAGCTCGCGTTGCGTGCGAACCAGCGCGAAGTACGAGACCTGGCCACGCCACCCGTCGTCGCTGTTGGCGTACGACGCGTGAACGTCGAGGTCGCGAAGACCCGCGGTGAGCGACGTGGCGCGGCCCGATACGCGCAGGTCGGTCGTGATTCGCTGGCTCGCCTCCAAGACGGCGAACGTCTGAGTATCGGTGGAGAGGACGAGCTCGTCGCGGACGCGTCCCATGTGGAACGACGCCCACGTTCCCGTCGGCGGCTCCACCTCGATGCCAGCGGCGGCGATCCCGTCGCCGGTCGGTGACGATTCGTAGAGATGCGTCGGCACTCCGCCGAACGCGCGCAAGCGGAGGTTCCACGACGTGAACGTTTCGCTTTCCACGGTCGCGCCGTCGAACAGCGGCACCTCGGGAAGGACCGACGACTCCTGGCGACCGCCTCGAATCCGCTCGATGGGACCGAGGTGATTGAGGTCGACGTACGCGTGCAGGAGCCGGCCGTTGACGTTGTTGCTGAAGGTGTCCTTGACGGAGAAGAGCGCCGAAGGGGAGCGGCGTCCGTCCACATCTTCGGACAGCTCAGCGAGGACGGACGCCGTGAGGCGACTTTTCTTGGGATCGCCGACGTCGAGGAGCAGGTTCTCGAAGAAGTCTTGGTCGCTTTCGCGATTGCTGGTCCTCAGCCGGTAGCGCGTCCACAGATAGCCGTGGATCGACTCGCGCTCGAATTCGGGAAACAGCGTGAAATCGTGTGCTATCTCTGCGGCGACGGGCGAGGAGCTTCGGCTCTCATCGGCGACGGGCGATCCGCCCTGAGCGAACGCCGTGGACGAAACGCACGCGGCGACCAGAAGCGGTAGACCACGTTTCGTCAAAGTCCGCACGCGTGCCTCGCCATTCGAGAACTCGACCACTCACGTTCACGACGAATACCCCCGACTTTGGAGGCAGCCCGAGCCTCCTGCTCGCGACCCCGGGAGCAAAGGATGCGCCATGGGTGCCAGCACCGCAACGCCGAAGGGGATCGTCGAGTCGCCTGTTTCGCTTGGAACCCGCGAATCTCCGGCAACGCGCCGCGTACCCATCGCTTCGGTTTTTTCGCGTCGCGCGACGACTCGCGTCACGAATCGCTGCGGATCGTCGCTCGTGGGAGCGGGGGAACTTCCGCGCGGTGCGGAGAGGATTTCCCAGGCGCGCCTCGGAACCGGAGTGGCATCGCGCGCGACGTCCGTGCTGGACTCGAACGTCGCGCGCGAAACTTCAAGATCGAATCGATTCTCTCCGATACGGAGAGAAGGACACGGCGAACTCTCGAGGTACTAGGAGCCTATCTCACTAGGCGACGAGGCCGGGTTGCTGGCGCCGGCGGGTCAGATGCAAGGCGCGACGACGATGCGATACAGTGGAGAGTATCGCTGAGGAGGAGCAACGCAGCAGATGGCCCGCCGCCGCCAGCAATCCCCAGCCCGGGGCCGCGAGAATCGCGGCCCCGGGAACTGGGGAACGGGCCGATAATGGCTGCATTGCGTCGTTGCTCGTCGTCATCGTGTTTCTTTCAACACGGCCTCCTCCTCGACGCCTAGCACTGCAGCCATTCTCGGCCCGTCGCGGCCGCGTGGCCTAGTGAGATAGGCTCTGAGATAGGCTCTAAGGCAGCACGTGCAGGATGACCGCGTTCGTGATGCTGAACCCTCTCGCCGACGCAGAGCCGTCGTCTTGAATGATCCCCTGGAACGCGAGGTTGAGCCGAGCTTGCGCGCCGCCCGCGCGCGAAAACACCGGCGCCGGAGCCGCGGTCGACGGGAAAGACGGCGCGCCGAGCAAAGCGTCGTGCCCGAGATTGTTGAAGATCACCCTTGGTTGCGGCGTCGTGCCGGCAAACGGCGTCGGGAAGATCATCGAGCCGAGCCCGTGCGGGATCGTCGTCAGCGACGACGGACTGGGCACGCCGATCCAGACGTAGAGCGCGAAACTCGACGTCGCGCGGCTCGACGGCGATTGCATGTAGACGTCGAGCGGTTGTCCGACGTGCGACGTCAGCTCGCGGTCGATGTCCCCGGTGTTGCCGTTCACGAGGAGCACGGACTCGCGGTCACCGAGTCCGACGTTCACGTTGCCGAAGCGGGCCGCGATCGCGGGATCGACGTAGGTGTATGCCGCCGGGAGCGTGAACGTGCCGAAGACGCTCGAGATCGTGACGTCCGCCACTCCCGTGCCGGCGGGGGTTCGAACGGTCACGCGATTCGAGAGGATCTGCACCACGCTCGCCGGATTCCCGCCGATCGTCACCGTCGTGCCGGCCATCTCGGCGAGCGGCGTCGCGAACACGCTCGTGAGTTCTCCGCCGCGCGACGATCCCGTTGCCGGCAAGATGGCGGTTGCCTGTAGTGGTCGGTTCAACTCCCACGTGTCGTTGTAATCCGTTCCGTCCAAGTCCCCGCCGAACAGGACCGTTTGACCGCGCGGCGAGTCGTACGCCATCGCCGACAGCTCGCGAGGCGGCGGCATCTGCGCCGTCGTGAGCGGCGACCAATCCGAGCCGTCCCAGAGCCAAGTGTCGTCCCACGTGGTGCAGCGAAGCACCTCGCCGCACGTGATGCCGCCGAACAGCACGGTTCGCCCGCGAAGCGTGTCGAACGCCATCACGTGCGTCGTCCGAGGATTCGGGCTGTGGACCGGCACCCACTGAACCCAATTCGTGCCGTCCCACTCCCACGTCTCACCGGACGGGAAGCAACGGCCAGGCATGCACAACGGATGACCGCCGAACAGCACGGTGCGGTTCCTCGCGGAGTCGAACGCCATCGCGTGGCCGAAGAGCGGCGCTGGACTGACGGGCGGAAGAGCGATCGTCCACTGCGTGCCGTCCCACTCCCACGTGTCTCCGAGGATGCCGTTGGCGTCGATGCCGCCAAAGAGCACGGTTCGATGCCGCAGAGAATCGTATGCCATCGCGTGCTGCCCGCGCGCCGAAGGCGTGGTCGCCGGGCCCACGGACGTCCAATCCGTGCCGTCGAACTCCCACGTGTCGCCGAGCGGACCGTTCGGGTCCACGCCGCCGAAGAGGACCACGCGGGAGCGCAAGGAGTCGTACGCCATCGCGTGCTGAGAGCGCTGACCCGGCGTGTGCGCGGTTCGCACGATGTTCCACGCCGTCCCGTCCCACGTCCACGTCTCGTCGACGGGGACTCCGTTGGCATCATCGAATCCTCCGAAGAGGACTGATTGCCCGAGTGCCGCATCGTAGACCATCGCCGTCGCCGAACGAGCGGACGGTTGGAGCGGCGGCGTGAATCCCGTCCAGGTACCCTGCGCTCGAGCCGTGTCTGCGAGTCCGATCGATATCGATGCGGCGATCAGCATCGCGCCGACGACCGCCCTTCCCATTCCCCAATCCGAGCGCGACCCATTCCTCGTCATGACCAAACCTCTATTCCTTATCTATGTGCTCGTGAGTCGACGGGACGCAAGCTCGACCCGGCGAGCCTCTCTTTGCGCTTTTCCGGGCACGGGAGCCACGTCCACGGCGATTGGACGGACTCCAACGCTATTCCATTCATGCCGAAGCCGCCGCAATGATGCCAGGCATGCAGGTCGGTTCCTCGGTGGCGGCCTTTTCCGGAGCTTCTGTTACGGCTCGCTCGACGCGGTGTTGCGCCGCCGAGTTCCGTTTCTTCCCGGGACCCGGAGGCGCTGCCGACCCGATCGGGCCGCTCACGCAGAAGACAGCCGACGACGCGTCGCGTTACACTTCCGCCCCTCACTTGCGGGAGAACTCACGGGTGCGAGCGAAACGGTCGGCTTCGTGACGAGGTTCGGTGGTCGCGGCGGCGGACGACGACTGTGGCGATCGCCCGAGTTCGCGCGGTTGGTCGTGCTCGGTGCGATGCTGCTCGCCTGCGAGGCCGGCGCCCGAGCGAACGCCGGCACGTCGTTCCTCACGCTCGACAACCTCGACCGCGTTCTTCGCGACTTCTCGTTCGTCGGGATCGCAGCCGTCGGTGCGTGCGTCGTCATCCTGTCGGGCGGCGTGGATCTTTCGGCCGGCTCCGTGATGGGTCTCGCGGCGGTGACCCTCGGCACGCTCTACGTAGACCGCGGAGTCGGCGGCGCCGCGGCGCTCGTGATGGCGCTGGGGATCGGCGGGATCGCCGGCGCGGCGAACGGCCTCCTCGTCGGGCTCGTTGGGCTGCCGCCGTTCATCGCGACGCTCGGCATGCTCTCGATCGCGCGCGGCGCGAGCTATTGGATCTCCGGCGGGCTCAACGTGTCGCTCGATTGGGAAGCGCACGGCGAGCCCTTCGCCGTCTTTCGCCTGCTCGGCAACGGGTCGGTGGCGACGCTCGTCGTGCTCGCGATCGTCGCGACGATCGCGCTCGCACGGACGCGAGCCGGCCGCGCCGTCTACGCCATCGGCGGCAACGAGACGGCGGCGCGGCTCAGCGGCTTGCGCGTCGAGCGAACCAAGATCGGGATCTACGCGATCGCGGGCCTCGCGAGTGCTCTCGCCGGCTGCGCGTTTGCGCTGCGCTACGGCTCGGCGTCGGTGGCCGTCGGACAAGGTTACGAGCTGCAGATCGTCGCGGCGTGCGTCGTCGGGGGCGCGAGCCTGTCGGGCGGACAAGGGTCGATCGCGGGCGCGGTGATCGGCGCGGCGATCCTGCAAGTGCTGCGCGAGCTCCTCATCCAGTTCCACGTGCAAGATCGCTACATGGAGATCGCGTACGGCGCGATGATCGTCGTCGCGGTGACGATCGATCGACTGCAGCATCGACGCGTCTTCGAACGGTGGTTCAGGAGGATGGCGACGTGAAACGACTCTTCGTGATCGCCCTGTTGGGGCTTCTGGCGATCGGATGCGGCGAGCGCCCGGCGGGCCGCTCGTATCGGTTCGCGATCGTCCCGAAGATGCTCAACAACGAGGTCTTCAACTACGCGAAGCGGGCCGCCGAGAAGACCGCGGCCGACATCGAGGCGAAGGAAGGCATCCACGTCGAGATCCTCTGGAACGCGCCGCTCAATCCGGATCCGGCGCAGCAGGCGTCGATCGTCGAATCGCTCGCCGCGCAGAAGGTCGACGGCATCTCGGTCTCGTGCAACGAGCCGACCGCGCTCGCGAAGGCGATCGACGCCGCCGAGGCGCGCGGCGTTCCCGTCATCACGTTCGACTCGGATTCGCCGCAATCGAAGCGGCGCTACTTCTACGGCACCGACGACATCGAGTGCGGCGAGATGCTCGCGCGCCGGATCGGCGAGCGCATCCGCGAAGGATCGATCGTCATCCAGTCCGGCTATCCCGGCGCCTACAACTTGCAGAAGCGCATCGAGGGCGCGAAGGCGTACCTCGCCGCGCATCACCCGAAGATCACGGTGAGCGAGGTCCTCTACTGCAACGACGACGTGAAGAAGGCGATCGACGACGTCGCCGCGTACTCGAGCGCGCGGCCCGATCTCGCGGGCTGGCTCATGGTCGGCGGCTGGGCGCTCTTCGGAAAGGACGCGCTCGCTCCGATCGATCCCGCGAAGACGGCGGTCGTTGCCGTCGACGCACTCCCCGCGCAGTGGAGCTACCTCGAGTCCGGCAAGTGCCAAGTGCTGCTCGCGCAGAACCTCTGGGGCTGGGGCGCCGAGAGCGTGCACATCCTTCGTGCGATCGTCGAGAAGAAGCCCGTCGACTCGGGCCCGAACGGCTTCATCAAGGCGCCGCTCGAAGTCGTCACGCGCGAAAACCTCGCCGACTTTCGAAAGCAGTGGGCCGAGCAGTTCGGCGCGCCGCGCTAACGGCTAACGAACGATGCGCAGCACGACCGCGTTGGTGACGCTCACGTCGGCGGCGGTTCGAGAACCGGCGTCCTCGACGAGCCCTTGAAACGTGAGCGTCATCGGGCTCCGAACCCCGCGCACGCGGCGCAAGACATCGCAAGGCGCCGGACTCGAAGGCGCCTTGGCGGCGCCGAGCGATCTCGGGTGACCAAGGTTGTTGAACGTCGCGAGCGCCGGTAACGGAAACACGAGATCGCCGACGCCTCGCGGGAGCGACGTCAGCGTCGTCGCATCGGGGGCGCCGTTCCAAACCCACAGCGCGAACCGCGAGGTGTCGCGAGACGACGGCGCGCGCATGTACACCCAGAGCGGATCGCCCACGCGAACGAACAACCGTCGTTCGAGGTCGCCGACGTTTCCCGAAACGAGCAGCACGTTTTCGCGATCGCCGCGGCCCACATTCACGTTGCCTTCTCGCGCGGCCAACTCGGCCGGCACCCACGTGAATCCCTCGCTCACCGTGACCGTTCCGCCGGAAGTCGTTACGACCACGTCGCCCGTTCCCATGCCAGGAGGGGTCAGCACGCGGACTCCGGTGCAGCCGGTTTCAACGGCCGCCGCATCGACGCCGCCGAAGGTCACGGTCCTGACGGCGTCGCCGCCAATGCCGAGGCCCGACAGCCGCACGAGGTCGCCGCCGCGCTCGGACCCGCGAGCCGGAACGATCGCGTGCACCTCGACCGCCGTCTCGAGCGTCCACGTCTCGATCGCGGACACGTCGTTCCACTCGGGCCGCCCGAGCCCGACCAGCACGAGCTGCCGGCGCGCGACGTCGTAGGCGAGCGCGCAGCCGTACTGAGGCGTGGGCGTCTCTCCCCATTCCGGCACCTTCAATGCGCGCCCGTCCAAGGTGATCGTGACGAATTGCGGCGACGGCAGCGATGGGAAGTAAGGATTCCCGAACACGACTCCGCCGCCATGCACGAGGAGGCCGAGCCGCGGGTCATGCGCCATCGCCCCGAACGCGCTCGGGAAGAATCCATTCGCGCCCGAGTCGATGCGGGTCCAGTCGATGCCGTTCCACTCCCACGTGTCGGCGAGCGAGCCCCAATCCGGAAACCATCCGCCGTGAATGACCACTCGCCCGCGACTCGGGTCAAACGCGGCCGCGGCGCCTCGTCGAGGCCCCGGGCGCGTCGCGGGCTGCTGCCGGCGCCACCCGATTCCGTCCCATTCCCAGGTGTCGTCGAGCGTCGTGATCCGCATCTGCGATCCGCCGAACAGCACCATTCGACGTCGCGCGGGGTCGTAGGTGAGCGAGTGCTCCAACCGCGCGGGCGGCCGAGCGTCGACGTCGACGGGAGCCCAATTCTCGCCGTCCCACTCCCACGTGTCGGCGAGATCGCGCACGGTGTCGCGTCCCCCGAAGAGCAGGACCCGACGGCGATCCGAGTCGTAGGTCATCGCGTGCCAGCCGCGCGGAGACGGGTTCGTTGCCGGAGATTGCCGCGTCCACTCGCAGCCGTCCCACTCCCATGTGTCGGCGAGCGCCGTCGACACGCCGGCTGCGTCGGGCAACGTCATTCCGCCGAACAGCACGAGTCGCTCGCGTCCGACGTCGTACGTCGCGGCAAACCCGTCGCGAACGGTTGGACTCACGACCGGCAGTTGATGCGCCCAGGTGAGCTGGCCGCATAGGATGGCGGCGAGGATCGCAGGCGAGATCATGCGCGTTCCTCCTCTCGGGGTCGAAGTCATCCGCCCCGAGCAATCGTCGCGCCAGGTTCGGATCCACCGCGAAATGAGCCGGCTCGCGATCTAAACGAGCGTGATCGCTCGTCGCGACGATCAGCAACGATCACCAACCGATAGGAAGACGGGGTGCGATCACGTCGTAGAATCTCGCGGACTTTCGAAAGGAGTGGGCCGAGCCGTTCGGCGCACAGAGGTGATCATGGAGATCATCTACGAAGCGCGAACGTGAGGTCTGACGACCGTGTCGCCCTTTCGGCGCCCCGAGCGGATAATGGCCGCGCGTCGGTGAACGTCGCCGCGTCAGGAGATCTCCCATGAAGATTGCCGAGGGACAGAACCCAATCGTGCGTGCGATGCGTCGCGCTGCGCTCGTCGCACTCGGGATCGCGTGCGCCTGCGCGACACCGCGGCGAGGATGGGCGCAAGGCCCGTGCTTCGAATGGGTGCCTGGGCTCTTCCCTCGCGAGTCGGTCGGCGCCGCGTTCCTCACCGTCTTCGACGACGGCACCGGGCCCGAGATCATTGCCGGCGGTGAGTTCACGGCGATTGGCGGGATGGTCGCGAATCGAATCGCGCGGTGGAACGGAACGGCGTGGGCCCCGCTCGGGACCGGGTTGAACAACGAGGCGGACGCCGTAGCGGTCTACGATGACGGAAGTGGCGTCGCCCTCTACGCGGCCGGACGGTTCACGACCGCGGGAGGCGTCCCTGCGCACTTCATCGCGCGGTGGAATGGCGCGTCGTGGTCGGAACTCGCCGGCGGGCCGATCGCCGGTCGCTACGCTGAAGTCGAACAGCTCGGCGTCTTCGACGAGGGTTCGGCATCGAGTCTCGTCGCCGCCGGCTTCTTTTCGGGCGCCGGCGGCGTTCCGGTCCACAACATCGCGCGGTGGAACGGCCGCGAATGGAGTGCGCTAGGGAGCGGCATCGATGGGACGGTTCGTTCGATGCAATCGTTCGATGATGGGAGCGGTTCCGCGTTGTGGATCGGCGGGTTCCTCGAGACCGCAGGCGGAACGCCCACGATTGCCGTGGCGCGGTGGAACGGAAGCGCGTGGTCCGCCGTCGATGCCGGAATGGAGTCCGACGCTTACGTCGAATCGTTGACGATCTTCGACGACGGGACCGGACGCGCGCTCTACGCCGGAGGGTCTTCGAGTCGAGGCCTGAGCGCGAGCACGGGATTCGTCCGCAAGTGGGACGGGAATCGATGGGTGTCCATCGGTTCCGAAATCCTCGGAAGCGTGCGCGATCTCGAGGTCTTCGACGACGGCGCCGGGCCCGCGCTCTACGTGTCCGGCGGTGTCTCTCACTCGCCCGACGACTTCGACGGCGACGCCGTGACCGCCAAGTGGAACGGGCTCCGATGGGTTCGGCTTGGGGACGGATCGGTCGGCGGATTCGGCGACCTCGTCGTCTTCGACGACGGAAGCGGCCGCGCCCTCTACTCGAGCGCGTTCGATTGTCGGGGTGGGCGAGGATTCGGGTCCGCCACCTTCGGCCGGTGGAATGGCAGCGCGTGGTCCATGCTCGCGCCAGGGATCGACGACCTCGTCTACTCGATGACGGTTTTCGACGACGGAACGCAACCAACGCTTGTGGTCGGCGGCTACCTCTGTCGAGCCGGCACCGTTGCCGCGCGTCGCGTGGCGCAGTGGGATGGACACACGTGGTCGGCGCTGGGCACCGGCATCGACGGCTACGTGTATGCGCTCGCCGCAATCGATGCAGGCCAGGGAAACGGATCGCGCGCGGCACTGTTCGCTGGAGGCAACTTCACTCGCACCGGCAGCGGACCGGCAAACGGAATCGCTCAGTGGAATGGATCGTCGTGGTCGGCGCTCGGCAGCGGAGTCGATGGCGAATTGAGCGCACTGGCCGTGTTCGACGACGGGAGCGGTCCGGCGCTGTTCGCGGGCGGCAGCTTCCGACGAGCTGGCGCGGCGGTCGCGAATCACGTCGCCCGTTGGGACGGTCGCTCGTGGTCGGCACTCGGGACCGGAGTGACCTTGGGCCGCAACTACACGAGCGTTCAGTCGCTGAAGGTCATCGATGATGGTGCGGGGCCCGCGCTCTACGTCGGCGGCTCGTTCACGAACGCCGGAGGCGTCGCGGCGAACAACATCGCCCGATGGGATGGCGCGACGTGGTCGGCGCTCGGTGACGGGGTCGATTCGGACGTGTCGGACATGGTCGCGTTCGACGACGGTTCCGGGCCCGCCGTCTTCGTCTCGGGGTCGTTCAGCCACGCCGGAGGCGTTGCCGCAAACCTCATCGCAAAGTGGAACGGCACGGAATGGTCGGCACTCCCGAGTGAGGTCGGTTCGCCCGGGTCGTACAACACCGTCCTTGCACTCGAGGTCTTCGACGACGGCAGAGGACCAGCGCTGTACGCGACCGGAAGCTTTCGCACCGCCGGTGGCATCGATGCGCAAGGGATCGCGCGATTCGACGGCACGTCGTGGTCGCCACTCGGCGGCGGATTGAACTTCGGCGGACAGGCCCTCGCGGTGTTCGACGACGGCAGTGGCCCGGCGCTGTTCGCGGGCGGCGGCTTCACGTTGGCGGGCGGCGTGCCCGCCAGCTACTTGGCGAAGTGGGGAGCCGCGGATCCGCTGCGCGGCAACGTGCACGCGGCGTCGGGGCGAATCGTCGACGTGCTCCGCGCGAACGATTCGAGCGGAGACGCGCAGCGACGCGTTCACGTCGCCGTCGGTCAGCCAGTCTCGATATCCCTTCGAGCGGCACCGGCCGGGCCGAGCGCGCCGACGTACGCGATGTGGATTTGGCCCGGGTCTCCGTCGAATCCGACCGAGTTCCGCGCTTCGGGAAACGTGCTCGGCTGCCTGACGAACCCGACGCCCCTTCGCCGCGGCGACGTTCCGCAACCGTTCACGTGTCTTCGCGGGGTCGGCGTGCCGTCGGTCGTTTGTGCCGGCGTGCACGAACGTCTATCTCCCGCGCGCGCGCCGTGGACGCTCACGCTTCGGTCGGGATTCGCCGCGCCGCGAACGATCCTTCTCCAGGGAGTGATCACCGACGCGGCGTCGAGCAACGCGTCGGGCGCGAGCGTGACGAACGCCGTCGTGCTCGAAGCGCGCTGACGTTTACTCGGTTCGGATGATGACCGCGTTCGTGATCCCGACCTCCCCATTCGGCGACGCCGTGTTCGCGATGAACGCCTGCAGGGTCACGTGCGTTCCGCGGCGGATGAATCTCGCGGGGATGTCCGTCGCAAACGGCGCGGGAGACGACGGACGGCGAGGCGCCCCGAGGCGAGCGGCGACGCGGCCGCCGCGGAAATTATTCATCAGCGTGAACACCGATGAGTTCGCGCCCGACAGCGGCGTCGGGAAGCACATC
>JACOTG010000218.1 GCA_016178505.1 Planctomycetota bacterium
CGCGTTGGCGGAGTTGCTGATCGCGCATAACCCGGACCCGGATTCCACGCTGCCCTATCTGCTGCGGCTCCCGCTGGCCGGCGGGATGGTGTTCCGCACATCCGGGACCTGGCCACGCACAAAAGCCCTGTTCTGCTACCCGGTTTCGGCAGACGAGTGGCCCGCCGACCCCGACATTGTGGAACGAACCCGACTCCGGTCGTGCGTGCGCCGCGGCGCCGGGATCCCCGCGATCATGGAGGTGGGATGATGAGCGAGCGAGTGCTCGAGGGCATGTGCCAAACGGCTCTCGACCGCGCGGCGCCGATCCTTCGGCCCGGCAACACCAACTGCGGCGGCTGCGGCATGTCGATCGGGCTCCAGATGCTGACTCACGCCGTCGCCGAGCGTCCGGTCCAGATGGTCATTCCCGCGTGCTGCGCGATCGTCACCGCCGGGCAATTCCCCTTCTCGGCGTACGGCGCGCCGGTCGTCGCGTCGACGTTCGCCTCCGCGGCGGCCGTGGCGACGGGCCTCGCGCATGCGGCGCGCATCAACGCCGAGGCGACGCGTGTGATCTGCTGGGCGGGAGACGGCGGCACGTACGACATCGGCATGGCGACGCTATCCGCCGCGGCCGCGCGGAACGAAGACATCCTGTACGTCTGCTACGACAACGAGATCTACGCCAACACCGGCGGGCAGCGATCTTCCGGTACGCCGCTCGGCGCGAGCACGACGACGACGCCGGACGGCAAGGACGTCGCGAAGAAGGACATCGTGGCGATCCTCGCCGCGCACCGCGTGCCCTATGCCGCGACGCTCTCGCTCGCGCACCTGGACGACGTGCTGCGAAAGATGCGCTACGCGATCGACGCGACGGGCTTCCGCTTCCTTCACATGCTGTCGCCGTGTCCCACCGGATGGAAGTCGGAGCCGGCGGAGGGAATCGAGCTGGTGCGACTCGCGGTGAAGTCGGGCCTGTATCCGGTGTACGAGGTGTTCGACGGCGTGCGTACGACGATCGACGTCGAGCCGGAGTTCTCGGACGAATCGCTTCGCCGTTACTTCGAGCTCCAAGGACGGCTCAAGAAATCAGCGACCAATCTCGCGCACGTGCGCGGCGACATCGAACGGAGTTGGCGGATCCTTCGCCATCGGGCGAGCCTGGAGGTTTGAAATGAGCGACCCCAAAGTCGAACCCAACAAAGTCGGGAAGGCCTTCCGGATCCATTGCATGAGAGTCGATGCGATGCGCACGATCGCGGAGCACCTCGAGTGCCCCTACTGCTCCGGCAGCGCCGCGGACATCGCGTGGGGCGATCACAAGTACTTCTGCGAGTTCCGCCCCGGCGTCGACCCGATCCACTTCGGCTTTCCCGAGGACCGCGGCCGACACCTCCAGACCTGACGCGACCGTGGCGCTACTGGACGTGCACGATCACGGCGTTGGTCACGCTCCAGCCCGCCTTGCTCTGCGAGCCGTCGTCCTCGATCAAGCCCTGCAGCGTGACCGCGATCGGCGTCGGTGAGCCGGCGCTCCGGAACACGATCGAAGGTGCCGGACGCGACGCCAGCGTGGGTGCCCCGAGGACTCGGCGGCGGCCGACGTTGTTCCAGATCGCGTGAGGGACGCCCCCGGCGAACGGAGGAGCAAGCGCCATCGCGCCGAGCCCGCGCGGCAGCGGCGTCAGCGTCGCAGCGTTCGGCGCGCGGCCCCACAGGTAGAGCACGAAGTGAGAGACCACACGGCTCGATGGCGCTAGCATTACGCAGTCGATCCTTTGGGTCACGCCGATCGTCAGCTCTCGCGTCGTCGAATCGCCGGCGACCGCGTTCACGAGCAGCACGTCTTCTCGATTCCCGCGCCCGACGTTCACGTTTCCGTACCGCGCGGCGAGCCCCGGCGAAACGTACGTGTAGCCTTGCGGCAAGGTGCGCGTCGCGACGCGGACCGTCACCACGACGTCGACGGTCCCCGCCCCGGGTGGCGTCCGCAACGTGATCCGATCCGATGTCACGTCGAGAAGCGTCGCCGGCGCGCCGCCGAATTGAACGATGGTCTCACTCATCGAGCCGAATCCGACGCCGAAGAGCCTCGCGATCTCGCCTCCGGACTCCGACCCCGAGCGCGGTGACATCGACGTCAGTTCGAACGGCTGGAGGACGCGCACGAACACGTCGCTGGCGCCATTCGTGTCGCCATCGACGAGATCATCGCCCGACCCGACGAACGCGATGACGCCGCCACTCGCGGACACGGCTGGACTCCGACACTCCGCGCTCGACTGCGTCCCATTCGCACTCACGCTCGCGCGCTCGGTCACGCCGGTCTGGAGATCTCGAAAGAAAACGTCCACGCGCTGATTCGAATCGCTGGGGACGAGGTCGGTCGCCGCGCTGGCAAATGCCACGACGCGTCCATCGGCGGAAATCGACGGCGCGGTGCTCGGGCCGTTGGCGTCGGTCCCCCCCGATCGCTCCGAGACTCGAGTCGTGACGCCGCCTCGCAGGTCGGTGATGAAGACGTCGTCTACTCGATTCCCGTCGTTCGGGACGAGGTCGGTCGAACCGCTCGCGAACGCGACCCATCGGCCATCGCTCGACATCGCTGGCGCGTCGCTCGATCCGTTCGAGGGAACTCCAGGCGATGTGGCGTCGACGATTGCGTTTCTCATCCCCCCAACCTGGTCGAAGACGCCGTCGCCGTCGGAGTCGCGGTCGTGCACGAAGACGTGCGACGCGCGAACACCGACCGGGCCCGGCGCTACGACGAGGTTGGACGCGTCGCTTCGGAAGGAAACCCAGCGGCCGTCGGCGGAGACCGACGAAACATCGCAGGTACCGTTGGCTGCGGCGCCGGAGGCGGTGACGCTGACGCGCGCGGTCATCCCTGTGGTGCGGTCGCGGACGTAGATCTGGCGGCCCGCGTTCGTGCTCGAGATTGGACCGAAGTTCGTCGCGGTGCTCGTGAAGGCGATCCAGCGACCGTCCGTGGAGATCGAGCCGCCAAAGCTGTCGCGATCGCCCTCGACTCCCGCCGAGTTGACGCTCACGCGGATCGTCTCTCCACTCTGCAAATCGTGAACGAAGACGTCGGAGGCTCCGTTCCCGTCGTTCGCGACGAGGTTCGTTGCGGTGCTGCCGAAGACGATGAATCTCCCGT
Source organism: Planctomycetota bacterium (assembly GCA_016178505.1). Classification (GTDB taxonomy): domain Bacteria; phylum Planctomycetota; class JACOTG01; order JACOTG01; family JACOTG01; genus JACOTG01. Next base: position 3,146 of record JACOTG010000218.1, read on the forward strand.
CTGCGGAAAGTTCTTGGGCGTAATCGCCACTGCGCGCGTTCCCCTCGCCGCCGCTGCTCGACACGCTGACGCGAGACGTCGTGCTCGCGAGTCGATCGCGGACGAAAACATCGAGGACGCCGTTGGTGTCCCCCGGAACGAGGTTCGATGCGAGGCTCGTGAACGAGACCCAGCGCCCGTCTGCGGAAGTCGAAACCGTGCCGTCGCTGCCGCTCCCGCCGTCTCCCCCGGCGCCGGTCGAGGAAACGCTCACTCGCTCCGTGGTTTGGGCTTCGGCGAGACCCATGAAAAGAATGATGGTGAGCGAAGTGCCGGCGCTACGGAACGCGCACGCGAAGGACGATCGCATTGGTCACGCTCCAGTGAGATGAACTCTGCGAGGCATCGTCCTCGATGAGCCCCTGGAGCGTCAAGGTGATCGGCGACGCTGCACTTGCAATTCGAAACACCGACGACGGCGCGGGCCGCGACGGCGCCGTTGGCGCGCCCAGCACGCGGCGGCGCATGTTGCCTCTCTCGGGGTCGTTCGAGGATCCCTCGTTTCAAAGGCGTGAGAACCGAAAGGCAAACGACCGAAACCAGTATCGAGCGCTCGAAAGTCATCACGCGAGTTGACACCGACGGACGTCCCCCCTAACCTGTAGCGTTTCTTTACCGCGAGGTACGGGTGAGGGAGACGGTGTCGCGTTCGCGCGCGAGGGTTCGGCCGGCGAAGGCCGGCGCTGCGGCGCAAAAGCTCACCGATCTCCGCCGGGCCATCGACCGACTGGACGAAAAAATCGTGGATCTGTTGAACGAGCGCGCCCAGGTCGTCGCCGAAATCGGCCACGTCAAACAGCGGTCGAACCGCCCGGCTTACGCTCCGGACCGCGAGCGCCAGGTTTTCGAGCGACTCCGTCGCCGCAATCGCGGCCCGCTGACCAACGACACTCTCGAGGCCATCTACCGCGAGCTGATGTCGGGCTCGCTCGCCCTCGAGCGCCAGACGCGCGTCGCGTTCCTCGGCCCGCCCGGGACGTTCACGCATCTGGCGGCACGCGAGCGCTTCGGCGGCTCGGTCGAGTACGCGCCGGCGCGCGACGTGGTCGAGGTCTTCTCGCTGGTTTCGAGCAAGCAGGCCGACTACGGCCTGGTGCCGCTCGAGAGCCGCCTCGGCAGCGGGCTCACCGTGACGCTCGATCTCTTCCTGCGCTACCCGGTGAAGATCTGCGCGGAGATCCTGCGGCCGGTGAGGCTGTGCCTCATGGGCAAGGGACCACTCGAAAAGATCGCGCGGATCTACAGCCATCCGCACGCGTTCCTTCAATCGCAGCGCTTCCTGTACTCGCACTTCCGAGACGCGGAGCGCATCGAGACCGCGTCGACCACGCTCGCGGCGCAGCTCGCAGCCAAGCGGCGCGGCGCGGCCGCGATCGGCAGCGAAGAGGCCGCGTCGCTCTACGGTTTGTCGGTTCTCGCTCGCGAGATCGAGGACGAGGCGAACAACCTCGTGCGATTCGCGGTCCTCGCGCGCGAGTTCGGTGGACCGACGGGCAACGACAAGACGTCGATCGTGCTCTCGGCGAAGGATCGCGTGGGCGCGCTCGCGGACATTCTCGCGCACTTCCGTCGCGCGGGCGTCAGCGTCCGCCGCATCGAGTCGCGCCCCGCTCCCGGCCGCCCCGGCGATGCGTCGTTCTTCCTCGACCTCGAGGGACACGTGCAAGATCGCCGCTTGCAAACGGCGCTCGCAAAGGTGAAGCGCCTTTCGACCGCGTACCTCCTGCTCGGCTCCTATCCGGCCGGGAAAGAGACGCACTCGTGATCATCGTTCTCAAGCCCGAGATCACGCCCGAGGAGCAAGCCCACCTCATCCAGCGCATCGAGGAGATGGGCTTCAAGATCCACCTCTCGCGCGGCGAGCACCGCACGATCGTCGGCGTCATCGGCGACGAGGAGGCGTTGCGGTCGACCGCGCTCGAGGCCTTCTCCGGCGTCGAAAAGGTCGTGCCGATCCTCAAGCCGTACAAGCTCGCGAGCCGCGAGTTCCGCCACGAGAACACGGTCATCGACGTGCGCGGCGTGAAGATCGGCGGCCCGAAGCTCGTCGTCATCGCCGGCCCCTGCTCCATCGAGAGCCGCGAGAGCTTGCTGCAAGTCGCCAAGGTCGTGAAGGACTCGGGCGCGACGATGCTGCGCGGCGGCGCGTTCAAGCCGCGAACGTCGCCCTATTCGTTCCAGGGCCTCGGCGAAGAAGGGCTGAAGTACCTGCGCGAGGCGAGCGAGATCTTCGACTTGCCGGTCGTGACCGAGGTGATGGATCCGCGCCAAGTGCCGATCGTCGAGCGCTACGCCGACGTGCTGCAGATCGGCGCGCGCAACATGCAGAACTACTCGCTGCTGTCGGAGGTCGGACGAACGCGAAAGCCCGTCTTTCTCAAGCGAGGGATGTCGGCCACGGTGAAGGATCTGCTGCTCTCGGCCGAGTACGTGCTGTCGGCCGGGAATCGTCAGGTGATCCTGTGCGAGCGCGGTGTGAAGGGCTTCGAGGACTCGGTGCGCAATCTCCTCGACCTCAGCGCCGTGCCGAACCTGCGCGGGCTGACGCATCTCCCGATCGCCGTCGACCCGAGCCATGCCACCGGTCGGGTCGACTTGGTTGCACCGCTGGCGCGCGCGGCGGTCGTCGTCGGCGCGGACGCGATCATGCTCGAAGTTCACACGTCGCCGGAAAAGGCGCTGTCGGACGGCGCTCAAGCGCTGCGACCCGAGGCGCTTCGCCGCCTCATGCGCGAGATCGCGGTCCTCGAGCAGTCGATGGACGTCGTCCGGAAGATCGAGTCGGAAGGAGCGTTCGCATGAGCACCGCGCGTCGAGCGCTCGTCGCCGGAAACTGGAAGATGTACAAGGATCGAGCGGCCGCGAAGGCGACGGCGCTCGCCCTTCGCGAGACGTTGGGGTCGTGCGAAATCCCGGAGGTCGCCGTCTTCCCGCCGTTCCCGTTCCTCGCCGACGTGAGCGAAGCTCTCCACGGATCCGCGATCTCGCTCGGCGCGCAGGACCTGCACCCGGGCAAGGAAGGCGCGTTCACCGGCGAGGTTTCCGGCTGGATGCTTCGGAGCGTCGGCTGCCGCTGGGTGATCGTCGGACATTCGGAGCGCCGCCATCAGCTCGGCGAAACGGACGAGGTCGTTGCGCGAAAGCTGCGCGCCGCGCTCGAGTCCGGCCTCGATCCGATCCTGTGCGTCGGCGAGACGCTGCAGGAGCGCGAGCGTCGCGACACCGAGCGCGTCATCGAAAGGCAGATCGAATCGGCGTTCCACGGCGTGGGAACGTCGCGCGGGCAGGTCACGATCGCGTACGAGCCCGTGTGGGCGATCGGCACGGGTCGCAACGCGACGCCCGAGCAAGCGTCGGAGGTTCACAAGCGGATTCGCGATTGGTCCGAAGACGCTCGAGTCCGCGTGCTGTACGGCGGAAGCGTGAAACCGGAAAACGTCGGCGCGCTCGCGAAAGCGCCCGAGATCGATGGTGTTCTGGTCGGAGGTGCGAGCCTCGAAGTGTCGTCGTTCGCGCGACTCGTGGCCGCGTTCAAGAGCCGAGATTAGGAGGTCGACCGTGGGTTTCGTGATTGGTTTCCTCTACTTCCTGTTCATCCTGTCGAGCCTGGTCCTGATCATGATCATCCTGGTTCAGGAAGGGAAAGGCGGCGGTTTCGCTGAGGCGTTCAGCGGCGTCGGGGGCGAGACGTTCGGCGTGAAGGCGACAGGTCTGCACAAGTTCACCGGCGCCGTTGCCGGCGTGTTCGTCGGCAGCGCCGTGCTCGTGAGCCTGCTTCGCGGTCACGTGAGCGTGTTGCCGGCGGCACCGCCTCCGGCGATTCCAAGCTCCGACAATCCGGGTGGAACTCCCAATCCGAATGGCGGGCAGAACCCGCCGTCGACGCCGGGGGGCGGGCAAAGTCCGAGCGGTCAGAACACGCCGCAGACGCCTCAGACTCCGGAGAAAGACCACTAGTGGCTGCGCCCAAGACGCAAGTGGCGATGCGCAAGCCGAAGCCGGCTGCCGCGGGAATCGTCCGCAGCATGACGGGCTTCGGCAAGTCGACGCGCACCGGCGAGAGCTGGTCGGTCACGGCGGAGATCCGCTCGGTGAACCACCGCTTTCTCAAGGTGACACTGAAGCTGCCGGGCGCGCTCCAGGCGTACGACGCTCGCATCGAGGACATCGTCAAGCGACGAGTCGCCCGCGGCTCCGTCACGCTCGCTGTCCGTTACGAGAGCGCAAACGCCCGCGCCGTCTTCCACGTCGATCCGGCATCGGTGCGCGGCTACGTGGACGCGTTGCGCAACCTGAAGGAAACGTACGATCTCTCCGGCGAGCCTTCGCTCGAGCTCGTTGCGGACATGCCCGGCATCTTCCAGTCGAACGGCGCGGCCGAGCTGCCGGCGAACGAATGGACGGCGATTCAGGAAGCGGTGGGCGAGGCGGTCGACCGGCTCGTCGCCATGCGCGAGACCGAAGGGTCGAAGCTCACTTCCGAGATTCGCGATCGGCAACGCGCGATCGGCAAGACGCTGGCTCAAGTCAAGAAGCGCGCGCCTCGCGTCGTCCGCGAATACCACGACAAGCTTCGTGAGCGAGCGTCGGCACTGCTCCAATCTTCGCCGCTCGCAATCAAGGAAGAGGACCTGCGCCGCGACGTCGCGATCTTCGCGGATCGGTGCGACGTCACCGAAGAGATCGCGCGCCTCGACAGCCACCTCGCGCAATTCGAGAGCGTGATCGCATCGGGGCGCGAGGTCGGCCGAAGGCTCGACTTCCTCCTTCAGGAAGTGTTTCGCGAAGTGAACACGATCGGCAGCAAGGCGTCCGACGCCGAGATCGCGCATGCCGTGGTCGAGGCGAAGGCGGAGATCGAGAAGATTCGAGAGCAGGTGCAGAACCTCGAATGAGGAACTCGCCCGCGGGTGTGCTCGTCGCCGTGTCGGGTCCTTCGGGAGCCGGCAAGTCGACTGTGGTCGACGCGTTGCTGAGCGACCCGCGATTCGCGCGAGCCGTCACGGCGACGACGAGGCCGCCGCGCGCGAACGAGAGGAACGGCGTGGACTACGAGTTCATGAGCGAGGAGGCGTTCGAGCGAGGCGCGCGCGCGGGCGACTTCCTCGAACACGCTCGGGTGTACCAGCGGCGCTACGGCACGCCGCGACGAAACGTCGAGCGCGTGCTCGCGTCCGGCAAGCACTGCCTGCTCGTGGTGGACGTGCAAGGCGTGGACAATTTGCGCCGGGCGTCGGTGCCGGCGCTGACGGTGTTCGTCGAACCGCCGTCGCGCGAGGTGCTGGAACAGCGATTGCGCGAGCGCGGCACGGACTCGGAGGAGCAGTTGCACGTCCGGCTCGAAACGGCGGATCGGGAGATGATGGAACGCGACAAATTCGACCTGCGCGTGGTGAACGACGACGTCACGCGCGCGGCCGCGGAGATTCGCGATTGGGTGTTGAGGAAACAGACTGTCTGACGGCAGCTGCAGTCGATCGGTTTAGGCTGCCCGAAAGGAGACCTGCATGAAGAAGGAAGGCATCGAGGAGCTGACCCGGCTCGTCGGAGGGCGATTCAAGCTCTCCGCGCTCCTGCAGAAGCGAGTGCGCGAGCTGACCATGGGCTCGCCGCCGCTCATCGAGAAGGCGCATCGCGATCCGGTGATGACGGCCATCGAGGAGCTGCGGGCGGGGAAGATCGAACTCGGGCCGATCATCGAGGATCTCGGCCCCGAGATCTACGACGACGTCGTCCAATCGTCCGACGATGACTAGAGGAGAGCGCGCGGTGGAGGCCGGGCGCCGAGGCCGAATCGTTCTCGGCGTCACCGGCTCCATCGCGGCGTACAAAGCGGCGGAGCTGGCGTCGCAGCTCCGCCAGCGCGGCTACGACATTCGGGTCGTGTTGACGAAAGCGGCGCAACACTTCGTCACGCCTCTCACTTTTCGAACCCTGACGGGGAATCCCGTCCTCACCGATCTCTGGAGCGAAGGCGAGGAGCAGAAGGCCGAGCACATCGCCGCGATCGAGAGCGCGAACCTGCTCGTCGTCGCGCCTGCGACCGCCGACTTCCTCGCGCGCGCCGCGGCCGGTCTCGCCGACGACGCGCTTACGACGACGCTTCTCGCCGCGACGTGCCCCGTGCTCGTCGCTCCCGCCATGAACCACCGCATGTGGAAGAATCGGATCGTGCAGCGAAACGTCGCCACGCTGCGCGACGCCGGCTTCGGCTTCGTCGACCCCGAAGAAGGCTGGCTCGCCGAAGGAGAGTCCGGCATCGGCCGCCTCGCCGCTCTCGACGTCCTCCTCGCCCGAATCGACGCCGCGCTCGCACGCAAGCGCTGAGTCCCAGCGACCGCACCGACCTCATCGTTTAGGATGGTCGCCCGTCGAACAAGCGGAGCCTCCGGAGAATTCAGCCATGTCGCGTTGCGAAGCTTGCGGTGTGGAGACGCCGATCGCCGACGCTTTCCAACTCCATCGCGTCGCGCGGTATGGCGCGCGGGTGCACTGTTGCCCCACGTGCATCCAACGGGAATACGAACGGCACGGTCGCAAGGGCCTCGTGACCTGGTTCTTCGTCGGCGCTTTCGGTCTCTTCGTGACGCTCTCCCAAGTTGGCCCGAACGCTGGGGCGATGATTCTCGCCACTGCGATGATGTTTCTTCTTCAACCGATCACCGTCATTCTTCACGAGCTCGGACATGCCGTCGCGGGAACTCTCGCGGGCGGCACCGTGAGGGAGATTTCCATCGGAAGCGGGCGCATCGCCTGGCAGCACATGTTCGGCAGCGTGCGGTTCACGTTGCACCGCGTACCGACGCACGGCTTCGCGACGGTGACGTTTCCACCGCGATGCTGGTTGAGATTGCGCGTCATCTGCTTGTACGCCGGTGGCCCACTGACCAACGCGTCGCTTGGAGCAATCGGACTGGCCCTGTTCCCGTGGACGAACATCACCGCGACGAACAAGGCCCCGTTTGCTTGGTGGGGTGCGGTCTTCGCGATCGCAAACCTCGTGTCCCTCGGGGTAGCGCTCTGGCCGCGTCGGGTGATGTCGCGAAGCGGCCGAGGCCCGACGGACGGCCTTGGCGTGATCGACGCGCTGCGAGCGCCGCGTTCGACGTTCGACGCCTACGTGCAGGCCCATTGGTCATTCGAAGTCGAGCGGCTCCGTCACCTCGGCCGTCTTGGGGAAGCAATCTCGATCATCGATCGCGAGCAAGCGCGCTTACCACAAGACCCGCACTGGCCGCACTACCGTTCGATCCTCCTTGCGATGCAAGGCGAGTACGACGGCGCCGTCGCGATTCTCGATGAGCTGCGATCGAGAGATCTGCAGCCGCTCGTCCGCGCATACGTGCTGAACAGCCTCGCTTACACGTTGTTGATGGCAGGTGGCGCGGATCGCCTCGAGCGCGCGGACCGAATGTCAGTGGAAGCGCTCGCGTTGGCCGGATGGATCGAGGCGTTCAACGGGACGCGCGGTGCAATCTGCGTCGCGCGCGGCGAAATCGGCGTCGGGCTCCATCTCCTCCACCGCGCGTTCGTCGGATGCGACGCGCCGGACATTCGCGCGCTCGCGGCGTGTTGGATCGCAATCGGCGAACGCCGAGTGGGCCACCCCGCAGCCGCGCGACGATTCCTCGACGCCGCTCGTCGTCTGGACCCGCGGTGTATCCTGCTGGACCGTGTCGCGCGCGAGATTGCAGGCGTGCCGCACGAACGATCGATGGCCGCATCCTGACCACCAGGAAGGACCGGTGAGCAGCCGATGTTGATTCAACTCGAGCGCTGCGCCGTGCGAACTTGGCGCATGAGCGACGCCGAGTCGCTTGCGCGGCACGCGAACAATCGAAAGGTCTGGCTCAACCTGCGCGACGGGTTTCCGCACCCCTACGGCCTTCCGGACGCGCGGCGCTTCATCCGCGCGGCACTCGCGCGAGATCCGGAGACGTGGTTCGCGATCGCGGTCGACGATCAGGCCATCGGCGGCATCGGCTTTTCCCTGCACACGGACGTCGAGCGCGTCTCTGCCGAGATCGGCTACTGGATCGGCGAGAGCTTCTGGGGTCGCGGCATCACCACTGAGGCGCTCCGCGCGGTGACGGCGCACGCGGTCGTGAAGCACCAGCTCACTCGCATCTTCGCCGTCCCTTACGAATGGAACCCCGCGTCGTGCCGCGTCCTCGAGAAAGCAGGCTACGTGCTCGAGGGCCGCATGCGGCGAAGTGCGATCAAGGACGGCAAGGTGATCGACCAGTTCCTCTACGCTTACGTCGTGCCGCCGGCGGCGACCCCTGCACCGGCGGAGTGACGAGTGGCCGCCGGAAGTGCGAGGCAGGATCCCGTCCTGGGCGTACGCGATGGCGCTCGCGTCCCGCCGTTCGACTCCTGGTTGAATCGGTCGGCGCCGCCGGATAAAAGGCGAGCCTTCGAACGGAGGGATCGATGATTCGACACATCGCTCGCGGGTTGGCCGTCGCATGCGCGCTCGCGCTCGCGTCGTGCGTGTCGACGGGCGGTTCGGAAGTCGACTCGATTCGGGAGGTCCTCGGCAACGTCGCCTCGGCGGACACGTCGGAGAACCTCGACGGGATCGTCGCGCTCTACACACCCGACGCCGAATGGCTGCCGCCGAACGGCCCGCCCGTGATCGGCATCGGAGCAATCCGAGAAAAGTACCGCGCGCTCTTCGAGTCGTCCGACCTGGACGTCGAAGTGCTCGCGCACGAGATCCGCGTCGCCGGCGACTGGGCGTTCTGCGTGGGATCCACGCGCGTCTCGACGGAGCCCAAGAAGGGCGGCGACCCGACGCGCACCGAGGACAAGTTCGTGATGATCCTGCAGCGCTGCCCCGACGGCCGATGGCGCGTGCGCTACCTGATGTGGAGCCCTCTCGCGGAATGAACGTGCGGACGGCGAGTCGCGCGCACGACGGCGCGCCTTGCGCGCTCGCAGGCTCGCGCCGCAACCCGCCGCCTCTCGCTCGCCTTCACAGATAAGTTTGTCCGGTCATGGATCCTCGAGTGACGTTGCGATAACGTCGCGTTCATGCCGACGCGACGTGAGTTCCTCGAACGAGGTCTCGGGGGCTTCCTGCTGGGCCTTCTCGGCGGATGCAACGCTCGCTCGCACTCCGCCTCGTCCGCGTGCGGCGCCCTCGGCGCGACGCCTGCCGATCAGTCGGGACCGTTCCTCCTCGTGCCGCCGCGGCCCGACTCCGTGTCGGTCGGCGGGTTCCCGTTCGCCGCGGACTTCACGGGCGATCCGTTCGACGTTCCGCATCCACCCATTCACCAAGTGCTCTCGCTGCCGACCCCGAGCGAATCGGCCGACGTCGTCGTCGTGGGCGGTGGACTCTCGGGCCTCGCGACCGCGTACCTCCTTCGACATCGCAATCCCGTCGTCCTCGAGTTCCACGATCGATTCGGCGGCAACGCTCGCGGCGAGATCTGGGACGCGACGAGATACTCGCTCGGCAGCGCGTACTTCATCGTCCCCGACAAGGGATCGTTCCTCGAGGGCTTCTACCGCGATCTCGGCCTCGACCACGCCTATCGACTCAGCGAAGGCGGCAATGATCCCGTCGTTCTCGACGGCGTCTTCGACGACGACTTCTGGAGCGCCGCTGGACTGTCGCCCGACGAAGTGAAAGCGTTCCAGCGCTACCGCGAGATCGTTCGCTACTACGCGGAAGAGGCGTATCCGGACATCCCGCTCCCCGAGGGCGCGGACAACCAGTGGATCCTCGACCTGGACCAACTCACGCTCAAGGAGGACATCGAGCAGCGTCTCGGATACGCCGCGCCCCCGCTCCTCGCCGCAGGGATACAAAGTTATTGCTACTCGTCGTTCGGCGCCGGGTGGGAGGAGATCTCCGCCGCGGGCGGCTGGAATTTCCTCGCGGCCGAGGAGTACGGGCGCTGGGTCCTTCCGGGCGGGAACGCCCACCTCGTGAACGAGCTGTGGCACCGGCTGCAGGCGCAATCGTCGAGCGGCGCCTGCGCGCTTCGCGCAGGATGTCGCGTGATGGACGTCCGGTCGAACACGGGCGGCGCGCAGGTCACGTACACGGATTCGAGCGGAAACCTGCGAGCCATCCAGGCGAGGCGCGTCGTGATGGCGTGTCCGAAGTTCGTCGCGAAGTACGTTTTGCACGACTTCGAAGGAGCGTTCCCCGAGAAGTTCGAAGCAATGAACGAACTCTCGTACCGCGCGTACTTGGTTGCGAACGTCCTCCTGCGGACGGCGATCGAGCGCGACTTCTACGACACGTTCCTCCTCGGCGACGGCGACTACCCCACGAGCCAAGTCGAAGCCGAGGAACGCACCGCCGTCGCGGACATGCTGAGTGGTCACTTTGCGCGACGCGAGCGGCTCCCCCGCTCCGTGCTGACGCTCTACTGGCCGCTCGCGTGGCCGAGCAGCCGCTTTTCGCTCGTGAGCGGCGATGCGTCATGGCGACACTACGCGGAGCGGCTCGTCCCGCAGATCCACGAAATGCTGTCGGTGCTTCGCGTCGATCCCTCGAACGTCGTGCAAGTGAGGATGACGCGCTGGGGTCACGCGCTTCCCATCAGCGAACCGGGCTTCATTGCGAGGGGCAGCGCCGATCTCGTGCGGCAGGCGATCGACGGCACGATCTTCTTCGTGAACCAAGACAACTGGGCGCTGCCGGCCGTCGAAAACTCTCTCCTCGACGCGCAGTTCTACGCCCCGCAGATCGAGGCCGGACTGTAGCCGCGATTCTCCCTTCTTCGCGGCCCAGGCGTGCTCGGGGCGCGCGAGGACTTCGTCGATGACCGAGTTCACGGCCTTCGCTTCGGCGGTCTTGCCCGACTCCATCGCCTTCTTCGCCAGCTCGCGAGCCTGCTGGATTAGCTTCGTGTAGAAGCGGTCCGCGACCTCGTACATCTGATCGCGTTCGTCAAGCCGGACCCGTCAGTTGCCGACGATGCACGTCCCGTGATTCACGCGCGCGAACAGCGTGAGGAGTCGCGCGCTCCGATCGTATGAGTCGATCCCGCCGACGACGCCGTTCAGCTCGAGGTACGCGTCGTTCACGGTCCGGCCGACACGCGCAAAGAAGCCGCGGTGCTTCGCCCAGAACGCGTTCGAGTCGTCGACGTCGCGTTGCACCGCGCTCGAACGCCTGGCGACGAGGTCGCGCACGCGCTCCGGTTGGAAGTGCTCGAGCTCGTGCAAGAGCTGCCGCTGCGCGAAAAGATAGCCCGAATAGCGCACCCACGCGTCGGGGCTCGACGCGCACGCGAGGAAGCCGAAGAAGTTCGCTTCGTCCTCGGCCGCGATGCCGCGCTGGTGCGCTTTCTCATGCGCGACGACGAACGGACGCTCCGACTCCGGAACCTGTGAGTTCACGTTGGCCTCGGCCGTGAACGGAAAGTAGATGCCGGAGATGGCGAACGCGCTCATGAGCCCCGAGCCGACGGCGAACTTTGCGGGGCCGCGCGACGCCGCGAATCGGTCCGACAAGGAGAGCGACTCGGCAACGCGCTCGTATCCGGTGTCGATCGCGCGGTCGATCTCGTTCGGCGTCGGCGGCGCGGCGGCTTCGCGCTCGAGGTTCGCGTGGACGACGAGGGCCTCGGAGATTCGCGCGAGTTCGTCCGCGGGCGACTCGGTCGTGGACAGGGACGGCCAGTGCAATCGCTCGATCGCGTCCGGCCGCGAGTAGTTCATGCCCCACAGGACGACAAAGAGGAGGCCGATCACGCAGGCGCCCTCGGCCGCGCCGAGGAGCCCGCACGCGATCGCGTTTCGAAGGCTTCGCCGACCGCGCCACACGAGTGTGAGCGTCCACGCCGTTCGCGCGAGCAGCGCAAGCACGACGAGCCACAGCAGCAGTTCGCCGACTCCGAAGGGAAACAGCCCGGAGATCGCGGCAAGCGGCCGCGAGAGGAGCGGCCACACCCCGTTCGCGTACGCCTCGACGAGGTCGGGCTTGCGAGACGCGATCCACAGGAGCCCCAGCCCGAGCCCGCACGCCGCAACGACGACCGCACGTCGCACGATCCGAAGCGGCCGATCCGACGGAAACCGTTCCTCGTCCACGCGCGCAGTATATCGAGCGGCCCGACGGCGGGCTTGCTACATGCCGTAGAGCACGTGGCCGATCGCGCACATCCAAACGAGAATGAAGATCCCCGTGTCCTCGGGTTTTCCGGAGCGAACGGTGATCTCGACGACGTCCGGCGCGATCGCCTCGATGGATGGCTCGAGGTTCTCTTTGTGTCCCGGCGCCGGATGGCTCCAATTCTTGGCCGCGATCGCCTCTGCGTTCGCGTTCGACGACAGATATCGAACGGTCGGTTTGCCGTCCGGCTCGTTGAAGAAGAACACTAGACCCTTCGCTTTCGGATCGGCCTCGACTTGCAGATGACCGTTACCGAGCGGCGACGTCGGATCGTCCTTGGCGGCCGCGGCGTCGTAGTGACGCAAGGCCCAGAACGTCGCGTCCGTGTCGATCTGCTTCCATTCCGGAAGATCGTCCGGAAGTGCGCGCTTCGACCCGCGCCGGCTCATTCGAGTCAGAACGTCTTCGATGACTCCGCGATCGGTTGCGACGAGCAACACCGTGGGTTCCGGCCGTGCGATGAAGACAACGAAACGACGCCCCTCGGCCTTCACCCCCGGCTTGAGCTGGTCTGCACCGGCGATCTGCGTTTGCTCCTCGAACTCGAGGACGTCGACATCGCCGACCTTCGTCTTTCCCGACGCGTCCGCGGCAACGGCGACCATAAACGAGTCGGCTGCGTCGCCGAAATCCTTGCCGATGACGACCACTTCGCACCCTTCGTAGTCGCCGAGCCCCTCACCGTGTGGCAATCGAAAGTGCTTGTTCCCTTCGACAGATAGGGCGATCGACCGCCCGATCACATGATCCGCGTATTTGCCACCTCGGAGGCTGAACGGGCGCGCAGACCACATCCGAAGGAACGCGCCCAGCGACGGCATCGTCGCACCCGTCGGCGGACCCGGAATGGCGAAGGGTCCACGTGACACGACGATCGTCTCTGTGTCCTCGGGAAACCACCACAGGATGCGCTCGACGTCGGCCGGAGGCCCCGGCGCGCGCGTCGTCTTCGGTGCGACGGGCTGGATCCGCGGCGCACTCCATCCGGCAATGCCGAAGCCGAGCACGAAGGCGGTTACGCCAATCGAGACGCGACGTGAATCGGCTAGGCTTCGCATCATCCACGGAATGTTCGTCATGCGCTCCCTTTGCCGGGCTCGAGTCGCGATCGGACTGCCACGCGTGTGAAAGCGAGACTACGACATCGGCGGGGCGACGCAATAGTTGGACGAGCGACGTCGAGATCGTCAGCAGCTAGCGACCTGCGAGGAACGCATCGTCGCCGCCGCCGAAGACGGTGATCAAGAGATCTTCCGTGGGTACGCGCTCGAATTCCTCGACGAACGCTCGGCGTGCCTGGACGCGAAACGGTCGCGGCGCGCCCGTCGTAGTCAAGAGAACGTCTCCGATCCGCGAGCGTGATTCTCGGGCCCCGTCTCGCTCGGCATCGACGAGCAATTGGATGCGATCGCGTCCTAGCGCGATGACGGTTCTGACGAGCCGCACGTCTTCGTCGAATGGATCGACGGAGCAAGTCTCGACGGCGAGGATCTGCATCAGCGCGCCATCGCGCGCGATATGGAAGTAGGTGTAGATCGCGGCATTGCACAGCGTGCCGTTGTGAACTTGCGCCTCGACGACGAGCTCGGACCGACCGTCCGAATCGACGTCGTCAAGTGACACGAGAGGTGTTTGGAGCAAGTCGACGAGTCCTCCCGAATTCGCGTCCATCCACTTCGTGCAGATCTCCACGGGTTCGCGCGTGATGACGCCGGTCGTCGTGTCGTGCGCGAAGAAGTAGGCTGTGGACCAACCACAATCGCCTTCAAAATTCATCGCGTAAACGTCGAGGCCACATGGCCCCATCACGACGAACGTGCCCCGGTAGAACTCATCCAGTCGGCGGTAATAGTCGCCGTGCAACTCGTAGTTGTCGACGTACTCGCCGTACTTCGCCGCGACGAACGCGCGTAGAACGGCACCGACGTCGTCCGGGATCGGCAATCTCGAACTGTCCTCGTCGGCGTAAGATCGCCAATCGTTATCCGCGCGTGAAATCGCGAACAGCTCCGGCATCGTGAAGTTGGGTTTCGAGTGATCGACCGGCGGCTCGGTCGGAGTGTCACCCATCGGAGCCGCTGCGAGACACAAGACCAGTAGCCCGTGAATCATCGCGCCCTCCCTCGCTGCATCAGTCGAACGGTGCCGCGCCGCCACGCGCCCGCCCAGACGCGCGAGAGAGGCTACGTGATTCGCAAGCGATCGTCGAGGCGGCGGCCGCTCATTGCACGCGCAGAGTGACCGCGTTCGTCGCGCTGAAGCCCGTCGCGTTCGCGGCGCCGACGTCTGCGAGGATCGCTTGCACCTGGAACGTGCCGGCGTGCGCAAGGCCCGCGTTGCGCACGATCGTCCACGGCGCGCCCGGCGGCGACGCGATCTCGTGCGCGCCGGCGCAGTCCGCCGATGGAATCGCCGGGCTTCGCAGGCAGCGAATCGGTTGCGGCGAGCCGTCGGTGAGCGGCGTCGGATCGACGATGCAGCCGATGCGGACTCCGCCGATCAAGAGCGGCTGCGGATTGGTGGTCGTCGTGTGCCACGCCCACAGCGCGTAGTCGCCGGGGTTCGGGCCCGCCGGCGCGCACGTTCGACAGTCGGACGAGAACGCACCGAAACGAAGTCCGTCAAGCGCATGGAAGCGACGGTAAAACTCGACGACAATGACTGCACGCGCCAAAGGAGGACTCTCATGTCGGCTGCGTTCGTTGCCGTCGCTCGCACGTCGCTTTCCGCACTCGCGTGCGTGTTACTCTCGATGTCGCTCGCCCGCGCTCAGTCGACCTGCGGCGAGTGGACTCCCGGGCTGTTCCCGATCCGCGGGGTATTCGGCGAGGTCTACACGTCGATTGTATTCGACGACGGCTCGGGCCCCGCGTTGTACGTCGCTGGCTCGTTCAAGGCCGCCGGGACCGTGGCCACGTCCAGCATTGCGAAGTGGGACGGATCGGCGTGGTCATCGCTCGGCAGCGGACTCGTCGGGACTCCGCGCACTGCAGTCATCGCACTCTCTGTTTTCGACGACGGCTCCGGGTCCGCGCTCTACGCCGCCGGCAGCTTCACGTCAGCAGGCGGCACACCCGTCTCCAACATCGCTCGTTGGAACGGGAGTTCGTGGTCCGCATTGGGCACTGGGCTGGATCGGCGGGCATTCGGACTGACCGTTTTTGACGACGGTTCGGGGCCAGCACTCTACGCGGCAGGCGCCTTCACGCAAGCGGGCACCGCAACGACGAGCGGAATTGCCAAGTGGAACGGACATGCGTGGAGTGCCGTCGGTAGTTTCGCGCGAACCGGAGCGGTGTTCGACATCCTCGGCTTCGACGACGGAACCGGCGCGGCGCTCTACGCCGCCGGTCGCGGCTTCCGCTTCGGCAGCTCGACGGTTGGTGTGATGCGTTGGAACGGTTCCGCGTGGTCCTCGACGCCAATCGCCGCTCGCACGATCGCGCTGGCGACTTTCGATGCGGGCACCGGAGCAGCGCTCTATGGCGGAGGCGGCGGCCAATCGAGCGGCTTCGTGAACCGATGGGACGGAAGCGCGTGGACCGGCGTCGGTGACGCGTTTCAAGGCCCGGTCTATTCGCTCTCGGCGTTCGACGACGGACTCGGCTCCGCGCTCGTCGCGACCGGCAACTTCCGGACGGTCGGCACCATCGTCGACGTCGGCTACGTTGCGCAATGGACGGGGAGCGCCTGGGCACCGCTCGGCGGGCGCGCTTTCAACGGCGGGTCGGGCGTGGTCACGGCAACGGGATTCGACGACGGTCAGGGAATGTCCTTGTTCGTCGGAGGATTCATCGGCTCGACGGCGAGTGGGATTCCCACTGACGGGATCGCGCGATGGAATGGCAGCTCGTGGTCGGCCGTCGGCGGAGGCGTCGAGTCCTCCGTGCTCTCGCTCGTGTCGTTCGACGACGGGAGCGGGCCCGCGGTTTACGCGGCCGGGGTCCTCGATTCCGCAGGCGATGTCACGACGCACGGGATCGCTCGCTGGAACGGCTCGGCCTGGTCGACGGTCGGCGCCGGGCTCAGCGACGGTCCGTTCTTCCATGGTGTCGCCGCGCTCGCGCGATTCGATGATGGCTCGGGCGACTCACTCTACGCCGGCGGCGACTTCGAGCGGTCCGGCAGCAATACGACGATCTTCCACGTCGCTCGCTGGAACGGGACGGAGTGGCTGGGCGTCGGCGACGGCGTGAGAGGCGACCATGAACTTTGGGTCCGCGCGCTCGCGTCGTTCGACGATGGGTCGGGCACGACGTTGATCGCCGGCGGGGACTTCTTGAACGTCGGCACGGTGCCCGCGACCAACGTCGCGCGGTGGAATGGAACGAGCTGGTCGGCGATGGGCACGGGGCTTGGCACGTACGGACAAAACGTCTTCGCACTCGCCCCATTCGACGACGGGAACGGCCGCGCGCTCTACGCAGGTGGAGACTTCACGGCAGCCTCCGGCACTCCCGCGAGTCAAATCGCTCGGTGGAACGGCTCTCAGTGGGCTCCTCTGGGAAGCGGCGCAACCGGCGGGAATCGATACAACCGCCCCGGCGTGAACGCGCTCGCCGTCTTCGACGACGGCACCGGGCCCGCCCTCTATGCGGGCGGGAACTTCACGACGATCGACGGCGTTGCCGCGAGCTACGTCGCGCGGTGGAACGGATCCGCGTGGTCGCCGGTCGGCGGAGGCGTTCACGGCGCCGGCAACTTCGAGTTCCGCGTCGACTCTCTCGTCGTCTACGAGGACGGCACCGAGTCGTCGTTGGTTGCCGCTGGGCTGTTCGACGATGCGGGCGGTACGCCAGCGACGGACGTCGCCCGCTGGAACGGCACCGCGTGGTCGCCGCTCGGGAGCGGGCTGCGACATGACGTTCACACGCTCGCCGTTCACGACGAGGAATCGGTGCGTACGCTGTTCGCCGGCGGTGACTTCGTGCTCGCGGGCGGCACGGCCTCCGGAAGGATCGCACGCTGGACGCCCGCGACGGCTGGGTCGTCGACGGACGGAACCGTGAACGCCGCGAGCGGATCCGTCGCCGACGTGCTCTTCGTCAATGGATCGGCCGGCGAACCGTCGCGCGTGGTCGCGACGAAGGTGGGACAGCCGATCGAGCTTCGCCTCGACCGATCTCCCGCGGGACCGGGCCGCGCAACCTACGCGATGTGGGTCTGGCCGAGCGGCATCGCGGGCGCGCACGACCTCGTGGTCGGCGGAACGCGACTGGGTTGCACCGCATACCCGACGCCGTTGTCGATCGGAGCAACGCCGCAGCCTATCCACGTGCGCCGCGGGGGTCTCGGGCCCGAGTATGCCACGGGCATTGCGGCGAGCTTCACGTCGCCGGCGCGCGCTCCGTGGACGCTCGTTCGAACGAACGGCTTCGCGAACCCGATCGTGCTCACGTTTCAGGGCGTGCTCGCGGACGATCGCTCAGCCAACGCCGCGGCCCTCAGCGTGACGAACGCCGTGACTCTTCGCGTTCACCCCTGATCGCACCGCGGGCGGTTCTCAGCGCACGATCGCGCAGGCTCCTTCCGTTGGGCCATGCGCGAGGTGTTCTCCGGCGAGGCCAGCTACCGGATGCGCAGAGTCACCGAGTTGGTCACCGAGAGCGAGACGCCCGCGGGCGCATTCGCATCTTCGATGACGCCTTGCACCGTGAACGTCTCCGTCGTGGGCCAGCCGACCGCGCGGCGCACGGTCAGCGGCGCGGTGCTCGGCGATCTCACCGTTCGGATCGACCCGCACGGGCGAAACGGCGACGTCACGCACGCGAACGGTTGCGGGGTCGTATCCGGTGCGAAGTGAGTCGGATCGACGGTGCATCCGATCCGCGCTCCGCCGGCGACGAGCGGGGTCGGTCGATCGACGGCGTTGCGCCAGATCCACACGGTGTATCGCGCCGGAAGCGGACCCGCGGGCGCCGCCGCGAGCGAGATGGAAATCGGCGCGTCGATCGCAACGTCGACGGTTCGCGTCGCGTCCCCGGTGGATCCGTTGACTTCGAGCACGTCGGCCACGGGCCCCGCCGACGCGTTCACGTTTCCTCGCCGAGGCGCGAGCGTCCGCCTCGCGATCTTGTAGGACGGAGTGTGCCCGACGCGCGAGAAGTTGCCACCGACGTAGAGCGCCGGACCGCTTCCATCGAACTGTCCCGCGGCGCCATCGTCGAACGCGGCGATCGCCGTAAAGGTCGAGGGGTCGAACGGCGGAAGGTCGCTGTCGAGATTCGCCCAATGCGTCCCGGCCCAGCGCCCGACGGTGAATACCTGTGGCGTGTCGACGAGATGGCCGGCCGCGTAGATCGCGGCGCCAGCGTCCATGTCAGACGAGGCGAGCGCAGAGATCCGCACCGAGGTGTTCGTGCCGAGCGGCGTCCACCGAGCGCCGTCCCATTTCGCGAATCCTCCCGTCGCCACTCCGCCAATCGAGGTGAATGCGCCCCCGGCGTAGAGTGCCGGTCCCGTTCCATCGTCGAAGACGACGAGCGACGTGATGCTATTGTTCGCGCCGCCGCCCACCGCCGACCACGACGTTCCGTTCCAGCGCGCAATGTTCGACGCAGCCTGACCGCCCGCTGTCGCGAATTGGCCGCCGACGTAGAGGCCGGGACCGGTCCCGTCGTCGTACTCCGCGAGTGACAATGCGGCCACGACGCCTACTCCGTCCAAGCCGGAGCCGAGCGGAACCCACTCGCTTCCCGTCCAGGTCGCAATCCGACTCGCCGGGGAATCGCCCGCGGCGAGGAACTCCCCACCGACGAAGAGTGAACGCCCGTTCCCGTCGTCGAGCATCGCGAGCACGCGAACGGTCCCGTCGACTCCGGTTCCGAGCGGCGACCATGCCAGCCCATCCCACGTGGCGATGTTTCTCGCGGCAACGCCGCCGAAGCTCTCGAACGCGCCGCCGATACACAGCCTGCGCGGCGTGCCGCCGTCGAGCGCCGTGAGTGCGTAGACGAACGGGCTCGAACCGCTACGCGGGTTGCCAATCGGCGCCCACGCGCGTCCGTCCCACTTCGCCAGGCCGTCGACGTCGACCGCACCGGCGGATGTGAACGCGCCGCCGGCATACAGCGCGGGTCCCGCACCGACGTCCAACGATGCCATCGTGAAAATGGACCCGGCTCGATCGGCGAACCCCGGCCCGACGTCGGACCAATCGCTCCCGTCCCACTGCGCGATCCCTTGGACGGGTCGATCGCCCACGGTGACGATGTTCGCGCCGGCGGTAAAGAGTCGCGATCCCGATGGCGTGTCGATCGTCGCGAGGGCGAACACGCTCGCGGGGCGCGACGAGATGCCGGTTCCGAGCGAAGTGAACGCCGAGCCGTTCCATCGCGCGATGTTGTTCGCGCTCGTCCCGCCGATGCTCGAAAACTGTCCACCGACGACGAGCGCTGGGCCCCCGGCATCATCGACCACGCGGAACGCAGCGACGAACCCGCCGCCAGTGCCTCCGGCGAGATCCGACCAGGCGCTCCCGTTCCATCGCGAGATGCCGTTCATGCGCACGCCGCCCGCGTAGCGAAAGCTGCCGCCAGCGTAGAGCGCGCGGCTCACGCCGTCGTCGAATACGACTAGCGAATAGACGGCCCGGTCCATGCCGCTCGACAGCGGAGTCCACGTGTGGCCGTCCCAGCGTGCAACCCGACGCGCCGCAACTCCGCCAGCAAGCGTGAAGTCGCCGCCGGCGTAGAGCGACGTGTGTCCGTGGTCGTTGAACGACACGAGCGCATCGACTTCGCCATCCGTTCCGCCGCCAACGTCGGACCACGCGTGGCCGTTCCACTTCGCGATGTTGGAGACGCTCACGCGGCTCGCGACCGAGAACGCGCCGCCCACGTAGAGCGCCGCTCCGGCTCCGTCGTCGAAGACGCCGAGCGACAGGACGCGATCCGGCGCGCCGACCCCGACACCGCCGGCGAGCGGCGAGAACTGTCGGCCATCGAACTTCGCGATCGATCGCGCGCTCACGAGATCGACGGTGTCGAACGTGCCGGCGATGTACAAAGCGGGCCCCGTTCCGTCGTCGAAGACCTTCATGCACTGGACAAAGCCACTCGACCCGAGGCCACTTCCGAAGCCGAACCACGACTCGCCGTCGAAGCAGGCAAAGCCGTTGACGGTGGCGTTGCCCGCGCGCCGAAAGAGTCCCCCAAGGTAGAGCTTCGGACCCGTCCCGTCGTCGAACACCGACATGCAATACACCGAGCCATCGACGCCGGGGATCGGACCAAACCCCGACTCCCACTCGAAGCAGGAGTACTGAGCCTTCGCGAACGCCACAGGCAATGCGAGCGCAAGAGCAACGACGAGGGGACGAACACCGTGGGCGAGCATGTTGGAACACCCCTTTCGACGAGACGATCCCATCGTGGCTGATGGCGTCGGATTCTGTCAACGCGGACGCCGCACTTTCCCCCAGATCGGAAGCTCGCGATCCGCGCGGCGATTCTCCTCACCCCTCGACCGTCCTCGGCAATCGTGGCACCATCCGCCGTTCACTCATTCAACACAGGAGGCATCGATGAATCGCAAGTGGATCGTTCGCAGCGTTTCGGTCGCCGTCGTCGTTGGCTTGGCAGCGGTGTTCTCCATCAAACGTGTGGGGGCGAGCAACGTGGCACCGCCCAGCATCGAGGGGACCTACGTGCTGGTTTCGCGCGACCTACCCGACGGCACCAAGCAAGCTCCGCCCGTGGTCGTCGGCCTGATGACGTACACGAAGGAATATCGGAACTTCAACGTCTACTGGAAGGACGCCAAGGGCAAGTCCACCTCGATCTCGTCGATTGCCACCTACAAGCTCACCGAGAAGACCTACGACGAGACGAACGTCTACTACATGGTGAACGACGAGAGCGGTGGGAAGGGCGTCACCTACGACGTCACCGCAGCGACGGGCTCGTCTCCGATCTCGATGAAAGACGGACGCATCGAAATGCAACTCCCCCTACATGGCGAACCCAAGGTCGTTTTCGCCGGAGACACCATGACGGCGACTCGCGAGGGCGCGTTCGTCGACCACTGGAAAAAGGTCCGGTAGCCGGCTCGACTTCCGCGCTAGGACTTGCGTCCGATCACCGCACCGTTGGCGCCCGGTCCCTCGAACCAAACCGTGCGGACGTCGGTGACGCCGGTGTCCTTCATCCAGCTCGAGTACTCGCTCTGATGCTGAGCGTTGTGGGAGCCTTCGATCGCAGCGGTCGACGACGGATCGCTACTTCCCGCCCGCGAGCCACGTCGTGATCTGCGCGGCGATCTGCGGGCCCGTGAGTCCGAACTTCTCCGCAAGGACGTTCGCCGGAGCGGACGCGCCGAAGCGACGCATGCCGATGACGAGGCCGTCGCGGCCGACGACGCGCCACCACGAGTCGGGCGCTGCGGCTTCGACGGCGACGATCTTCGCGGCGCGCGACAGCACCGCGTCGCGATACGCGTCGGGCTGCTCGAAGAAGAGGTTCGTCGAGGGCATCGAGACGACGCGCGTCGCGACGCCCTGCTTCTCGAGGATCGTGCGCGCTTCGCACGCAGGCCCGACTTCGGATCCGGTCGCGACGATCACGAGCGCTGGCTTTCCCGACGACGCCTCCGCGAGTACGTAGCCGCCGCGATTGAACGTCGCCGCGTCGAGCGGCGTCGCATGCGGCAGCGTCGCCACTTTTTGTCGCGTGAGCGCGAGCGCGGTCGGGCCGGTGCGACGCCGAACGGCGAACGCCCACGCGAGCGCCGTCTCGGGACCGTCGGCCGGGCGCAGCGTCACGAGGTTCGGCACCGAGCGCAGCCCCGCGAGCTGCTCGATCGGCTGATGCGTCGGCCCGTCTTCGCCGAGGAAGATCGAGTCGTGCGTGTAGACGTAGATCACGGGGAGCTTCATGATCGCCGCGAGCCTCATCGGCGGTCGCATGTAGTCGGAGAAGATGAGGAACGTCGCACCGTACGGAATCCACGGGCCGTGCACGGCCATGCCGTTCAGGATCGCGCCCATGCCGTGTTCGCGAATGCCGAAGTGGAAGTTCCGGCCGCCGAACTCTCCGGCCTCGAAGCTTCCGCTCGATGCAATGCGCGTCTTCGTCGAGGGCTCGAGGTCGGCCGAGCCGCCGCACAGAGTCGGCACGAGCGCGGCCGCCTTCTGCAGCACCTTGTTCGAGAGGATGCGCGTCGCATCGGTCGCGGGCGGCAGCGCGGCGAGGAGCTGCGCCTCGAGATCGGCCGGCACCGCGCGCGCGTGAAGCTCTTCCCACTGCTTCGCGAGGTCCGCGTGCTTGCCGCGCCACGACTGGAAGCCCGCCTGCCAGCGATCGAACTCCACCTTCTTTTTGGAGACGATCTCGGTGAAATGTTGGCGCACCTCGGGCGGGACGAGGAACGTGGGCTCGACGGGCCAGCCGATCGCCTTTTTCGTGGCGGCGATCTCGTCGGCGCCGAGCGGTGAGCCGTGAGCTTCCGCCGTGTCGTGCTTCGTCGGCGCGTCCTTCGCGATGTGCGTGCGCGTGACGATGAGGCTCGGCCGTTTCGTCTCTTCGCACGCGGCGCGAATCGTCTTCTCGATCGCCGCGTGGTCGTAGCCGTCCACTCGTTGCACGTGCCAGCCGTACGCCTCGAATCGGCGGCCGACGTCCTCGCTGAACGCGAGTGACGTCTCGCCCTCGATCGTGATCTTGTTGTCGTCGTAGAGGACGACGAGGTTGCCGAGCCCAAGGTGCCCCGCGAGCGACCCGGCCTCGGACGCCACGCCTTCCATGAGATCGCCGTCGCTGGCGATGACGAAGATGCGATGATCGGCAGGCGAGAACTCGGGCGTCGCGAACTTCGCGGCGAGCATCTTCGCGGCGATCGCCATTCCGGCCGCGGTGCTGATGCCTTGGCCGAGCGGCCCGGTCGTCGTCTCGACGCCGACCGTGTGGCCGAACTCGGGGTGCCCCGGCGTGCGGCTGTCCCACTGCCGGAACGCCTTGAGGTCGTCGAGCGTCACGTCGTAGCCGAAGAGGTGAAGCAGGGAGTACTGCAGCATGCACGCGTGCCCGGCGGACAACACGAAGCGGTCGCGGCCGATCCACGCCGGCTCCCTCGGGTTCAGGCGCACGAACTTCGTGAACAACACGTACGCGACGTCGGCAAGCCCCATCGGCGTGCCCGGGTGTCCGGACTTCGCCTTTTCCACGGCGTCCATCGACAGCGTCTTGATCGTGTTGATGGCGAGCGTCTGAACGTCGTTCTGAACGGCGGGTGCGTTGGCCATCGGTATCTCTCCTCTTCTGACGATTGGATCTGCGGCGTGCGCCCTCTCGAACGAATTCGGCGAGCATGATACCAGGCGACATCTCGTCGCGCCGTCGTCAGCGAGGATCCTCACTGCATGGCGTGGCGTCAGAGCTTCCCGTTCGCGAGCTTCTCCGCAAAGGTCTCGAAGGGCCAGGCGTCGATTCCATCCTCCGTGCGAAGGACCGCGTCCCCCAGGTAGACGAGCAGCCGCCGCTTCAGGCCTTTCAGATCTCCTATCGCCCTGAGTCCGCGGAAGTGCTCTTCCTTCGGTCTCGTTGCGCTCTTCACTTCGATCGCCATCTTCTCGGTGCCGCGGACGACCAGGAAATCTACTTCGGTGAGTTTCGCCTCCCCGGGCGACCAGTAATAGATCTCGTCCCAAGCTCGCGCCCGCGGTTCGACGGCTCGCAGCAGCATGAAAACGAATCCCTCGAGCAGCGGCCCTTTCTCCTCGTGAGAAACGGGACCGCGGTGGTGCTTCAACGTGCGAACCAAGCCGGGGTCGATCCAGTAGAGCTTGGGGTGTCTCTTCTCGCGAACGCGCAGCTTGCCTTCGAAAGCGTGGAGCCGATTCGCGACGAGCGTGTCCTCGAGGATCTCCACGTAGCCGTTGACCGTCGTGCGCGACACGCCGGCGTCACGCGCGAGCGTCGACACGTTGAGCTGCTGTCCATGAAACAGAGCTGCAACCGGGAGAAAGCGCGCGAAGCCTGGGAGGTTTCGGACGAGCGCTTCCGCTTGGATCTCCTCTCTCAAGTACATCTGGACGTACGCTTCGAGAGCATCGGCAGGGTCGTCGTGAGTCCAGACGACGGGAAGAGTTCCGATGGACAGCGCGCGATCGAGCCGGAAGTCATCTCCTAGCTCTTCCGGCGTGAACGGAAACATGAGACGCCGCACCGCGCGACCACTGAGTAGATTGACGCCACCGCGCCGGAGCTTGCGGGCACTCGAGCCGGTCAGCGCAAACCGAAGCCCCTGATTCTCGATGGCCCGGTGGACCTCATTGAGGAGCGACGGGAGACGCTGAATCTCGTCGATGACTACCCAGCTTCCGCGACGAAGCGGAAGTAATTCTCGCGCAAAGAGTGCAGCGTCCGCCAAGAACTTCTGGTAGAGGCGTTCGTCCAGGAGGTCGAAGGTCTTTGCGATGGAGAAGTGTTCGCGGATCCAGGTGGTCTTTCCCGTTCCCCTCGGGCCGAATAGGAAGAAGGACGTCGTCGGTGGCTTCAGGAGGCGCGGATACATTGCCGTCACTTTACGCCGTAATATGACGGCGAACAATACAACCGTTGTCTTCCCACCGCCGAACCAGCGCGGGCCAGAGACAGTCACCAAACGGTGCCGATCCGACGCGACGTCGTGGGGCTGCTTCGAGCCCGGTCTGTTGACGAGGCTCGCAGCGAACGGCGGCGCGTTGTGGAGACGGGCGCGATGGGCCGATAGAATCCCGCCGGTGGGAGTCACCCTTCACTATCGCGGGACGCTCGAGACTTCGTCGCAGATCGACGAGGTCGTTCAGTTCGCCGTCGGCCGAGCGCACAAGCTCGAGTGGGGCTCGCGACGAATCCAGCGCGACGGACGCAAGGGCGTGCTGTTGCTCCCCCATCGCCACTGCGAGATCGTGAGCGTCGTCTTCGACGTCCGCACGCTCGACCTCGTCGACGCGGAAACGGGAAGTGTCGCCGCCTTCACGAAGACGCAGTTCGCCGATTTTCCGACGCACTCGGCCATCTGCCGATTCCTTCGCGATCTCGGAAGCCGCGCGCTGCGCGACCTCGAGGTCGAAGACGAGTCGGGCCACTTCGCGAGCGGCAAACCCGAGTCGTTCCATGACGCCGTTGCGGCGGCGCGAGCCGTGACGGATGCGACGTACCTCGACGCGCTGAAGCGGCCGGGCGAGACGCTGCAGCTCGGGCCTCATCGGTTCGTCGTCCCACCGCCCGAACGACTGTGGCGACGCGAGCGGTTCGACGCTCGCGCTGTCGCCGAGTTCGCCGGCGTGCCCGACACGGTCCGCGAGTTCATCACGACGTGCGAGCACTCGCTGCGCGAGGCCGTCGAGTCCGAAGGGATGACGCTCGACGCGACGTGGGAGTCGGTGCAATCGGTCGAGAGCCTGCTCGGCGCCATCGACGGGGGCAGCGGCGGCGAGCAAGGCGAGGCGTTCTCGAACCTCGCGGCCGCCTATCTCGGCCGAACGCTTTGCGAGGAATTCGGTGCGTCGTGGTCGCACGCGGCCGACGAGGGCTTGTGCATCGTCAACCTCGGCGGCACCGGCCTGTGCGCGAACCCGTTCGACATCGTCGCCGCGCGCCTCGAGTGGGGACCCGTGCACGGCATCGACAAACACTACTCGTCGATCGGCGCGGAGATCTCGCGCCTGCAGTCGCTCCTCGCGGCGAGATGAGGCGGCGGGAGCCGCCGAGAATCTCGGCGGGCCGATGCGCAGTGCACGCCTCACCCCGTTTCCATCACCACCCGACGCGATGGACTTCGCGAAGTTGCGGCGCCTCGGACAACGCACGCGGCGTGATCATCTCGCGGTCGAGCGGGACCGTCCCTTCGAGCCGACGAATCAACGCTACGAACGGCGGCCAATCGAGCGCGGAGAGACGCTGCGTCGCGCCGAGCGGCTCGCCCGTCGCGTTCTTGAACGCCTTGAAGACGAGCTCGGAGCAATAGATCGCGTCGTCGTCCATCGAGTATCCCAAGCTCCACTCCCAGGCCGCGCGCGAGCGATGTCCCTGCTCGTACGCCGAGAGACCTCCGACCACCTCGCGGTAGATGTGTGGTCATTTGTCGAGCGCGTGTCGCGCGAACGCCGCGTCGATCTCCGCGTCCGTTGCTCGCCAATCATCGCCTCGAATCTCGAGGAGTCGTGCGAGACCCAACACCGCGATAGGATCGTCCGCTTCGCAGACGACGTCTCCATTTCGTGCGCTGATCCGTTCGCCGGAGGAGTCGCGGATCACGGTGACGACGAATCCGAGCTGCTCCAGAGCCAGGAGCCCAGGGACCACGGTATTGCCTGCCTGAACGATTCGTGTCACGGCCCATCCTCGTCGTCGGTCACTTGCCGACGCGACGCACGAGATTCTTGCCGGACACCGACGGGGACGCTCCGATGATGAATCGCCACGGCCGCGCGGCGTCGGCGCCGGCGTAGTCGACGCCGATTCGCGGCGTGCGCGCGATCTGCGACGCGGGAATTGGCGACGCGTCCGCGATGAAGAGCGGCGACGCGGCGAAATCGTGGCCATTCTGCTCGCGCGTGACGCCGAGCGCGCGGCACAGGTTGCCCGGTCCTCGCAGAAGATGTTCGTCGCGCGTCGCCACGCCGCGGCGCGCGCGCATCACGTCGATTCCTTCGATCGGCTCGAGCGCGCGCAAGAGCACGGCCTCCGGCACGTCGGTCTCCGCGGCGACGACGTTGAGGCACCAGTGCATGCCATAGATGAAGTAGACGTAGGCGTGGCCGGGTGGGCCGTACATCACCTCGTTGCGCGCGGTGCGGCGTCCGCCGTACGAGTGCGCCGCGCGATCCGCCGGCCCGCGATACGCCTCGGTCTCGACGATTCGCCCGGCGACGACACCCTCGCGCGTCTCGTGGACGACGATCTTCCCGAGGAGCGCGCGAGCGAGGCGGACGGCGTCGCGGCGGTAGAACTCGCGGGCAAGGACATTCATGGAGCGGCCAGAGTACCGCATCCATGCCCCGCGCGTGACGTTTCGACTCGGGCCGCAGCGCACCGTCTAATGGGGTCTGACCCCATTGGCCGGTGTAACCGGGGAGCATCGAAGCGTTGTATCGTCGGGGACCCGATTGGCGAACTGCAGCGACGGGGCTGGGCCTCGACCTGGAACGGGAGAGACAGCGATGATCGTCAAGCGACCGAGTTCCGAGCGCGGCCACGCCGAGCATGGGTGGCTGGACACGTATCACACGTTTTCGTTCGCGGACTACTACGACCCGAAGCACATGGGCTTTCGAACGCTGCGCGTCATCAACGAGGACGTCGTGGAGCCGGGGAACGGTTTCCCGATGCACTCGCACCGCGACATGGAGATCGTCACGTTCATCCTCGAGGGCGCGCTCGAGCACGAAGACAGCATGGGCAACAAGTCGGTGATTCGACCGGGCGACGCGCAGCGCATGAGCGCCGGCACGGGCGTCACGCACAGCGAGTCCAACCCGTCGAAGACCGAGCGCGTGCACCTGCTGCAGATCTGGATCGTTCCGAAGAAGCGCGGCCTCGAGCCGAGCTACGAGCAGAAGGCGTTTCCGGAGAGCGCGCGCCGCGGGCAGCTGCGCCTCCTCGCGAGCCCGACGGGCCGCGACGGCGCGGTGACGATTCAACAAGACGTCGAGCTCTCGACCGCGATCCTCGATCACGGGCAGACGGTGACGCACGATCTCGCGGCCGGGCGACACGCTTGGCTGCAAGTGACGCGCGGCGGCGTGGACCTGAACGGCATGTCGTTGAAGGCCGGCGACGGAGCGGCCGTCTCCGACGAGCGCTCGCTGCAAATCCGCGCCGCGGACGGTGCGGAGGTTCTTCTCTTCGACCTCGCGTGACCGATTCGAGAGCGACCGGCGCCGTCTCCACGTGGAGTCCTCTGCGGATGCATTGACGGACGAGCCTCACATAGATAACACCGAATCCGAGCCGAGCCGGCCGTAGCGCCCCGTTCACTGGCGAATCGGGACGACGTCGACGGCTTGGCGAAACAGGGATGCACAGAGAAGAGGTATCGATCATGAAAGCAATGGTCGTTCGCGCGGCCCGCGGGCCGCTGACTCTCGAGAAGCGTGAAGTTCCGAAGCCGGGCCCGGGACAAGTTCGCGTTCGCGTTCATGCATGCGGGGTCTGCCACAGCGACGTGCTCGTCCACGACGGAATCTGGCCGGGGCTACAGCTGCCGCGCGTGCCGGGTCACGAGATCGCGGGCACGATCGACGCCGTGGGCGCGGGCGTGACCCGATTCGAAGTCGGACGCCGCGTCGGCATCGGCTGGCACGGCGGCTACTGCAATCGCTGCAACGCGTGCGCGGAGGGCGACCATCCTCTGTGCGAGGCGGGGTGGATCACCGCGATCTCGAGCGACGGCGGCTATGCCGAGTACGTCGTTGCCGACTCGACCGCGGTCGCCATCATCCCCGACGAGATCACGTTTGCCGACGCCGCGCCGCTCCTTTGCGCCGGCGTAACGACGTTCAATGCCCTGCGCCACAGCCCCGCGAGGCCAGGCAATCTCGTCGCGATCCAAGGGATCGGCGGCCTCGGACACCTCGGCGTGCAGTTCGCGCGCGCGATGGGCTTTCGCGTGGCCGCGCTCACGAGCGGACGCGACAAGGCGGCGCTCGCGACGAAGCTCGGCGCGAACCTCGTCGTCGACACGAAGACCGAGGACGTCACGGCCGCGCTGCAGAGGCAAGGCGGCGCGTCGGTGATCCTCGCGACCGCGCCGGACGCGGCATCGATCTCGAAGCTCGTGCCTGCACTCGGTCGAAGCGGAACGCTCGTCGTCGTCGCCGCGCCGCTCGAGCCGATGCAAGTGAGCGCGCTCGACCTGATCGGCCAGCGACGCCGCATCCAAGGCTGGCCGAGCGGCGACGCGCAGGACTCCACCGAGACGATGGCGTTCGCCGCGCTCCACGGCATCCGCCCGATGATCGAGACGTTCCCGCTCGAGCGAGCGAACGACGCCTACGCGCACATGCTCGAGGGCCGGGCGCGCTTCCGCGCCGTCATCGAGGCGTGAGATCGCCAATTGTTGTCGTTGGGTATCTGACACCGTATCGTTGAGGCGTGAGTTCGCCGAACGTCGTCGTCCGGTTCCTGACTCCGATTCGTTGCCTCGTCGCGATCGCCGTCGTCGCGGCGGTCGTCAGGCTCACCGACCTTCGCCACTCGCCGCCGGGCCTCCAACAGGATGAGGCAGCAAACGCGTGGAACAGCTTCTGTCTCCTCGAGACGGGGATGGACGCCCACGGCGATCGCTGGCCCGTCTTCTACTCGTATGCGCTCGGCGAGGATCGCAGCGCACTCTTCTACTACGCACTGCTCCCGTTCCAAGCGATTGGTGGCCTGAACGTCTGGACGACGCGTCTGCCGAATGCGGTCGGTGGCATCTTGTGCGTCCTGCTCGTTTACTACGTCGGCCGGCGCCTGTTCGGTCCCTGGGCCGGGATCGCTGCAGCGGCGATCTTGGCTTTGAATCCGTGGCATCTGCAGCAGTCGCGGTGGGGCCACGAGTCGGGGTGGACCACGTTGCTCGTCGTCGGGCCGCTCGCGCTCATGCTGTGGGCGAACCTCCCCCTCGATGACGACGACTCGCGCCGTCCGAGGCCGTTCATCGCGTTGCTCGCGGGGCTCGCCGCCGGCATCGCCTGCTATGGGTATCCCGCGGTTCGCATCTTCCTTCCCGTGTTCGTGCTCGCCGCGGTCGCCGCGACGGCGCGAACGTGGTGGATCCGGATTCGAACTCGCGCGGGGGCGCTCGCGATCGGCGCGTTCGTCCTCGGCGGAGCGGTGACGTTCGGGCCTCTGCTGTGGAAGCACGTCACGGACCCGGAGAACATCAGCCGGCGCGCCGCCGGGATTTGGACGTGGAGAGATTCCGACTCGTTGCCGGCGAAGATCGGAGCGGTGCTCGCGCGCTACCCCGGCCACTTCAGTCCTCGCTTTCTCTTCCTCGACTCCGACGCGAAGAAGACCTCGATGCACGTCGATGGAGGCGCGTGCCATCCCTACGAGATGCCGCTGATCCTCATCGGGATCGCGGTCGCGGTTCGGCGGTTCCGATCGTCGAGGGCCGCACGCCTTGCCCTCGCGTGGCTCGTGGTGTACCCGGTCGGCGACCTGCTGCTCGCGGACCCCAATATGCATCTCATGCGAAGCTTTCCGGGGATGTGCGTGCTCGCGGTTCTCGGAGGAGTGGGCGCCGCCGCAGCGGGCGAGTGGCTCGCCGAGCGCCGACCCGCTGTCTGTGTTTCGATTGCGCTCGTGTGCATCGCTGCCGTCGTCTGGTTCAACGCGCGATTCCTCACCTATTTCTTCGGCTCGTACAACAAGCAGCCCGAGGTCGTCGCCGCCTTCTCCTCGAACACGATCGAAGCCTGCGATTGGATCCGGCCGCAGCTCGACTCGTACGATGCGATCTTCATTTCTTTGCAAGAGAACACGCTTGCGTACATCGTGACGTTCGTCGGCCTCGGCTACGATCCGCACCGCTGGTTCACGGAGCCGCGAAGCAGCGTTCGGTTCGAGTATTGGGACGTCGTGACGCGATCCGGGAAGCTCCACTTCATGTTCGATCCGTCGGCTCAGAAAACGATCGACGAACTGCGAACGAACGATCGCCCCGACCACGTGCTGTTCGTCGTGCCGCCCGACCAGATCCGGCCGAGCGACCGAGTGCATCCCGTGCACGAGATCTTGGGCCCGCGCGGACACCGCGTGTTCTTGACGATTCTCGAGGGATGGCTCTGATCTCGCCGCAGACGAGCCCCGTCCCTTCGTAATCCGGTCCTTCGGGAATCCGCTCGACGATTCGCATTCAGACAATTGTCACCCGTCCATCACCCAGATCTTCGGACGAGACGCTAGGATGGGCAACTCGCGAACGATGGCTCGAAGCAGGCGATTTATTCCTCTCACCCCAATGGAGGCTCACGATGCGTTGGACACTTTCTCTTCGCGTGATGATCGTCAGTGCGCTCGCTACTTGCACCGTCGCTGTGACTGCAACGGTCGTCAGGGCGGGACAATCCATAGGACTCTCAGGTCGGACGCACCTCGTCGTCAAAGAGCAGAGCCTCAAGCAACTCCACTTCAACACCGGCGTCGCGAACAACGTCTGCGGTGATTCCTTGCCGCTATTCTTGGTCGGCCGCACAGGCCTCGTTTCGTCGGTGGTGTACACCGTTCCCCGGGGTGCCGTCTTCGTCGTCACGGATGTTCGGATTACGGGTGGCAACCACGGCGCGTATTTCACCCTGAGCCTTCGAGCGAACGGCGGCAGTCGATGGCCGTTCGTCTCGACGACGGGGCTTGCCGAGCAACACTTTACGGGTGGGCTCGCGTTTGACCCGGAAGCGACCGTCGATTTCCTCGTGCAGGACGCGTGCGGAGGCGGCGGCCTCAGACTCAGCATCGACCTGCTGGGTTATGAGACTGCCGACGTACCCTAGATCCCGAATCATCACGGAGCCCGCGATACACGTCGCCGCCCGCGTCGCAGCACGGTTGTCGTTTGGTCACCGGCACGCAGCACATTCACTGGTTTGTTCGGACTCCAGACAGCCCCGCTACAATTCGCCCACGATCGAGCGACCCGAGGATTCGACTTACACGACACGCGACGACGACATCTCACAGTCAATCCCGCCCGAATGGCTCGAGGAATTCGAGTCGGCCGCGCGTCGGCCCCTCGCCACGCGAATGCGCTACGCGTTCATTCACACATACAAGCCGGTCTTGGACGACGCGACGTTTCGCGCGTTCGACACAATGGAGCAGTACCGGCGATGGTGCGAGAAAAACTCGCCGGATTGGCTTGGCTATGGCCGCGTTTGAATACGGCCAGGCGCTGGAGATTCGCGACGTCCCAGCGTCCGGTTCTTTTCATCGGCAAAGCAGGGGCGATCCTGCTTGGCTTCCCCAACACAACCCAAGACGCTGACTGATTCGTCGAGCGCTCGCCCACCAACTGCCACGCGCTCCCTCCAGCTCTGCGCGATCTCGGTTTGCGCTGACCGAAGACCAAGCGCATGAAATCGAACGTGGCAAGGATTTCATCCAGTTGAGAAACGGACCGTTCGATCTCGATCTCGTGTTCGCACCGGGCGCGTTCGAGCGATTCGAGGATGCCTGGCGCCGCCATCTCGACGTCGACGGCTTTCCGGTCTGTCACCTCGACGACATTATCGCCGGCAAAGCGGCGACGAGCCGACAGAAGGATCGCGAGTCCCTTGCACGCCTGCGATCTTTTGAGAGTACTGGATCCGAAAGCCGGCACCGAAGACGTGAGTTCGCCGAATGTTGTTGTTGGGTGTCGGACACGGTATGCGAAGATCTCGGGGTTATGAACCCGATCTATCGCAGCGAGGTGAACCGCGACGTCGCGCCCGCGGCGCCTGGCGAGTTCGTGCCCGTGCAGTATGGGCCGATTCGCATTTGGCCGCCCGTGGTGCTGGCGCCGATGGCGGGGGTCACGAACTATCCGTTCCGCGCCTTATGCAAGCAGTATGGCGCGGGGCTGTACGTCAGCGAAATGCTGACCGCGCGCGGCCTCGTCGAGGGGCACAAGAAGACGGAGAAGCTCGCGCAGTTCGGGGCTGACGAGAATCCGCGCTCGCTGCAGCTCTACGGCACGGACCCGACGTATCTCGGCGAGGCGGCGCGACGGCTCGTCGGCGACGGGCGCGTCGATCACATCGACATGAACTTCGGCTGCCCCGTCCGCAAAGTCACGTCCCACGGCGGCGGCTCGGCGATTCCGCTGAAGCCGAAGCTGATGGCGCGGCTCGTACGCGCGGTCGTCGAGGGCGCGAAGCCGACGCCCGTCACGATCAAATTCCGGCTCGGCGTCGAC
>JACOTG010000219.1 GCA_016178505.1 Planctomycetota bacterium
GGCACGAAGCCCGCCCGGCCGGTTCGTGAAAGCGTTTCCGAGCAGGCGGCCAAACGCGTCGTACGCGTTCATGGTGACGAGGATCGGCTGCTCGGTGGCGGTGTTGTTCGTCACGGTGAACCGGATCGAGAGCTGTCCGCCCGGGCTGACCGTGGGCGTCAGGAGATCGCTGACGACGTCGACGGCCGGGAGCGTCGACGAGACCGACAGCTCGTTGGCGACGTGAACGAAGCAATCGGGGTTCGTCTGGCCCTGGCAGATCGTCTGGACGACGGTGGTCTGCCCCGGAAAGAGAGCCGACGTGACGTCGAACGTGTCGGTGTCCCAGTAGCCGATCCCGGGCGAGTCGCTGCCGTCGAACGGGTTCGTTCCGAGGAACGTGCCGCTGAAGTCGATCGTTTCGGTGAGCGCGGGATCGCCGTCGGCGACGACACACGTCACCTTTCCGGACACGACGGGGTTGCTCACGTTGAATCGCGTGAAGAACGACTGCGTGCAATTGGGCGGTCCCGTCACGCGCTCGGCGCCGTAGAAGAACACGATGTCGCGGTCGATCGAATCGAGGTGCGAGTAGACGACGACGAGCGTGCATCCCTCGCACACCGGCGCGACGTTGACGCTGCCGCTGTCGGGCACGTTCGTGATCGCGTACGTGCCGTTTCCCGTCACCCACGGCGTGACGTCCACACTGCACGTGACCGACCGCTCGATCGCCTGGCACGGCGACGAGTTCGCGCCGAGGGCCTCACCATGGAGGGCGTGCCCGTTGAACGTGATTCGCGTGTCGGCCGGCAACTGCGATTCGTTCAGGAGGAGGTTCCAATAGAGGATCCCCTCCTTGACGACCGCGCCCTGCGGGATGTCGCTGATCGTGATCGTGCCCGAGCCGCCGGTGCCGCGAAGCCCGACGCCGGCCGCGGTGTAGTCGCCGCGGAGATCGTTCACGGCCAAGAACCCTCCGCGAGAATGCAAGCCGAGCTGCGCCTGGCTCTCGCCCGCGACGACGAACGACGCCGCGAGAAGTGAGGCCGCCCCGAACCACCGGCCAATGCCCATGCGAAACACTCGATCCACGACGTTCATTGCACGCCCTTTCCATGCGCCCCACGCGTTTCGGTGCCCTTGGAGAGATGCCGCGATGAACGTCCTCTAAGTCCGCCAAGAAAAATCCCCGATTCGACTCCCCGCCGGCGAGATCCCGATGCGGGCGGGAGTCGAATCGCTGTGGTAGGCTCGTCACCGGGGCATCAACGGTGTGACCCTTTTCGGACGATCTGGAGAGCCACGAGCGGCGCACATGGGGGACTCGACCAGCGAACGCGTGACGGCACTCCTCTCGAAGATCGATCGCGGTTCCGGCGAGGCGATTCGCGAACTCTTCCCCATCGTCTATGCGGAGCTGCGCCATCTCGCCCGCGGGCTCGTCGCCAAGGAGCCCGGCGCGCCGTCGATCCAAGCGACCGCGCTCGTCCACGAGGCGTTCGTGAAGCTCGTGCAGCAGAGGTCGATCGGGTTTCGCGACCGCATTCAGTTCTTCGGCGTCGCGGCGCAGGCGATGCGCCGGATCCTGGTCGACCACGCGCGCACGCGCGGGCGCGCGAAGCGATCGGGCGGCGCCGAGCCGCTGACCCTTCACGAGGCGGCGGCCGTGTTCGAGGAGCGCGCTCTCGACCTCGTTGCGCTCGACGTCGCGCTCGACGAGCTGTCGACCCTCGACGCGCGAAAGGCGCGGCTCGTGGAGCTTCGATTCTTCGGCGGGCTCGACATGCGCGAGGCCGCGGCGCTCCTCGACGTCCCTCTGCGGACGGCCGAGCGCGACTGGACCGCCGCTCGCGCCTACCTGCGAAGCCGGCTCGACGATGAGTGATCCGACGCCGAACGTCGAGCGGTTCGCGCGGCTCGAGGCACTCTTCCATGAAGCGCTCGAGAAGCCGGCGGCAGAGCGGGCGGCGTTCCTCGACGCGCGCTGCGCCGGCGACGCGGGCCTCCGCGCAGAGATCGATCGCTGGCTTCGCGGGCACGACGCCGCGGGCTCGCTCTTCCTGCGCCCGGCCGCCGAAGAGCCGGCGCTGCCGGACCTCGTCGGCCGGCAGATCGGACGCTATCGCATCGATCGGCTAATCGCGGCCGGCGGCATGGGCGTCGTGTACGAAGCGACGCAAGAAGCGCCGCACCGCACGGTCGCGATCAAGCTCTTGCGCCGCGGCCTTGCGACCGCGAGCGAGCGACGCCGCTTCGAATTGGAGGCCGAGATCCTCGCGCGCGTACGCCACCCCGCGGTCGCGCAAGTGCTCGAGGCCGGCACGACCCAGGAGGGCGGCGTCGCGGTGCCGTGGTTCGCGCTCGAGCTGGTTCCGGGAGCGCGGCCGATCACCGACTACGCGAACGAGAAACGCCTCTCGGTGCGCGAACGCCTCTTGCTCTTCGCCGAAGTGTGCGACGCCGTGGCGCACGGCCACGCCAACGGGATCGTTCACCGCGACATCAAGCCGGGCAACGTCCTCGTCGACTCGTCGGGTCGGCCGAAGGTCATCGACTTCGGCGTCGCGCGCGTCTTCGATTCGGACTTGGCGCTCGGCACTCGGCTCACGAGCGAAAGCCACGTGCTCGGAACGCTCGAGTACATGAGCCCCGAGCAGTGCGTCGGCGACTCGGACGGCGTCGACGTCCGCTCGGACGTCTACTCGCTCGGCGTCCTCCTCTACGAACTCGTGTGCGGCACGCTGCCGTTCGCGCTTCGCGACAAGTCGCTCGGCGAGAGCCTTCGCATCGTGCGCGAGGATCCGCCGCGCCGGCCATCGTCGATCCGGCGCGAACTCTCCGGCGACCTCGAGGCCATCGTGCTGAAGGCGATCGCGAAGGAGCGCGAGCGGCGCTACGCCTCGGCCAACGAACTCGTCTAGGACGTGCGCCGGTTCCTTCGGCGCGAGCCCGTGACGGCGCGCCTTCCGAGCGTGTCCTACGGCATCCGCGTTTTCGCGCGGCGGCACCGCGTGCTCGTGGGGGCGATCGTGGCGGTCGGCGTCGTGCTCGTCGCGGGCGTGATCGTCAGCAGCCGATTCGCGTTTCGGGCGAATCGCGCGGCGCTCGCCGCCGAGAACGCGCGTGGCGCGCTCGCGACCGAACAGGAGGACACGCTGCGCATGCTCGGCTTCCTCCGATCGCTCCTCGCCGAGGGCGATCCCCTCCGCCCCGCACCAAGCGGAACCGTGGCCGAGCTGCTCGATTCGGCAGCCGTTCGATTGGATCGCGAGTTCGACGGGCGGCCGCTGTTGCAAGCGCCGCTGCGCGTCACGCTCGGTCGCGCGTACGTGAACCTCGCGCGCTTCGAGGACGGCCAGCGCCAGCTCGAGGCCGCGCTCGCGTCGCTCACGGGAAGCGACGCGGCGACTCGGCGCCTGCGCCTCGAGGCGCTCGTTGCGCTCGCGACGGCGCGCATGCGGCTCCTTCGCGCGGCCGACGCGAAGGCCACGGCCGAAGAGGCGATTCGCGTCGCCGCCGAACTCGGCGAGCCCGAGAGCGAGGCGGCGCTTCAAGCGCGAAACCTCCTCGGCACGGCACTCGAAAGCCTCGGCGCTCTCGCAGAGGCCGAGGCCGTGCTCGCCGAAAATCTCGCCGTGCGCCGGCGCCTCTCCGCGCCGCGATCCATCGAGATCGCGGACAGCGCGAGCAACCTCGCGTCCGTTCTCCATCGTCGAGCCCGAACCGACGAGGCGAAGGGGCTGTGGACCGAGGCGCTCGAGATCTATCGATCCGCGGGCCTCACGTCGAACCCCAACACCGCGACGATCCTCGGCAACCTTGCGATCGTCCACCTCCAGCAGGGAGATCTCGAGGCCGCACGTTCGATGGCGCGCGAGTCGGTCGACCTGCAACGCGCGAGGCTCGGCCCCGACCACCCCGACCTCGCGAGCGCAATCGAGCGGCTCGGGCTCGTCGACTGCGACATCGGCAACGCGCGCGACGCGGAGGACGAGATCCGCGAGCGCCTGCGCATTCGCAAGGTCGCGTACGGCGACGCGAACCCGCGCGTCGCGCAGTCGCTCTCGAATCTCGGCTTCGTGCTCGTCCACGCGGGGCGTCACGCGGACGCGATCGCGATCCTCGAGGAGGCGCTCGCCATTCAGAAGAAAGCGCTGGCGCCCGATCACCTCGACGTCGGCAGCACGTTGCTCGTCCTCGGGATCGCGCTCACGCGCTTCGGCGAGGCCGCGCGCGCCGAAGTGCTGCTGCAGGAGTGCCTGCGCATTCGAAGTCGCCTCGGCGAGTCCCACTGGCACTACCAGAACGCCCGCAGCGCGCTCGGCGAATGCCTCGCCGCGCTCCATCGACCGCGCGAAGCCGAGCCGCTGCTCGTCGACTCGGAGGTTCGCGTGCGCGCCGCCCTCGGCAAGCGCCACCCGCGCGCCGTCGAAGCGCGCCAGCGAGTCGTCGCGTTCTACGAAAGCGAGGGCCGCGAGTCCGACGCGGCGCGCTACCGCACGAGCGAGTGAGCGTCGCGCCGTTGCACCGGGGCGCGTTGGTGTCGCGGACACGACGCGACTGGCGGTTTGCAACCCGACCATGGCGACTCGAATGGGAAACTTGACCTCCGTCTAGCGTGATGGTGAGACTCTATGGCGATGAGGTATTTCCGCGTCGAGCCGGAGGTGGCCGGCGGCCTGGGACCACGAACGGAATTGGACACGAGCACATTTCCACCGATCGTGTCGAAGCTCAACTACCAATTCGACGGCTGGCTGGGTGATGTCCTGATTACGAGTTTCCCGTCATTTGTCGTCACTGAAGCGGCTCAGCAAGCCTTGGAGACGATCGGGGCGAGTGGCGCGAGCTTTGATTCCATTGAGATCACAACGTCCGACGAGTTTGAGGATTTCGAGGAGCTTCGTCCAAGACGGGTACTCCCGAGTTTTCGCTGGATGAAAATCCATGGGACACCCGGAACTGACGACATCGGCCTGACTGAGAAGTGCACGCTCGTCGTCTCCGACCGGGTCCTTCGGGCATTGATCCCGCTCGGCATCTCCAACGCCGTTGTCCAGCCGCTCGAGGAATGACCGCAGCTGTGGACCGGAGCGGCTGAGGGCCGTCCGGTGTCGGCCTGCCTACGCAATGCACGGCGCCGATGCTCGGGGGCCGAGCTTCCGGCAAACTGGTGATCATCGGATCCCCGTCTGCTCACTCGCGCGAGCGTCTTCGACGCGTCAGTTGTGCTTGATGAACGGGCCCTTGGTCCCGGTCAGCGAGTTGTAGAGCGTCTCGATGAACGCGTCGGCGTTGACGAACACAGGCTCGGGCGCCCACTTCTCGCGCCACGGCTCCAGGATCTTCGCCTGCTTCATCTGATTGAGCGTCTGGTGCGCGTCGATGGCTTTCTGCACCACGGCCGACGTGTCCTTGAGCATCTGGATGAACGTGCGCACGTCGTCGAGATTCGAGATTGCGCCGTGGCCGGGGATCACCTTCACGTCGGCGGGGAGCTGCGCGATCGCCCCCTCGAGGCCCGCGATCATGCCCTGCACGCTGCCGCCGCTCGCCACGTCGATGAATGGAAAGCCGTAGCGGACGAAATCGTCGCCCATGTGCACGACGTTGTTCTTCGGGAAGAAGATGATGGCGTCCCCGTCGGTGTGGCCGGCGGGGAAGTGCAGCGCACGGATGTCCTCGCCGTTCAGGTGCACCGTGACGTCGTGCTCGAACGTGATGATCGGCAACCCTTCCTTCGCCGCCGGCTTGTAGTCGTTCTTGATGGACCCGCCGTTGCCGGCGCTGCCGCCCGCGAGCAGCCGCTTGCGCACGTTGTCCTGGGCGATGACCGTCGCGCCCGCATCGGCGAACGGCGTGTTCCCGCCGGTGTGGTCGCCGTGGAAGTGCGTGTTGATCACGAATCGCACCGGCTTGTCGGTGATGTTCAAGCCCTTCAGCGCTTGCTGGATCTTCTCGGCCAGCGGGGCGAACTCGTCGTCGACGATCGCGATGCCGTCCTCACCGACCGAAGCCGCGATGTTCCCGCCCTGCCCTTCGAGCAGGTAGATGTTCCCCGCGACCTTCGTGACCTGGATCTCGACCTTGGACCAATCGGTCTCCGGCTGAGCCACGGCGGGCCGGGCGATCAGCATCAGTGATAGCGAAACGGCGGTCCGTGCGAGCGTGAGCATGAGTGCCTCCTCGTCCGTCAAAGGTGCAAAAGTGGAAAATTCTATCCGAGGCCTTCGCCGCGGTCGACGAGCCGATCGCTCGATCGAGAACTGCGTGGCATCGGACACCGAGACTCGTAGAATGTCGCCGCACTGGCAATCGCGTCCGATCGCATCCTGCCGTGCGCGGCCGGACACCCACGTTCACTGGCTCGAGGGGATACTTCATGGCGACCGCACCCAGCAGCGATTCGAATCCCGTTCCGCTTCACTCGCAGGTCATCCAGCTCGCGACGTCGTACTGGATCTCACGCGCGCTCTACGTGTGCGCCAAATTCGGCATCGCCGACTTGCTGTCGAACGGCGCGCGAAGCGCAGACGACCTCGCTCGGACGTGCGGCACGGACCGCGACGCGACCTATCGCCTCCTTCGCGCGCTCGCGATGGTGGGCCTGTTCACCGAAACCGACCCGCGCCGGTTTGCCCTCACGTCGATGGGACGCACGCTCCGCACCGGCGAGCCGGGCGCGGCGCGATCCACCGTGCTGGCGCTCGCCGGCCAGTGGATGTGGGCAGGATGGGGAGAGTTCGAGCATGCCATGAAGACCGGAAAGCCGGGCACCGAGAAGGCCCTCGGGATGCCGGTCTTCGACTACTTCGCGAAGCATCCCGAGGAAGCGGGTTGGTTCAACGACGCGATGATCGGTTTCCACGGCCCCGAGACGATCGGCGTCGCCAAGAGCTATGACTTCTCGGCGTTCTCGACCGTCGTCGACGTCGGCGGCGGAACCGGTAACTTGCTCTCCGCGATTCTCCGCTCTGCGCCGCGGCTCGCCGGCATCCTGTACGACCTCCCGCACGTCGCCGAGGCGGCGCGCGCGAAGTTCGCAGAGCGCGAGCTCTCGGATCGGTTGCGGATCATCGCCGGCAGCTTCATGGAATCGGTGCCGGCGGGCGACGCGTACGTGCTGTCCCACGTGATTCACGATTGGGACGAACCGACGTGCTTGAAGATCCTCGGCAACTGCCGGCGCGCGAACCCGAAGGCAACGGTGCTCCTGGTCGAAATGGTCATCCCGCCGGGCGACGAGCCGCACCCGGGCAAGATTCTGGATCTCGTGATGCTGAATTGTCCCGGCGGACGCGAGCGCACCGCAGACGAGTACCGCGAGCTGCTGGACGGCGCGGGCTATCGAATGACTCGCGTGCTGCCGACCGGTACAGTAGCCAGCGTGATCGAAGGGGTGCCGAAGTAACGACGGCGGTCTTCGCCGTACCGGCCTCGAATCGACGAAAGGGGTCAACATGCTGCGCACACTTGCGCTGAGTTGGGGTCTGGTCGCTTTCGCGCTTTCGTTCTCGCCGGCCGCGGACGCGGGCACGAGCTGCTTCGGGCCCGACCGGTTCGACGGTCCGTGTTGTTCGTCCGCAACGCCGTTCTTGCCGCCGTTCCCCGCGATCATCCAGACCATTAAGAAGCTGCTCGGAGCGTGGACGGATCCGAGTCGCTACCCCGGACCGCAGAATCTCTTCGTCGAGCAAGGAACCGTGCGGTACGTGGACGGCTGCCTGCCCGGCCAGACGCGGATCGAGTACTTCAAGGGCGTCGCGACGTCGGGTGGATTCCCCGCGAGCAATCAGCAGTCGCTGAGCCTGCCCGCGGAGTTCGACGACGTCGGCAGTGCGAACGCATCGCCCACGAACCGCACCTCGGTCGTCGGGGCGCCGTACGTGACCTTCGAGATCCTGTCGCTGAATCTGTAGTCCGCGCCGCGCGGGTCACGCACTCAGAAAATGGATCGCGCGTCGTCGCGGACGCCGTCGCGCACCCAGCGCAGGATCCGCGCGATCGTAGCGAAGAAGCGGCAGCAGTTTCCGATCATCTTCGCCGGCGGGAATCCAGACAAGCTTCAGGCGACGAGAGACAAGTTCCCGAAGGCCCGCTTCTGTTCAACCCATTCGATCTTGACCACGATTGGCAAGATGACCCAGCCGTGAGACCATTCGCAGCCTGAGGCCGCGCGTCCGAACTCGTCGATGTCACGATTCAACTGGGCATCGCGTCGGATCGACTCGGCGGCGGGATCTCAACGGCAGCCGACGCCAGATCGAGGCGCGCCTGGAGAGAAGATCGCCGACGCGCGCTGCCCAATTCGAGTTCGGCGGAGGAGGGCTTGCGGCGTGAAGATCGGTTGCCACTGCGGGGCGTCGATCATCGACCAGAGCGACGACCTGCCGCACAAGGGGCACCTGATCCCGGACCAGGCGTGGTTCGCCACCTGCGACGCGATTGACGACGAAGTGATCGACCCGGTGGCCGACGGACGGCTGGGCAGGGAGGCGGCGTACCACCACGCCCGGCGGATCATCAGCCGGGCGGCCCGGCTGATGTGGCAGTGCGGGGCGTGCGGCCGGCTGTACATCGACGGCCGCGACGGGCAGCTCCGGTGCTTCGTCCCGGAGGGCGAGCCGGCAGACCTCGAGGTTCTGCGCGGCGAGTAACGGCATGCCGAACCAGGCACTGCACCGGACCCGGCCCGCGCGTTCATTTCTGGCCCTTCGTTGCTCACTGAGCGGGCCGGGCAGGTGAGCTTCGGCGTTATGCGGATGTGCATCGCTCCGGAAGCCAGGGAGATTGAAACCGATGCCAAAAGCAAAGTCGGACTTTCTCGAGTTCGTTCGACAGGTCGTGAGCGGCGAGATCGACGAAGTGTCCCGCCGACTGGCGGCCAGTCCCAGTCTTGCTACAGCGCCGGCTGAGGAGGGCGCTGCTCGCCAGGGCGCACCAGACTTCTTTTTCACTGAAATCGCCCACTACCTCTACGCCGGCGACACGGCTCTCCACATGGCTGCCGCCGCGTTTCGGCGTCCGATCGCAATGCTACTCGTCGCACACGGCGCGGATTGCCACGCGAAGAATCGCCGCGGCGCGGAACCCCTTCACTACGCGGCGGACACCAACCACTGGGAACCGACGGCACAGGCGGTGACGATCGAGTACCTCTTGTCGGTGGGCGCAGACCCCAATGCCTCGGAGAAGAGTGGCGTGACGCCGCTGCACCGAGCGGTGCGAACACGGTCGTTGCCGGCAGTCCGGGCGCTGTTGGACGGTGGCGCCAACCCGAGCGCGCGAAACAAGTCCGGCTCGACGCCCCTGCACCTTGCCGTTCAAACCACGGGGCGAGGAGGGAGCGGTTCGGAGCACGCACGCCAGCAGCAGACGGGCATCATCCGGCTCCTACTGGAACGCGGCGCAAGCCCGACCGACGAAGACGGGCGTGGCAAACCGGTGAGTCAGGCGGTGACGAGTGAGTGGATTCGAACCTTGCTCATCGGGTAATGCCGAGCCAGTTGTCATCCGTTGGGTTTTGAGTCGAGAGTCGGGCGGGCCGCGCGAGCTGAACGGGTGTGATCGGAGCCGTGTAACGAGAGGTACAAGGCGCGGCGCAAGTCAGGGCCACACGCCACGCGATCCGTTCCCAGAGTCGAGGGGTCGGAGCGGTTGCGCGTTGGTCGTTTTCCGACGAACCTGCCGATCACGCGTTCAGGAAGTTCACGCGAGCGTCGCGTTCCACTCCGTCGCGCACCCAGCGCAGGATCCGCGCGATGGTGAGGTCGACCGCGCGCGACGCGCTTCCCTCGAGCGTGCCCTCCGGATCCGCGAGCGCGAACGTCACGTCGAAGCCGTCGCCGGCGAAGTGCGCGCGCTCGCCCTCGATCGCCAGGCGATACGACGCGCCGCGCAACCGTCCGTAGACCCAGTCGCCCTCGAAGCAGAACCCGTCCTTGCCGGGGTAGCGATCCCACTCCTCGCGGCTGCCGAAGAAGCGCGGCTTCACGACGTACGGCCCGCCGTCCTCAGGGCAGAAGACGTCGCAGTTGCCGCACTCGTTGCACGCGTCCGCGAACGTCGCGAGCTGGTGGCGCTCCTTGATTGCCAGCACTCCGTTGTCTTCGCGCTCGAATCCGCCGCCCGGCCGCGGCTTCATGTGCACGATGGGGATCGTCACGGGCGGCAGCGACCACGTGAAGTTCGCGTCGTTCGGGCAAACGGGCACGCAGAGGTCGCACGTCACGCAGTCGAAGAGTTCGAGCTTGGAGCCGAGCTTTCGCGGCGTCTTTGCGTTCGCCTCGCGCCGATAGCGCGTGTCCGCGAGAAGGCGATCGGCGTACCGTCGCGCGTTCCGGATCTTCGTCTCGCTCAGCCATCGCTCGAAGAACGCGCGCCCCGCAGCCGTCGCGAGGTCGCTCTTCGCCGCCAGTGCCGCGCGGCACGACGCGGCGGCGCGCGGATCCGACGCCTCGACGTGCGCGAGCGCCCCTTCGGCCTCGCCGAGTCCGAGAAGCACCCACTCGTCGCGCGTGCGCGCGCCCGCGCGATCCATGCGCTCGGCGATGCGCCGGTAATAGGACTGCATGCGGCCGTAGCCTCCCGGTCGCAAGAGATCGCTGCACACCGTGACCGGCACGAGCCCGAGCGCGATCGAGTCGGCGACGTTCTCCGCGTCGATGCCGCCGGAGAACGAGATCGGGAAGCGATCGCCGAACGTCTCGCGAAAGCGCGCGACGAGCTGCATCGCGAGCACGTGGAGCGGCGGGCCGGAGAGGTACTTCTCCTTCTCGCTGGCGGGGAGGAAGTCGCCGTCGTTCTCGACGACGAGCGTGTTCGAGAACTTCACGCCGAATCCGCGACCGAGCCGCGCCGCGAGATCGCCAAGCCGTCCGACGAACGCAACAGCCTGATCCCATTTCGTGTCGCGGTCGAACGCGACTTGCGGCACGCGATCCGGATAGCCGAGCACGTCGTTGACGATGCGCCGCGTTTCGTCGGGGCCCAGCAGCGTCGGGTTGAGCTTCACGATCGCGTCGAGGCCGAGCGATTCGATGAGCCACGCCATGATCCGCTCGATCTCGTGCGGCGGACAGCCGTGGAACGTGGACAAGGTCAGCGTGTTCGAGAGCCGCGTCGCGAAGTCGAGATCGCGATAGCGCGCGAACCCGGCGGGGATCTCGCGGCGCAGTCGATCGATCGTCGGCGTCGCATCGCGCATCCCGCGCATGAACGCCTGCACGCGCTCGTTCTGGATGCCCGCGAGGTCGTAGCCGACGCTCAAGTCCCACACAACGTCGCGAAACCCCGGCGCGAGCGCGAGCCGCCCGCTCTCGACGAGGATCCGCACGAGCATCGTCGCCTTCACGTACTCCTCGAGCGATTGCTCGAGCGTGAGTTCCTGCGACCACTCGACGTTGTAGCCGACGGTTCGCATGTCGATGCACGGCCGCGGGATCTTCAGGCGGTCGAGGATCTGGACGGTCTTCAGCTCGAAGATGCGCCCGCCCGCGAGGAACGACAGCACGATGTTCTGCGCGAGCTGCGTCTGCGGGCCAGCCGCGGGCCCGAGCGGCGACGACGCGCGCTGCCCGTGGAATCGAACGGACAGATCGCGCGTCGCATCCCCGAGCACGAACCGTCGCACCGGCAGATCGAAGATCGACCCGTTGGCGTCCAGCTCACGCAACATCCGCGAGAGAAGCCGACCGATCGGTTGAGGAACGAGCTCCGCCATGCGGTCGGCATTCTATCGGCGCCGCGACGGAGAGCAGCGCCCGTTCCTTCGCAACGTCCCTCGACGTCAGCGCGCCTTGT
The DNA here is from genome assembly GCA_016178505.1 of Planctomycetota bacterium. Lineage (GTDB taxonomy): Bacteria > Planctomycetota > JACOTG01 > JACOTG01 > JACOTG01 > JACOTG01. The sequence goes on from JACOTG010000219.1 coordinate 11,785, forward strand.
GGAACAGCTCGACCGGGAACTCCGCATCCGACGCGTGACACACCGGACACGCCTCGGCGCCGCTCGGCGCGGTCTGGCTTTGGATGTGCGCGGTCACCGCGTCTTCGTCGTGACACGATCCACACACGGCGCGCCACGCCTGAACGGGTCGTCCCTGCTCGGTCGGATGGCTGCGGTCCGACGGCTCGTGCCACGCGGTGTTGTCTTCGCCGTGACACATCCGGCACTGCTCCACCCCTCCCGGCAGACTCGGGAACACGACTTCGTTGTAGGTGTGCGGCGTGAAGTTGTTGGGATACGCCGACGCGCCGAATCCGACGACGACGTAGTTCGCGCCGGCTGCCAGCTCCTCACCGCGGTGGATCTTGTGGAGCATCGTACGGAAATCGATGGTCACGCCGGTCGTCGCGGGCGCGTTCGCGGCGGTGTATTGCGGCCGATCCTCGCAGCCCGAGATTCCGTGACACAGGATGCACGTGTCGAAGCCGCGGCGCGCGCCCCCGTGGAACAGGACGTCGTTGTGACACGAATTGCAGTTCGCGCCCGACGAGATGAATGGATAGGGATCGAGCTTGCCGGGCGAACCCACGCGGAACGTCTCCGTGGCAGGTGGCGCACCGGCGGTGTACGTCGTCGCTTCTCCCGACCGGGTGACGGTCAACGATCGACTGCCGTACAGCCCCAACGAGTACGTCCCGGCGACAATCGACTTCCCCTTCCACTCGCCGACGCTCTCATCGAGGTCGGGTGAGTCGTTGAGTGGCGGGTTGTATACCGCGGGCATCACGAAGTCGGTCGTGTAGGAAACGAGGACCGCGCTGCCGTCGCCGAACTCGGTCACTTCGGTGATCACGCCATTCGCCGCATCCAACGTGTAGTCGGTTCCGGCGACCTTGGTCGCGGTGGCCAATCCTTGTACGAGTGCGCCGACCGTGTGGGAGAACCGGAGGGGCGTCGTGAACCACACTCGATCGCCGTCGACGAGCGCGATCTTGAGGTACTCCTCGGCGGAGGTCGATTCATCGATCACGACGATGTTGTCGCGGGCCAACGTGCCCGGGTCGGTCACGTCCACGAAGTTGGCGAGCACCTCCGCGCCGGCCATCAACGTCGCCGGCGCGCCAACAGTTCCGGTTCGCACGAGCACGGTCGTCGTGGCGCCAACGACCCAGTGAGGCGAGAACTGAGTGGCGAACGTATCTCCAAGCGTCGAGGTCGAGCGGCCCACGAACTCCATCGTGACGCTGCGCGGAACATTGATGTCGAACGGCTGGCTGCCCGTGAGGGCCGCAAGCGGAATCGTTGGGTTGATGAGAAGGCTTCGGTTCTGCATCGGTCCCGAGATCACGGCGGTGATGCTGGAGAGGCTGGACGGCGCAACGGAGTTGCCCGCGTCGTCGGTAATGGAGAACCGGAGCCGCACCTTCTCGCCGACGTCGATGGCCCCGTCGCCGTTGTTCGTGCCACCCTCGCCCACGCTTTCGATCACGAAGTCGAGGCCGGGGTTGACGTTTGGATCCGTGAGCGGATGGCGGTGCGCGTCACGCGCCGACAGGGCATTCCCCGACGACGGATGGCAGAGAATGCAGGCCGCGTTCGAGACGTTGGCCGGCATCGTTTGCGTGTTCGCGACGTACGGGTAGCTCCAGACCACGTCGTCGTGACACGAGCCGCACGCGCGGCGCGTCGGCTGCGCGAAGGCGATGTCGCCTTGGCTCGGCGCCACGAGCGGCCCCGCGCCGTCGGGATCGCCATGGCACTTGTTGCAGTCCGTCACTCCCTCCCGAATGGTGTCCTCGAGCAACTTCTGCGCAGACGACAGGGTCGAGTACCCGGAGTCGCGCGGCATCGGAAACGCGAGGTTCGGCCAAACCGGGAAGCCCACCGTCGAGAAATCGGAACCCCGATTCCCGCCGCCGACGATCGTGTACGGAGTCGGCGACGCCGCGTAGTTTCGCGTGCCGTCGGAGTTCGTGCTGACGCCTTGGACGGACGGCAGGTGCTCGCCGTCGTGAATCCGATGGATCATCACTCGGAAGTCGATCGACGTGGGCGGCACGTTGCGGTCGAGAGCGCCCGAGGTGTGGCAAAGCACGCACAGCTTCACCTCCTTGCGCGATCCGCCGTGCGCCCGAAGATCGCGATGGCACGCGTTGCAGTTCGCTTGGCCGACGACGTCTCGCGAGGTGATCGTCGTACCGCCGCCCACCACGAAGTCCGCGGTCAGGTTTCCGGCGTCGCGGAAAGACCCGGTGCCGACGGTGTAGCGCCAATAGAGCGTCATGCCGACGGTGTACGTCCCTTCGAGGAGCGGTTGTCCCGTCAACTCGCCCTCGGCCAGACCCGACGAGTCGGTGTGGTTGAGCTGCGTCGGATAAGCGGCGGGGATGCGATCGGCAAACGCGTATCGGTAAGTTCCGGGGCTCACGAGTTCGGACTTGGTGATCACGTCGTTTTGTTGCGCGATCACACGCTGATAGTTGAACGTCGGGCCCGAGACGAGGGCGAGGCTCGAAGCCATTTCCTCGATCTGCCACGGCGTGCCGTCGGACTTCTTCACCGTGAACGTCACGGTGACCGAATCTCCCACCGCAAACGACCCGTTCGGGCCACGCCCACCGGTGATCGAAACGACCGAGAGAACGACTCCGGGTGCGTCGTCTTGACGATTGAGTTCCGTCGGAGTCGGCGCCACCGGCAACGTGGCCGATTGTCCGTCCGCGCCGCTCTTCCCCTCGCACGCGCTGAGAATGAACGAAGCAATCAACGACGTGCCGAGCAAGGCGAGCAGCCGCGCCCAATCGCGGATCGTTCTCATGACGGTTCTCCTTCGATGAAGTTTCGGCCGGCGAGCGGCGACAGTGCATGACCTATCGACCCGAGCGTCGGAAAATCAGTTGGAC
>JACOTG010000044.1 GCA_016178505.1 Planctomycetota bacterium
GTTCGGCGCCGGGCGGTAGTGCGTCGCGATGTCGGGCATGAGATCGAAGGCCGGCATCGGAAGCGCGTCCATGTCCTGTACGCCGGGCCGCGGGCCGGTGTCGACGATCGCACCATCGCGTCGCAGGTGGAGACCGACGACGCGATCGAGCGCGCGCCCGTCGCCGCCGAGCAGCGCTTCCATCACCTCGACGATCGTCCAATCGGCCTCGCCGACGGCGCCGAAGTCGAACTCCGTGAAGCGCTCGAGGGTCTCGACCGGCGCGGCCGTCATGTGCGTGCCGCCGAGGATCGTGATCACGCCGGGCAACTCCGCCTTCACGCGACGGGCGACGCGTGCCGCCGCGCACACCGACATCGTCGTCGCGGTCAACCCAACGACGCGCGCGCCCGATTCGCGCACGCGGCGAATCACTTCGTCGTCGTCGATCTCCTCGGCGGGCGCGTCGACGATCGCGGGAACGATGCCGCGCGAACGCAAGGTCGCCGCGAGATAGGCGTACCCGAGCTGCGGCAGACATGAGCCAGCCGTCTTGAACTTGCCGTAGCGCTCGGCAAGCGTGACCGGCGGATTCACGAAGACGATGTCGGCCCGCGTCCCTCGACTCGCACTGGCGATCATCGCGTCACAGGCTCCAGTTCGTGCCGCAACCACGGCAGCAGTTCACGGGATCGGGCGAAAGGAATCGGCGACGAAACGTTCGGTAACCGGCTCCGTTCCAGAGGTCCGCGATCGACGTCTCGCGGACGTTTCCGAGCGTGATCTCGCGGTAGTTCGGATCGACGAAGGGTGCGATGCAGCACGGAAGGAGATTCCCGTTCGCGGTCACGTAGAGGAGCGTCCACGGACGCTGGCACGCCGACCACGGACGATCCGACGACGTTCGCTCGCCGTAGCACGCGACCGGATCCATCGCGCCCGAGCCGCGAAACGCGATACCCTTCGCGGCAGCGCGGGTCCTCGCCTCGACGAGCGCGTGCTCCTCCTCGGAGTCGTACGCGACGAACGCCGATTCCCCGCGGCTCGCGACGCCGAACGCGTCATCGCCCTCGCGGAACGTGACGCGATGCAGATAGACCTCCTCGGCGCCGACATCCGCCGCGATGTCGACGAGCTCCGGGAGCTCGGCGACGTTGGCACGAAGTCCGATCAACCACAGAGCCACTCGCGGCTTCGACGAGCCACGCTCGCGCCGGCGAGCGATGAACTGCCGCACGCGCTCGACGATCTGCGGCAACAAGTCTGCGCCGCGAATCGCCTCGAACGTTTCGGGGTGCGCGGCGTCGAGCGACACGCGGAGTTCGTCGAGTCCGCCGTCGATCAATCGATCCGCCCACTCCGGCGACAGAAGCGTCCCGTTCGTGTTGAACACGACCGAAACGCCGCGGCCCGCGAGGTCGGCGACGATTTCCGGCAGCTCGCGGTTGAGCAGCGGCTCGCCGATTCCTTGAAGCACCGCGCGGCGAAGCGATGGCACTTGATCCGCGACGCGCCGAATCTCGGCGAGCGAGAGGTCTGCCGCAGGCTCGACGGTGTGAAACGTCCGAAGGCACGTGCGACAGGGAAGATTGCAACGGTTGGTGACTTCGAAGTAGATGCAGGTCGGAAGCGCCGGCGCCAGCTCACCGCGCACCTCGCGGGCGACCGTTGAAACGTTCACGGCGCGGCATCCACGATCGTGGTGCAGTAGTTCTTGGCGTGCAGGAGCTCGACTGCGGCCGCACCCTCGCGCCGTCGAAGCGGCAGATCGAGCAGCTCTCCGCGCACGATCGGACAGAACGGATCGGGGTCTTCGATGCTGCCGGTGATGGCACGCCGACTCGCACAGCCGCCGCGGCAGATCGCGACGAGCTCGCACCGCGTGCAGGCTTCCGGAAGCGTTCGCGAGAGCCGGAACGGCTCGCTCTCGACGACGTTCGGGCCGACGGCGCGAAGATCCCCGAGCGCCAAGGTTCCGTCGGGCCAGTACACGCACGGCATCACGCGCTTGCCGGGCGTGAGACGCAGGCTCGTGCCGCCGCACGGCGAGCCGTGCACCGTCCGGAGCCCGAGCACCGCGGCAACCAACGGCTCCGTGCACGAAACGAGGTAGGTCTGCGAGAGAATCGAGCGGAAGCCGTCCCAGAACTGCTCGTAGGAGAGCGAGTACTTGTCGGTGTTGACCGGCTGGTAGACGTTGAACCGGAATCGCGCGCCGAATTGCGCGGCAAGCCGCGCGATGTCCGCGAGCTTGCGATAGTTCGTGTTCATCATCACGGCGATGACCGTCACAGGAAGTCCGAGTCTGCGGCATCTCGCGATCGCGCCCGTGACCGTGTCGAAGGAGCCGGCGCCGCGGAAGGCGTCCTGCTCCTCGGCCGTCGGAAAGTCGATCGACACCTCGACGTCGTGCAGCTGACGGAGCAACTCGTCGGGCATGTGCAACAGCGTGTATCCGTTGCTCGTCAGGCTGACCCGGAGGCGGCGTGCGAGCAGGGATCGCACGATCTCCTCGAATCGAGGGTGAAGGCCGTTTTCGCCGGTGCCGAGGTTCACGGAATGGACCGGCACCGCGTCGCAAATTGCATCCACGTCCGCGAGCTCGAGTCGTTGCACGTCGCCGCCGGGCCGATAGCAATGGCCGCACGATAAGTTGCACTCGTTCGTGAGGCCGAGGCCGACGGAATAACTCAGGGGCCGGGCTTCCAAGGGACGTCGCCTCTTTCTCTCGCTCGGTCGCGGCAGGCCGACCGCAGACCCCAGAGAGCGCTATCAATGTTCGGCAATGTGGGCCGCTGCGTCAACCCGGGCTTCGGGTGCCAGTTCCCGTTCTTTCGATGGGGCAAAACAAAATATAGCCGAAGGCCGAAATCCGCGCAATCGAACGCCTCCGGGCGCCTCGTCGTCGCGTTGACTTGCCCGTTGCGCACCCCTATCATGCCGCCCGGGCGGCAACTCCTTGGAGATTCCCATGAGGCGGCTCGCAGTCATCAACCAGAAAGGCGGCGTCGGAAAGACCACGACGGCCGTCAACCTGGGCGCCGCGCTCGCCAACGTCGGTTCGCGAGTGTTGTTGATCGACGCGGACCCGCAAGCAAACTTGAGCGTTCACTTGAGCGTGGACATCTTCCACATCAAGAAGTCGGTTTACGACGTGCTGCGCGGCGAGGCGACGATCGCCGACGTCGTCGTGAAGACGTCGAATCCGAATCTCGACGTCGTTCCTTCGCACATCGACCTCTCCGGCGCGGAGCTCGAGCTGGCGAGCATGATGGGGCGCGAGACGGTTCTTCGCGAAGCGCTGCGCGACGTCGACGCGCGTTCGCTTGCGCGCGAGGCCCCGCCAATCGCACCCGCGCCGGGCGCCGTCACCGAGAGCGCGACGCCCGAACCGCCGCCCGCAGGGGCGTACGACTTCGTGATCGTCGACTGTCCGCCCTCGCTCGGTCTTCTCTCGGTCAACGCGCTGACGGCCACGGCGGAGGTGATCGTCCCCGTTCAGACGCAGTTCTTCGCGCTCCAGGGCATGTCGAAGCTCCTCGATGTGCTTCGGCTCGTGAGGCGACGACTCAATCCCACCCTTCGACTCCTCGGGCTCCTGCCCTGCCTGTTCGACTCGCGGACGAATCTCAGCCAGGAAGTGCTCGCCGAGCTCCGCGCACACTTCGGAGAGCGTGTTTTCACGACGGCGATTCGGGCGAACGTGAAGCTCGCGGAAGCGCCGAGCCACGGCAAGCACATCTTCGATTACGCGCCCGATTCGCGTGGGGCCGAGGACTACCTCGCGCTCGCGCGCGAGGTACTGGCGCGCGGCGAACAAACCATCGCGGACACGATCCCCGAGCTTCGCGCCACTTCCGCGTAGTCAGCGCGTCAAGAGTACCGGGATGCGAGCGCTCCTCAGGACCTGCTCCGTCGTGCTTCCAATGATGAGCTCGCGAATGCGGCTGTGTCCGTAGGCGCCCATGACGATCATCTGACAGTCCAGGCGTTCGGCGACGTCCAGTATGGCTCGATGCGGATCGCCGGACCGCACCGCGACCTCGTGTGCTGGAACGGTCGGACCGATCCTCGTCGCGATCTCGGCCCGCAGCGCGTCCTCGGTCGCGTGACCGCCGTCGACGGTGAGCACCGTGAAGTGGAGATTCGTACGCCGCGCGATCTCGGCTGCAAGCTGCAGGGCCTGGCGCGAGTGTTGGCTCCCGTCGTACGCGACGACGGCACGCGTGATGTCGCGGTATTTCTTCGGCGTCACCAAGATTGGCCGCGCGCTGGCCCGCACGACGCCTTGGACCGAGCCCCCGAGGGACTCACCGTGCCACTCGCCGTGCTCGCCCTTCTGCCCGATCACGATCAAATCACAGCGTTGGCCGCGCTCGAGGATGAGCCGGGCCGCGATTCCGCGCGTGACTTCGCAATCGCACGGAATGCCGGCCGCCTTGCAGCGACCCTCGAGGTCCGCGAGGATCGCGCGCGCCTTGGCCTCCAGGAAGCGAGTGACCTTGTCCTTGTATTCGAGTCCGGGCTCGAGTCCAACGGTGGCGAGGTAATCGCGAAGGAGAGGCCCTTCGATCTTTTTCGTCTCGATCACCGAGAGTGCATGAACGTGCGAGCCGAAGACGCGCGCGACGAAGACGGCGTAGTCGGAGACCTTCGCGCCGAACTCGGATGTGTCGATTGCGGCGAGTAGAGCGCCGATCATGGACGGTGCCGAGCTGCCCAGCCCAGCTTCTCCTTCGATTGAACGGAGGCAATTGCCGGCCTATACTAGCCGCCTCCGATCACCTGTCAAGGAGACCCAGCCACCGTGCCCACCGTCCATCGCATCGGTTCGGTGCCGTATCTCAACGCGAAACCGTTGATCACGTCGCTTGCGGCTCGATCCGACGTCGAGCTTCACCTCATGCCGCCGCGGCCGTTGTCGGCGCTGCTCGCCGAAGGCCGCGTCGACGTCGCGTTGATTCCAACGTTCGAGTTCCTGCGGCAGCCCTCGTACCGCGCGGTTCCGGGCATCGCGATCGCGTCTCGCGGACCCGTGCGATCCGTGCTCCTCTTTCACCGAGTGCCCGTCGACCGAGTCCGACGAGTGGCGGTGGATCAGTCGAGCCTCTCGTCGGCGGCGCTCGTTCGCGTGATCCTCGAGAGACGCTACGGGCTCGAGCCGATCTATGCCGACGTGCCGCCGGATTTCGCGGCGCTCGATCGCGAAACCGACGCGGTGCTGCTCATCGGAGACCCCGCAATGCAGGCCGCTGCGAAGAGCGTCGTTCCGCGGCTCGACCTCGGGGACGAATGGCAGAAGCTGACGGGGCTTCCATTCGTGTACGCCGTGTTCGCGATTCGCCCGCACGCCGACGAAACGCAACTGACTCGGCTCTTGCTGGAAGCGAAGGCACGGGGGATCGGCGAGATCGACGCCATCGCGGACGCTCATTCGACATCGCTTGGGATTGCGGCCGTCGAGCTTCGATCTTATCTGCGAGAGGCGATCCGGTTCGATCTCGGCGCTGACGAGATGTCTGGAATCGAAGCCTTTCGAGATCGCGCATTCGATCTCGGACTGCTCGAGTCTCGCCGAACGATCGACGTCGCGGAAGCGGGCCTTACTTCAGCAGGAACATCTTGAGAACGACGACGATCACGGCAAGCGACGCCAACAATGCGACGAGCGGAACGATCAGGGCCATCTTCGAGTGCTTGGTCTCGGGCGCGATCGCCACGGTCGGCGCGGGTCGCGGCGCCGAAGCGCGACGAACCGACTGCTCTTCACCCTTGATGAAGATCAGCTTGCCGCACTTGCGGCACTGGATCTTTCGGCTGCCATAGTTCTCGGGGATGTTGTACTTCGCGCCGCACTCTGCGCACTTGATGCTGATCTTGGTGGTGGTTTCCATGGTGCAGGCCTCCTCGGGCGTGGAGCGGAATGAGGAAGCGCGACTCCTCATTCCTCGCGGCGGACACCTGAACTCTCGGTGCCGATCGGCCTCCGCTCCCCGGGACCAGGGATCGGAGCAGCGCCGCGTCAGACCGTTCGGCATCCGAAGAGCGCACACGCGATTGGTGCGCACGGGGAAGACTGGGCCGCGCCGGCCCGCATGCCCTTCCCTTTCCTTCTCGGCCAGAAACATAAGCGATGCGCCGTGTGAAAGTCAAGTTTCACGACGACGTCGAGAGAGAAAGATTGCGTGAGTCACGCGTGTGTTCGTCGAGCCCATGACGTCTTCGAGCGCTCGTTCGGCCGCGAGCCCGAGTGGATCGCGCGCGCGCCCGGTCGCGTGAACCTCATCGGCGAACACACCGACTACAACGAAGGTTTCGTACTTCCCATGGCAATCGATCGCTTCGTCGTCGTCGCCGGATCGCCGACGATCCACGAGAAGCGGAGTCGGTTGGTCGCAGCGGACCTCGGCGAGATGCGCGAGGTCGACGTCACGCGCACCGTTGCCGAGGGATCCTTCGTGGATTACGCGATCGGAGTGCTTCAGGCGTTGGGCGACCGCGGCATCGAGCCGCCGCCGTTCGAAGCGGTGATCGCCTCGAACTTGCCGCGCGGCTCCGGCCTCTCGTCGTCCGCAGCGCTCGACGTCGCGCTCACGCTGTTTTTTGCCCGGCTCGCGGGAGCCGAGATCGCGCCGCTGGACGTCGCGCTCGTCGCGCAGGCCGCCGAAAACCGCTTCGTCGGAGTGCAATGCGGGATCATGGATCCGTTCGTCATCGCCCACGGGCGCGACGGATGTGCTTTGAAGATCGACTGTCGCGCGATGGTCGGCGAGGAAGTGCCGGCACGGATCGACGGATTCGACTGGCAGGTGCTGCACTCGGGCGTCGTGCGCGCGCTCGCGAAATCCGAGTACAACCAGCGTCGCGCGGAGTGCGAACGCGCCGTCGCCGCCGTTCGAGCACGGCATCCGGAAGTCCGGGCGCTCAGAGACGTGTCGATCGAGGAGATCGAGGAAGCGACACTCGACGATGTTGCGCGACGCCGGGCGCGTCACGTCATCGCAGAAAACGAGCGGGTCGTGGCGTGCGAGCGCGCGCTTCGCCGCTGTGACGTCACAACGATCGGCCGGCTCTTTGCCGAGTCGCATGCGAGCCTACGCGACCTCTACGAAGTCTCGTGCCCGGAGCTGGACGAACGCGTCGCGCGCGCTCGAGCAGAAGGAGCCGTCGCGGCGCGCATGACCGGTGCCGGCTTCGGCGGCTCGATCCTCGCGCTCTCGGCTAATGGGGTCAGACCCCGGACGACGGGACTCGACGTCGGGATCGTGTCGCCGACCGGAGTCGAGCCGCGCTGCTGGCGAACGCGCGACTGAGGGCCCGTCACGAAATGACCGAGTCAAATTGCTGTCGCGCTTTGAGTCTCGCGGCGTCTTGCCGGGTCTTATCGCGCAACGCCGATCGCCTGCGGCGATCGGCCGCGAGCCCGCTGACGCGGGTCTCTCGGCGTCGTTGCTCCTCGTCACGACCCTCCAGGTCGCCGCGCGACCCACGGCACGTCGTGCCGCGGGTACCCCCGCGCCTCGCCTCGCGCGAAAACCCCTCTGCAATACGCACACGTTATTTCGCGACGGACCCTAGCCGGCCGTGGCTGGGGCACCGTGCGACTGCGTACCGCCGCCGTGAAACCTCTCCCACAAGGTCGCCATCCGCACGAGGAGCGCCGCCGGGTGAAAGCGTGTACCGATGCGCTCGGCGCGAGCGCGCAGCTTTTCGACGACCGCTGCGGCTCCCCAATCGTCGGCAAGCGCCATCGGTCCGCCGCGGAACGGCGGAAAGCCGGCGCCGAGAACCATGGCAAGGTCGATGCGTGACGCCGAATTGACGACGCCTTCCTCGAGCGCACGCGCTGCTTCATTGAGGAGCGGAAGGGTGAGCCGCTCGACGATCTCCTCGCGCGACACCGTTCCGGCCGACTCGCGGCTCGACGACGCCAACCCGCGCACGGACGCGTCCTCTTTTCGATTGCGGCCGTAGAATCCGCCCCGTGACTTCTTGCCGAGCTTGCCCGCCTGCACCATCGCTTCGATGAGGCGCGGCGAGCCGGCCGTCGCCGGAAATGCCTTCGCGAGGATGCGCGCGACGGCCAGCGCAACGTCGAGCCCGACCTCGTCGAGCATTCGAAACGGCCCCATCGCCCAGCCGTAGCCTTGCATCGCCGCGTCGATCTCGCTCGCGGTCGTGCCCTCCTCGTACATCGCAATCGCCTCGCCCACGTACGCGAAGAGCAGCCGGTTCACGAGGAAGCCCGGCGAATCGCGCACGGGAATCGGCGTCTTGCCGAGCCGCTTCGCGAGAGCGAACGCCTTCGTCGCGGCCTCGTTCGACGTCCGCGGCGCCAATACGACCTCGACGAGCGGCATCTTGTCGACCGGATTGAAGAAGTGCAGGCCCACGATGTTTTCCGGCCGCGACGCACCCTCCGCGATCGCCGCGACGGAGAGCGACGACGTATTCGTCGCGATGATCGCCGACGGCGGAAGACACGCCTCGAGATCCTTCACGATCGCACGCTTGATGGCGAGGTCCTCGAGCGCCGCCTCGATGGCAAAATCGACGTTGCCGAATCCGATCCAGTCGACCGTTCCCGACGCGAGAGCGCGGCGCGAGCGTGCGGCGGCGTCCGTGAGATCGCCCTTGCGTCGCCGCTCGTCGATCGCTTCGCGAATGCGCGCGAGCCCGGCACCCACGCGATCGTGCGCCACGTCGCGCAAGCGAACGGGAATGCCCTTGCGAACGAGCAAGGTCGCAATGCCTGCGCCCATCACGCCCGCTCCGACGACCGCGCCGCGCTTCGTGGGCGACGCCGGCTCCTCCACGCTCCGCTTGTTCGATTCCATCTGGAAGAAGAGGCCAACGAGCCGACGAGCGACGTCGCCCGTGACGAGCCGCGCGAAGGCCTCGCCCTCCATCTCGAGCGACTCCGCCTCGGTCGACGCGAAACCACGGCGCACGACGTCGAGCGCCTCGATCGGCGCCGGGTACTGTCCATGCGTCTTCGCGAGCACGCGCTTCTTGGCCGTCCGGAAGATCAACGCAGGGCCGCCGGGAAGTCCGACGAGAAACGAGCGGCGGAGGCGTCGCGGCGGCATCCCCTCGATCGCCAGCTGCGCCGCCGCGTGCAGCAATCCCGCGGGAGCCGCGAGCGCATCGACGAGCCCGATCTTGAGCGCGCGACGTGCGGTTGCGGGCGCGCCCGTGAGGATCATCGGAAGCGCCGCTTCGATGCCGATCAATCGCGGAAGCCGCGTGCATCCGCCCCACGCCGGCAGGATCCCGAGATTCACCTCCGGCAGCCCGATCGAAACGCGCTCGTCGTCCGCGGCGATGCGATAGCGGCACGCGAGCGCGAGCTCGGTTCCGCCGCCGAGGCAAATTCCGTTGATCGCCGCGACGGTGGGAATGGGGAGCGCCGCGATCTTGCCGTAGATGGCCTGGCCGCGCCGCGACGCCTCGCGCGCCGCCGTCGCGTCCGTCAACGCGCCGATGGCGTTCACGTCGGCGCCGGCGATGAACGTGCCTTCTTTGGCGCTCCCGATCACGAGAGCGCGGACGTCGCGATTGCGCGAGATCTCGTCCACCGCACGCTCCAGCTCGACCATCGCGGTCTGCGACAGGACGTTCACCGAACGATTCGGCGAATCGAAGAGGAGGTATGCGACGCCTCGATCGGTCAGCGGCTTCATCAGGATTTCACTCATCGCACGCTCCCTTCCACGGCGATTGCGCTCCCTTGCCCGCCCCCGACGCACAGGGTCGCGAGACCGCGACCGCCGCCCGTGCGGCCGAGCTCGTGAAGCAGCGTGAGGACGAGGCGTGCGCCGCTGGCGCCGATCGGATGGCCGAGCGCGATCGCACCGCCGTTCGGGTTCAGGCGATCGGGCGCGATCTCGCCGAGGGCTTCGCTGCGTCCGAGCTCGCGCTCGGCGAAGCTCTGCGACGCGAATGCCTTCATGACGGCAAGCACCTGTGCGGCAAATGCCTCGTTGATCTCGATGCGCGCGAAATCTGAAATGCGAAGTCCCGCGCGCTCCAGCAAGCGCGCCGTCGCGAACGCCGGCCCCAGCCCCATGCGGCTGGGCGCGAGTCCCGCCTCGGCGTGCGCGAGGATTCGCCCGAGCGGCCGGATGCCGAGCGCACGCGCCAGGTCCTCGCGCGCAAGGAGAATCGCGGCTGCGCCGTCGGTGATCGGGCTCGAGTTCCCCGCGGTCACCGTGCCGAGAGCGCGTGCATAGACCGGCTTCAGTCGCGCGAGCGCGTCGAGGCTCGTGTCCTCGCGCGGGCCGACGTCGTCGACCACGGGTTCCGTCTCGCGCCCCGGGGGGTAGAGCGGCATCGTCTCGTCGCGGAGACGGCCAGCCTTGCGCGCCGCGATCGCGCGTCGATGACTCTCGAGCGAGAACCGGTCCTGCTCTTCGCGCGTGATCCCGAACTCCTGCGCGAGGCGTTCCGCGGTTTCACCCATCGACAAGCCGCAGTTCGGATCCCGAAGACCGAGCAAGAGCGCGGGCGTCGGCTTGAAATGACGCGGTCGAAAGGCGAGCACGGCACGTGCCTTCCCCGCAGCGTTCCGCGCACGGGCGAGCCTCACGAGGAGATCCGACGTGGCGTCCGGGAAGTAGATCGGGATTCGGCTCATCGATTCGACGCCTCCCGCGAGCACGGCCCGCGCGCGTCCCGACGCGATCAGATCTGCCGCTTGCGCGATCGCCTCCATGCCCGACGCGCAGTTTCGCTGCACGGTGTAGGCGGGCACGCGCTCCGGCACCCCGGCGAGAATCGCGGCCGAGCGGGCGATGTTCGGTGCTTCCGCCGGGGGCGCGCCCGTCCCCATGATGACCTCGTCGACGAGGTCGGGGTCGAATGCCGCTCGGTCGAGAGTTTCGCGAAGGACGAATCGTGCGAGGTCGAGCGGCGCCACGTGCCTCAGCGCCGAGCCGGCCTTAGCGAATGGGGTGCGCACGCCACCCAGAACGACCACCGGTACGTCCACCGCTGCCCTCCGATCTGCCGCGATCGTTTCTCATTCCCCGGGAACGGGTTTGTATCGGCCGTTGGAGCGTCGCAACTCGAACCGATCGCGCCTCAACTCCGGCCGTGCTGTGGGTCGATAGTCGGAGAAGTTCACGGCTGACGCGGCGACGGCCAATTGATCGGTAGGCTAGAATGGGTTCGCCCGACTCGCAACGCTGCACACTTCGAAACCGGCGTCGGTGAAATGATCGAGCGAAACCTCGCCAGGAATTGGGATCGACTGTCGCTGGAGCAACAGCGGCAACTGCAAGCTCGCAAACTTCGCGAATTCCTGACGACCCAGGTCTATCCGTTCAGCCCCTACTACCGTGAGTTGTTCGATCGGCATCGGATCACCCCTCGTTCCATCCGCACGCTCGACGATCTTCGGCGGATTCCGTTCACGTCGAAGGCGGATCTCGTGCCGACCGAGCAGGATCCGTCCGGCGCTCGAAAGCTCGTGCTCCAGCCGGATGCGGCGTCGATCAAAAAGCACTCTCCGCTCGCGTTCCAGCTGCGGCTCGCGACGACGCGGTTCTTCCACGGCAGCCGGCGAATCGTCGAGTCTCTCGGGCGCGAATACCGGCCGACGTCTCTGCTCTTCACCACGGGTCGATCGGCTGCGCCGATGCCGTTTGCACTCACGCTGTACGACCTCGAGATCTTGAAGGAGGTCGGCGGGCGGCTTCTCGACGTGCTCGGCGTCGATGCTCAGCAGGACCGAGGCGTGAGCTTGTTCCCGTATGCGCCGCATCTCGCCTTTTGGCAAGTCGCGTACTGTGGATTCGCGCGAGGCCTGTTGGTGCTCAACACCGGCGGCGGAAAGGCCATGGGCACGGAGCGAATCATCGACTCGATCTCGAAGATCCGGCCGACGATGATCGTGGGCATTCCGGGCTACGTGTATCACGTGCTTCGCGAGGCGCGCGAGGCGGGCGTTCGCTTCCCCACCGTCAAGCGAATCGTGCTCGGTGGCGATCGAGCCACGCCGGAAATGCGATCGCGGATGATCGAGCTCTTGATCGGGATGGGAGCGACGGCGCCGACCGTGCTTTCGGTTCTCGGTTTCACCGAGGCGCGAGTCTGCTGGTCCGAGTGTCCGTGCGAGAAGCCGTCCGGATTCCACACCTATCCCGACGTCGGCATCTTCGAGTGCGTGAACCCGGATACCGGCGAACTCGTGCCCGACGGCGAGCCCGGCGAGCTGGTCTACACGACGATCGACGGCCGCGGCAGCGTCGTCTTGCGCTACCGCACCGGCGACGTTCTCGAGGACGGAATCGTCAGTGAGCCGTGCCCCGCCTGCCGGCGAACGGTCCCTCGACTGTCGTCGCGACTGTCGCGTCGCAGCAGCGTGAAGGACCTGCGACTGAGCAAGATCAAGGGTACGCTCGTCAACCTCGATCAGCTCGCCGCCGTCATTGCCGACGAGCCCGGCGTCGAGGAGTGGCAGATCGTCTTGAAGAAGCGGAACGACGATCCCTTCGAGGTCGACGAGGTCGTCGTTTGCGTGGCGCCCAGGTTGGGCGCCAACGACCGCGAGATCGAGGCCTCGCTGCACCGCCACATCCTTCAGCGCACGGAGCTGAGCGTGAACCGCATCGAGTTCCACCCGCTCGGTGACATGCTCGAGCGCCTCGGCATGGAAACGAACTTGAAGGAGCGACGCATCGTCGACCTCCGGACCGCCGCGCCCGCCAATTCCCCGACCGTCGCTACGTAGTTCCGAATAACCGAATCGCCGACAGTCGGACTCCTCACACATGAAGAATCCCCTCCCGGATCGCTCCGGGAGGGGATGTTGAATGCGGCTTCGAACGAAGTCTCTTACTGAATCGTGAGCTGTCCGCGCGTGCTCGCGAGTCCGCTGCACGCGTTGATGATCGCCTGATAGAAGAAGGTGCGGTTGTGCAGAGCTGGGTTGTTCGGCGCGTTTCGAGTGATCATGACGGTTCCCGCAGAATTCAAATTCGTCGTCAAACGCTGCCGCGGCGCCCTGAGAAGCGTTGGGACGAGCGGCCCATTGGGAACCTGGAATGAATCGGTCCCCGTCTGATTCGACACGACGAGGAAAACTTGCTGGCTCGGCGTACCGGTGAACGTGAACGTCACGGGGCTGCCGATCGCAGGGTTGTTGTTGCTGGAACTGACCGAGATGGACGGGTTGTTCGACGCCGAGACGATCGAGAAATCGTCGATGTTCCAGCCGCCGAAGTTCAGTCCCCCGTCGCTGTCGAGCGTGTACTGAACGACGACGCTCGGCTGATTGTCGGCGAGCGCCGAGATGTTCACGTCGTGCAACACCCAAGACGTGTCCAGCAGATGAGTGCTGTGAGGCGGCGGGCCGGGCGGGTTCTCCCAAACGACCGTCCCGTTTACCTTGATGCGCGCGTGA
The DNA here is from genome assembly GCA_016178505.1 of Planctomycetota bacterium. GTDB lineage: Bacteria > Planctomycetota > JACOTG01 > JACOTG01 > JACOTG01 > JACOTG01. The sequence goes on from JACOTG010000044.1 coordinate 13,385, forward strand.
TCGTAGAAGCCGTCCTCAACGGTCAGCCACCGCGCATAGACGAGGTGGAGCCCCGCCTGTCCGGTCATGTTGAACGTCGGCGACGTGAGGAAGTTCGACGTGTTGTCTCGATAGTTGCCGTTGAACCCCGGCGGGTTGAGGTCGTTGCCCCAGACGCTCGTGCCGGAGAAGGCCACCGACGGGTCCAACGCGTTGGTGCCCTGCTGGTTCGGGGCGCCGTGCTGCCAGTCGTCTTGGCCGGTACCGTTCAGGCCGTGCGTCCACCCGCCGTCGCCTGCGGCCTCGAAGTCATCGAACACGATGCGATTTCGAATGCCGACGTCGAAATGGAACGACGAGCCCGGAGCGCCTCGCGGCAACGTCGCGACGTGGCCGCCACTGTCGTTCGCCGAAATGTAGTAGGCAACCGCCGTCCCGCACGGCTGCGCAGGAATGGCTCCCGAGAACCCGTTCGGGTTTCCGTTCGGCGACATCGCCACGGTCTGAAACGGTCCGTTGTTCGACGAATAGAGCAGCGAAGCGCTCGTGATCGAGCCCGCCGTGGACGAGATCGTCGCGACGACCGTGTACGGAACCGAACTGTTGGTCGTCGTCGCCGGAAGCGCCGTGTGTGTGATCGTGATGAACACAGGAGACGGGTGCGGCAAGTTGTGAGCGTCCGCCGCGGCATCGAGCTGCATCTGGTCCGGGACGCCATTGTTCAAGTTCCCGTCGTCGTCATCCTGGACGTAGATGTCGGCCACCTGGTTCGGGATGTCCGGCCCGTTTCCGAAGAGCGCGTTGAGAACCACCTGCTCGGCGCGCGCAGTCCCCACGCCGGCACCGAGTGCGGCGATCAACTGCTGTCGCGCCTGCCACGTGAAGCCCATGAAGACTTCGCCGACGCAGTGAACCTCGCCGCTGCATTCGCTCGCCGGCCACTGCCGCGTGTTGTTGCCGTCGCGAATGATGTTGCCGTTCGTGAAGAAGTTGCGGCCGACGATTCCATCGTTGAGGCTGAACATCGAGATCGTATCGGCGACTCCCTCGCTCAGCGCTCCGTCCGTGATCCCTTGAATTCCGTCGTCGACGGCGTGGCCGTACTCGTGTCGACACACCGAGTCGTACGCCGTGTTGTTGCAGCCGCCACCCGCTCGGTAGAAGTTCGTCGACGTTCCGTCGTAGAACGCGTTGCACGTCTGCGCCAGGTTGACGTTCACCTGGAACGAGCGGCCCAAACCGAACGTTTCACCGATGATGCCGCTGACATAGTCATGACCGATGGTCGTCTGTAGATAGCCATCGGCCTGAGCATTGGTCAGCTCGGACGGAGTCCCATTCAAGACGACGTTCAGCGGCGTTCCCGGTGTCGCGGAGGTCGTGAACAAATCGTTGGCCCCCGCCTGGTTCGCGGTCATGGCGAACGAGCCCGAGTAGGCCGTCGTCGTCGTACCGACGCGGACGGTGACCGGCGCCGTGCCCGCGTTCGGAATCGTGAAGTTGCCGCCGGCATCCGTGAACGTAGAGGCGCCTCCGACGATGGAAACTCCGACGCGAGCGAGATTGTGCGGAACGACCGGCGTGGCCGGATCGCCGTTGTGGGTGTTGGCCTGAACGTTGCCCGTCACGTCGACCTCGAAGATCCGATTGCGCGATTCGAGAATCTCGCCATCGCCGATCGCGTGAACGGAGAAATCGCGTGCGATCGGAAGGTCGCCGCGGTTGTTCCGGAGCTCGAAACGCCAGGCGAGCTGCCCCACCGCAGCCTTGTTGACGCGAATCTGAAGCAGCGGCTCGGCGCGAACGACGTAGGGTCCACCTGCCGTCGGCAACGTTGCCTCGGCGAGGCGAATCGCGGCGTCCGCCGGAATGTCGGCTTCGAGCGGCTGCTCGAACGTTCGCGGGAGGTGATAGGTCGCGAACATGGCGAGCACGCCGTTCGGCTTGAACCGGAAGTCGATTCGCGACGCCTCGTCGATCGGCACGCCTTGTCGCGTGAACCCATAGTTCAGGTACCACGTGCTGCCGTGAAGCGACGCGGCGCCGCGGATCTCGAGCCCGTCGAGGCGAACGAGGCCGCTGTTCTCGTCGAGGAACGATCGTGCTAAGCCGTCGACCAGCGCGGCGTCGAGCGGCTGATCGGTCATGTCGATGCCGGGACCGTAGAGTCTCGCCGGCGCGCGAGCCGCAAAGTCCCACTCGACGGTCCAGTCCTCTCCATATCGAGCGCGAAACGCGTCCCATGCCTGCCGCAGATTCGACGGCGCGGAAGCGCTCGGGACGTTGGGTTGGTTCGGTATCAACGGATCGCTCGCCCGCGCGATCGGCACTGCCAAGATCGCCGCGACGGCAAGCCCCCACACGATCGTCACGATCGAACCGTTACGACTCCTCATTCGCGACCCCCTTTTCCAAGGTGAAGAACAACGATGATTGCGCCCGGACATCGAAACGGGTCATTGGCGAAGGCTCGACGCGAGACCGCGCACGCATTCGGCATCACGAACCCCGACCGCAGATCGGGCGTGAGCACGAGAGGAATGCCTCGCAGTGGAAGTCTATCCCAGGTAGGCCACGAGGACGTTCGCTCCATCGCCACCGAAACCATCCGATTCCATCGAACGCAGGGTTTCGTTCGCGAAGCGAACCTAAATTGTCTGCCCTCTTTCCGTCAGGTGAACGTTGCGAAGAATAGCCGGCTCGACCTCGCACTTCAAGGGCAAAGTGACGCGTGTCGGGATGACGCGTGTCCGATCGTCAGCGGCGGCACGCGGCGGCACGCTCGGCCAGCACCTTTGCAAAGGAGTCATCTCCCATGTCGCGTCGCACGAATGCCCACTCTTCGAGAACGAGGCGCTCGTCGGGGAATCGCTCGGACGCCGCTTTGGCCTCGGCATCGGCCTCCTCGAACCGCTCGGCGCTTCTCAGTAGCTCGATCATGAAGACACTTCGACCTCGGTCGCTCGCAGCACCGACAGCCGTCTTGCGAATGGCGTCGATGCCGCGTCGAAGGGTCGATTGGAGGCGTTCCGTCTCGCTCGGCTCGATCAAGCGGAACGTTGCCGTCGCCGTTTCCGCTCCCGCGTCGACCTGCCACAGGTTGGACTCACCGACTTGGAGCGGAGGCAGCTCCGACGGATACGGCAGTTCTCGTCCCATGACGTCGCCTCTCGGCCAAGTCCTCGACCCGACGCGCACCAAGATGGACGGCGAAGGGCCGCCGCCCTCCCAGCGAAACGTCGGCTTCGGCTCGGAGATCGCACCGATCGGGGAGATCAGCCGCAGAGGAGTGCCGGCTTCCGTGCCTCGACGCACGGAATTGCGGAGAAGATCCAGCGCTCCTCTTCGATCCGCTCCGCCCGTCCATGCGACCCGTGCATCGACCTCCGTCACTTGCGGCTCCGGCCCGCGGCTGACCACGCGATCGGGAAGGAGAAAAGTGACCGCGGCACCGCGCGCGAGGCGAAGCCTCGCACCGGGCGAAACCTCGTCTCCGTAGGCGAGCAAGCGGTCCCCGTCGCGAACGTCGCCGCGCGTTGCGAGCACGAGCGCCGGACCGCTCACGGAGAATGCCGAATCCGCGCGCCAGCCGAACGGATCGCCCAGCCACAGCGCGACGAGGATCGCCGCAGCGGCGGCAAGCGATGCCCAAAGCGCAACGCGCGGGGCGCCCCGCCGTCGCGCGACGGGGCTACGTTGCATTGCGTCGAGTGCGGTCCGGCACCTTTCGCATCGATTCGCGTGTTCCTCGATCGGTCGCCGCTCCTCCTCCAGCAGCGCGCCATCGACGAATGCGGCGATCTGCTCGGCATCCAGGCAACCCGCGCGCACGGCAGCCTCCGGGCTTTCGTCCCGGAGCAGATGCCCGAGAAGTCGATCGACTTCGCGCTCATCCACGAGGGGGCTCCTTTGCCGCTCGGGCACGGGTCTCGTCAACCGATCGATCGATCTTCAGCTGGAACTCTCGTCCAACGGCGATCCAGAACTGCTCGTCGGTTTCCTCGAAAGCGTCGGGACCAAGCGACCGCCGAAAGCCGTCCATCAGCCGCTTCCGCACGCGCGTGATCCACCGACTCACCGAAGCTTTGTGTACGCCGCGCGCGCTTCCGATCTCCTGCAAGGTCTCCCCGCGAAGGTAGTACGCCTCGACGAGGAAGCGGTCCTCGTGACCGAGCGACTGGATCACCTGGGTCGCCGTTCGCTCGAGCCGTTCGAGCCGCTCGCGTCGATCGGCGAGCCCGTCGGGGGTGCCTTCGCGAACGGTCTCGTTGCGCGGAGGGTGAACGTGTGCACCGTTGCGGTTGGCCGACGCGAGCGCGCTGGTTCGCCGTCGCGCGTCGTAGAAATCCGCTGCCTTGAAGTGGACGATCGCTCGAAGCCACGTCGATAGGCGCGCATGACCGCGGTATGCCGCGAGCCCGCCGCCGCCGGTGCGCTGTCGCGCGAGGAACAGGTCGCCGAGAAGGCTCGACGAGATCTCTTCACCGTCGCTCGGAGTCTTGGCGGCCGCAGCCACCAGTGCCTTGACGTAGCTTCCGTACGAGCGCTCGAGGTGCTTCCACGCGGCATGGCACCCGAGGGAGCACGACAGCGCGAGCGCCAAATCCTCGAGCTCGAGGCGAGCCACGAAGAACCGAAGGCTCCGACTCTGGCTCGCCCGCTCGTCGAGTGCCAGGAAGTCGGTCGCCGCGATCCTCGCCACATGGCCGGCGAAATCGTCGGCACTCAGGAGGGTGGATCTCAGCTTCCGCGTGAGCGCGTGATACGGTCCATCGAGGAGATCGCCGTAGTCGCGGGCAAACCGTCGCAGCGCTTCGGCGTCGCCCGCCGCACACGCGCGAGCGAAGCCCGATTCGTCCGGGTTTGTCTCGGGGATGTGGCGCACGAGTCTCGCTTCGCTCCTGGGGTCGGTGCGGGCGAGTATATCCGAGCCCTCGTCGCCGCGAAAGCCCCGGAAAACACGCCGTCCGAGACTTCGACGATGCGCCGCATCGAATCGACGCGCAGCCCTGATCCCACCCGACGCTTTACAGCCCCTGTGCGCCGCGCATAATCGCGCAGCCATGTCGCCCCACTCACGACTCGACCGATCGTCCCAACTCCACCACGACGCCGTCGTCGTCGATGCCCATGCCGACATGCGCTGGAAGGTCGCGGAAGACGGACGCGACCTCACCTCTCGCCTCTCCATCGGGCACGCCGACATGCCGCGCCTCGTCGAAGCCGGAGTCGATGTCCAGGTCTTCGCCGTTTTCGTGGAGCCAGGACGAGGCAAGCCCGACGACCTCGCCGAAGCCGACCGTGCCCTGGATCTCTTCGACGCCTTCGAACATCGCGCCGGCAGCTTGCTGCGCCGCGTCAGGCGGCGCGACGACCTTCCTCGGCCCGGCGAGCGATCCCCACTTCGGGCGCTCCTCGGAATCGAGGGCGCTCACATGGTCGGTCCAGACCTCGATCGGTTGCATGAATTCCACGAACGCGGAGTGCGGCTCGTTACGTTGACCTGGAATCCGGTGAACGACTGGGCGGACGGCTGCCAGCCGGCCGCGAACGATCGCTTGCACGGCGGCTTGTCGCCCCTCGGTCGCGAGCGTGTCGCCGAAATGAACCGCCTGGGCATGATCGTCGACCTCTCGCATGCATCGCCAGCGACGTTCGACGACGTGCTCGAGATGACCCGGCAGCCACCGATCGCGAGCCACTCCTGCGTCGCCGCGCTGCGCCGCCACCCGCGCAACCTGACCGACGAGCAGCTTCGGGCACTCGCACGAAGCGGAGGCGTCGTCGGAATCAACTTCTTTCCTACGTTCCTGCACGATGGCGACCCCGGAGACGTGGGGATCGAGCACGTGATCGCGCACGTCGAGCACGTCATTCGAGTCGCCGGTGAGGATCACGTCGGGCTGGGGTCCGACTTCGACGGCATTCCGTCGACGCCGCGCGGGCTCGAGGACGTCACCCGCCTCCCGAAGATCACGGAACATCTGCTGCGCGCGGGTTACGAGGACCGAGTCGTGCGGAAGATCCTCGGGGAGAACTTCCTTCGAGTGTTTCAGAATGTGCTGACCAACTGAGCTACGGGAATTCCCCGTGTCTTTCCTTGACCGGCGCGAAGCAGACCGCTATAGTGCGCGCAACTTAGCGGGCCACGAATGGGATCTCATGACTCCAACGCGTTCGAATGAGGAATCAATCGGTAGCCAAGGTTGTGCTTCTCTGAAGCATGTAAAACTCGCCATCATCAATCTTCCCCCATTCTCCTTTAGTTAACAGAGTTCTCCCCTTGGCTACTCTTTCGCGCCCGATAGTCCTGCCCGGAAACAACTGACCGACACACGTCAAACGAGCCGCGGCGCGAGCGTCGTGGCGCCCGCGCCGCACTCGACCTTTCATCACGGAATCGTTTCGAGAACGATGGCATCGCCAAGCTCGCCGGTCTGATCGTCCATCGGTTGAAGCACGCGCGAGATCCCCGCAGGCGTTCGGCCTGTCGGATAGGTGAACGATCCGGTACCGGCCGAATCGAGGTTCACCAAGAATCGAACGCGTGTCGACGATCGCTGGTAGAGAGCGCTCGACGTGTCGACGTAGAGCCAACCGATGCCGCCGCTCGTCGCGACCTGCGGCGGCAAGTATGGCGTGCGCGGCGGCGACGCGAGGACTCGAACTCGCCCACCGGGAGTCCCGTTCAAGACGCGAACCGTTACTTCGCTCGCGGCCGACAGCGAAACTTGAGGATTGTCGGCTTCGAGCGCGAGTGGCGTCCCGAAGTCATTCACGATGGCGAGGCCGTCGAGACTCTCCTCGGAGACGAAACCAATGGAGCTTCCGGTCAGCGGCACGCCGTTGAGCGACGCCACGGCGCCGCCGTTCGCCGTCGTGAACACGGTGCCCTCGAGCCCGCTGGCCGTTGAGCCGACGACGAAAAAGAGCTGACCCGGGTGATCCGGATCCATCTCGACTTCCGTGACGTCGACGATCGACGAGACCGTGCGCCCCAGAGCGTTGGAGACCATCGCGATGAAGTCCGCCTCGCGATACACGAGGGCCGCGGAAACCGCCCCGGCGTCGAGCCGAAAGACGTCGCCGTCGTCGAGCGTCGCGCTGCCGTTCTGCGCGATCAGGGCGGCATCCGTCGTCAACTCGTTCTCGGAGAACGAGAAGAAGATCGCGCCCGATTCGTCGATGGCCAATGCATCGACGTCGATGGTCGTCGTGCCCGTCGCGGCTGCAATTGCCGCCTCGGGGACGATCGTCTCGATGGTGCCGTCCGGTCGTAGTCGAACGACGTCGCCGTCGAGCGCTTCCTCGCCCGACGTGAAGTGCTGCGTCGAACCGAACGAGACGTAGGCGTCGTAGATCGTCGGTCGCCCGCGGAGCCCGGGCGGAAATGCGATCGCGTCGACCTCGGCCGGTTCGTCGTCGAAGTTGCCGTTTCCGTTTGCATCACCGAGCACGGCGCGCCACGAGAGATCGCTGAGGAAGCTGCCGATCGGGCGGCCTGAGCCCGGCGTCAGAACCAGCAGCTCTTCGTCGTCGATGTCCGGTAGCTGTGCGGTCGCCGCATCGCCTGACGTGGAAATCACGAGCGCGCGCGGCTGCGCGCTCGCCCTCACACTACTCACGACAATCGCACCAGCGCCTGCGCAAAGAACCCGCGTCCACAATCGTGCCGTCGTCATGCCTCGCCCTCCTTTGCCAACTGGGACCGCCCCTCGAGGCGCCCCCCCGCTCATCCGCCGCTCGAGCCTCCCTCCGAACCCTTCGAAGACGACGACTCGTCGCGGGCGCTCGCATCGGAGCACGAGAACCAAGTCGAGTGTTCGCGCGAAAAGTTACGCGGAGAGTCGAAATCGAGCGATCGGTTATGATCGGCCAACCTCGAACCAACGAAAGGACGACGATGTCCTGCTACTGGAATCAACTCACGGAGCTCCTGCGAGAGATCGGGCTCGAAGTGAACGACTCGAATCGAAAAGCACTCTCGCGTCGCGTCAGCGAGTTCACGGGGTACGACGAGGTCCACTGCCCGAATATCCGGAGGGAGTTGTCGGCGATCCTGGAGGACGCGGATCGTCGACGGAAGCTCGGAGAGTATCTCAGAAGCGGCCGGTAGTCGGCCTAGAGCTCACCGTTCTGAGCCCACCACCGAATCCACGCCTCTCGTTGCGTCCCTTTGTCTACGCCGGCGAGGTTCACGAGCGCCGCGCGCGCGGCCACGCGAACCGGGCTCTCGGGGTCGACGAGGCGCTCCACGATCAGTGGGAATGCTTCGCGCTGGCGAATTCGCGCAAGGGCACGAAGCGCCTCGCAGCGAACGAGCGCGTCCTCGTCGGCGAGGGCACGCGTCAGCGGCTCGGCGGCTCGACGATCTTCGAGTTGCGCGAGTGAACGGACGGCGATGCGTCGCGGTCGCGGGTTCTCGCGGTCGAGGACTTCGGCGATCGGCTCCACGACGCGCGTGTCATGAATGCGCGAGAGAAGATGGACGATCGACTCCACGACGTCGTCGCTAGCGAACGTGATCTCGCGCGTGAGCGGGTCGATCAGCGCGGCGCCGGCGCCCGAATCGATCGTGGCGCGAAGCGCGTCTTCGGACGCCTCGCGCACCCACCCGTTGGAGTCGAGAAGCCCGCGAAGCAAGATGGGAGTTGCGCGGGGATCGCCGCTTTGGGCAACGAGCTCGAATGCGCGCTGCTTCGCTTCCCCCTTCGCCGAAGCCGCCAAGGAAGCTGCGGCGTCGAACGCACGGGGATCGTGGAAGCGCTTCAACGAGTCGAGGAGCGCGGCCTGCAGGGCGGCCTCCGAGCCGGGGAGCCGCTTCACGAACGCGTCGACCGCGCGGAGGTCGCCGATGTCGCGCAACACCCAAGTGAGCCAGATCACTTCCGGCGACACGCTGTGCTCGTAGATATCCAGGAGGTACGGCACCGCCGGTCGGCCGAGTGCCGTGAGCGCCGCGGCGGCCTCCTCTTTGCGATCCGCGCTTCGATCCGCCAAACACGAGCGAAGGCGGTCGACCTCCGCTCGAACCAAGGGGTCGACGACGGTGGCGCTCGATCGCTTGACGTTCGTGTCTGCGACCGACGATCGAGGGTCCGGTGTCGGCGCCGAGGATGCGCGTGCGCTGGTCCGCTCGGTGGCCGCGTGGGTTTCCAGGATCGACTCGACTTCCGCAAGATCGAGCCGCACGTCGCCTGTTGCCGCGTGAACCACGATCTCGTCGTTCGGACGGCGTTCGACGACTCCGCGAATGATCCGCCCGTTCCGCAGCCGAACCTCGTCCGCCGAAGTGCGCGATGCGAAGAGCGTCAGGAACGCCGCGGCTAGGAACAGGCGTGCGACGCCAATCGTGTGCACGGATGGAATCCTAACGTTGCGCAGGGGCGCGGTTGACGGCGACTTCACGCCACGCGCGCGGTGAGAAGTACGGAACCAGCGGAAGCGAGCCGAGGGCCTCGCTCGAGAAGGAGACGCTCAGCGAGCCGGACCCGTAGTTGCTGCCGAATCGACTTCTTCCACTGCTGAAGGCGTAGAGCCCGCCGATGATTCGCGCGTCCCCGTTTCGGTGAGCGATGACGTCGGCGAGCACGAACCCTTTGAAGTGGCCTTGCAGGTCTCCGAGAACGGCGTTCGAGTACTCGCTGTGGAAGACGAAGATCGATGGGTCGTCGTTGTAGGAGTCTCCGAAGTTCATCGGCGTCAGAACCGGGCCGGCCTGCGCGGTCGCCGGGAAGTCGAGCACGAGGATCTTCCCACCCGGCACCTGATTGCCGTTCTGTGACAGATAGGCGAGGAAGTCCGATTCGGTCGTGAAGTAGGTCCCCTGAGTCTGGGCGACGCGCTTGAGCGTGCCATCGGGAAGACCGAGAAGCGCATCGGGTGAACTCGGGTACTGGGAGAGATCCTCGTCGACGAGTCCGTCCCCGTCGTTGTCGATGCCGTCGGGCGACTCTTCGTCGATGCGACCATCCCCGTCCTGATCGATGCCGTCGCCGTACGGCATGCTCTGCTGAATGATGTCGAGGATCTGAGTGGGATCTGAGGTCGGATCGTGGCCGTGGCCGCCGACCATTGCGGCGCCCGAAACCGTGACGAGGCCCGAGCTACTCACCGCGAACACTCCGGGCGGACTCGGCGAATTGGGGTCGCTGCTACCGATGACGGAGCCGTCGAGAAGTCGGTGATCGCGACCATCGATGATCGTGTTGCCGGCGACTCGGACCGCTCCTCTCGAGGAGATGGCGGCTCGCGGCCGGAGGGCGAGCGCACGATTCTCCAAGACGACTTCGACTCTTCGTTCCGCCATCGGATCGTTCGGATCTCCACCGACCGTGGCTTGCGAGCGAAGCGTGACGACGCTGACGCCGCCCGTCGTCGCCGCCGAGTCTTCCCAATTCACCGCGTACGGGAGCTGGGCTTCGCGGGTGCGATCGATGGCGCCGGTGCTCACGATCGTCGGGTTACCGATCCGGTTCGGATCCGACAAGCTGCCCGAATTGAGCCGATCGAGAAACTCATCGACGCCTGCTTCGGCCGCTTGAAGCGCCTTTTCTCGCCGCGCGCCCGCCTTTGCACCTTCCATCTCGCCGCGGGTCACGATGAGGAAAGCGTACGCGAAACCCACGACGAGGATCGCGGCGACGAGGGTCACCACGAGGATGGTTCCCCTTTCGCTTTGTTTCCTGCGATTGGCGTTCATCGTGGGATCTCCAGTTCAGTTCCTGAGGAAGACGAGCGTGCTGGCGTCGACGACGATGCGATTCTTTCGACCGTCCACGCCCATCACCCGAAGCGAGATTTCGAGCTTGCGAGGCGAGGCGAAACGGAAGGTGAGCCCGTTCGGAGCGACGTCGGGGCAAAGCGTGGTCTGGATTCCGTTCGACGTCTTCAAGACGACCCATTCGTCGACGATCCCATCGCCGTCGTCGTCGACGCCGTTCTCCTGCTCGGTCGGTGAAATGCCGGCCTTGATGACGTCGGTCGGCAGAGCATTCCAATTCACGTCTCCGGAAACGAGGTCGAACGAATAGGGATCCGGTTGGTTCGGATCCGCGTGCGAATAGCGGCGTTTGTAAACGATCGTGCTGGACGTCACGACGCCATTCGGGAACGGTTGGACCTGCGATCCCCGCAGTTCGTTCGCAATGCGGTCGAGCGCCGAGCGGGCCCGGCCGTCGAGCCTCGCCTTCATGATCCCCGAGTCGGTCGCGCTCTGTCCGACCGAGATCAGGCTGAAGACTGCGCCCATGAGCGTCGCGAAGATGGCCGATGCGACTGCCATCTCGACGAACGTCATGCCTCGCTCACCCGACGATGGCGCGAGCGCGAAACGCGCCGAGCGGGGCGTGTTCGATCGCGATCGAGCGGCGATTCGCATGGCGTCTTTCACTGGGGTTTCGATTCCTTGCGAGGCGATCGCTCGCGTTACCGCCCAAAGACCCTCGACCGAAGCTCGAACGTCTTCGGCCCCGCGCCGGACTGCCATTGCACGCTCACGACGACATCGAGGAGTTCGAAGCCGAAGCTCGATGGCGAGACCGTGACTTCGCCGGGCTTTCCGTCCGCGTCGTTCGTCGCGGCGTTGAGCGTGTCCACGTCGAAATGGCGAGCATTCGAATTGGCACCGTACGTCGCGACGACCTGCGATGCGTTCGTGCGTGCGAGATCGCGAATCTCCTCGAGCTTTCGCATCGCCGCGTTCTTCGCAACGGTGATCTCTCGCGCCGAGCGACTCATCCCGAAGCTCGCCGCCATCATGCCGAACATGCCGAGCAGGCTCACCGACAACACGAAGCTCCCCATCATCAACTCGATGAGCGTGAAGCCGTCGCGGCCGAGCCGAGGTCGAACCGATCGCGTCTCGGAAAGCCCGGCGCAGCCGGCGCGAGGTCGGGGCCTCTTCCGCAAACGAACCCGTCGCATGGCGCCCTCCAGCTGATGTACAGTCTGTATAAAGTGAACGGACTATACGGCGTGAGCCTTGCACCGTCAAACCGTGCTGCGCCCGCCCGAAACGCAATCCCGCTCCGGCACAACTATTTGTCGAACATGTGACTTGAAGCGGGGCGTCGTTTGCCCGCAGTGCTGCATCGCCCTATACTTCCCGTCTCTGTTCCCACCACATCGGTTCCGGGAGGGCGCATCGTGTCGCGACGATTCCATCGCACCCTGCGACGGCTCTGCGGCCTAGTCGTCGCGCTCGCGTCGGGGTTCGTCGCGATCGCGCAGGCCGCCGATCGAGGCGCGCTCCTTCGAGGGACCCGCACTCCGGCTGAAGGGATTCCTCTGAACGAAGACGACGTCGTGACCGCGCTCGTGACGCCGGACGGAGCCGCGGCGGCGCCTGCGATCGCACCCGCAAATGGCTCGGGTCCACTCCGCTGGATCGTGCGACTGCGGGACACCGGTACACCCGGCTCGAATGGCTCTCCGCGCGCAAGAGCCAAGGAAGCGACGGATCGATTCGTCGCCGACCTGACGACCTCCGTACCGAACGACGTCGAGATCCGGCGAGTGCTGACGAACCTCTCTGCAACCGTCGTCGTCGACGCGAGCGAGCACGCTGCGGAGTCGCTCCGCCGGAGGCCCGACGTCGAAATCGTCGTCCGCGACGGGCGGATCGCGGCATGCTCGGGCGAGCCCGCAGACGTCATCCATGCCGACGCTTACTGGCGTGGACTCGGCATCTCCGGAGCCGGGGTCACCGTAGCGATCGTCGATTCCGGCATCGACTACTCGCACCCGGATCTCGGCGGCGGGTTCGGCCCTGCATTCGAAGTCCGTGGCGGATTCGACTTCGTGAACGACGACGCCGACCCCATGGACGACTTCGGTCACGGCACTCACGTGGCCGGAATCATCGCGGGCAATGGCGACGTACGCGGCATCGCGTGGGGCGCGCGTCTCCTCGCGTACAAGGTCCTCGATCGTCGCGGGCAAGGTCGGACATCCGACGTTCTCGCCGCGCTCGATCGACTCGCGGATCCGGACGGCGATCCTCGCACCAATGACGCGCCAGAAGTCGTGAACCTGAGTCTCGGCGGGCCGGCTTCCGCCGACGACCCGCTCCTTCCGGCGATCCACGAGCTACGCGTGCGCGGCATCTGCTGCGTCGTTGCGGCGGGAAACGACGGCCCCGACTACGGGACGATCACGTCGCCGGGCACCAGCGACGACGCGATCACGGTCGGCGCGACCGATTCGAACGACGCCGTCGCCGCGTTCTCGAGTCGCGGGCCCACTCGTTCGCACGCGATCAAGCCCGACCTCGTCGCGCCGGGGATCGACGTCCGCTCCACGTGGCTCGGTGGAGGGACGCGCACGCTGTCGGGGACGTCGATGGCCACGGCCGTCGCGAGCGGCGCCGCGGCACTCGTGTGCGCTGCGCACCCGGGGATTCCACCGCAAGCTGTCGCCGCGATCCTCGCCACCTCGGCGACACCGATCGGAGACACGCGATCCGTGTGGCCCGCGGGCTCCGGACGCGTCGATCTCGCGCGATCTCTGCGCCTCGCGCTTCTGACGAGCACGGCGTCGCTTTCGTTCGGCGTCGACGATCCCGCGCCGCCGAGTCTGCACGCGACGCGACGCATCGCCGTCACTGGCGTCGGCGATTCGCGCGTCGTGCGGGCGAGCATCGACGGCTCCGTTCCGGACGGCGCGCAAATCACGATCGATCCCGTCGAGTTCACGCTCGCGCGCGGGGGGACGGGCGAGATCACCATCACGCTCGAAGTCGACGAGGCTCGGGTCGCCGACGTGGCACTCGAGCCGTTCTCGTACGACGCCGCAATCGTCTTCTCCGCGGAGGGATCGATCGATGCGCGCGTTCCATTCGAGTGGTTCAAGGCTCCGGAGCTGACGATCGCGTTCGACGAGGCGCCGTGGACGCTGCTCTTCCACGATCGCGCGGGACACGCGACGCTCGCCGCCGAGCCCGGCCGCCGGATGTCCGTGCTCGTCCCGCGCGGCACCTATGACCTGCTTGCTCTCTTTCACGACGGCTCGACCTTTTCGGCAGTCGAGGGCGTCGCCATCGATCGGGCCGTCACCGTGGACATCCGCAAGTCGAGCGCGTCGCACCTCGTGAGCCTACGACCGGTAGACGAAAACGCTCACGCCCTCTCGCCGTCGCTCCTCGGTCTCGAGATTCGCCACGTTCCCACCGGCGTCGCGCAAGTCTTGCTCGGGAACGTGCCGCCTCGCTTCGCGTTCTCGGGTCTCGGCGCCGACTACCGGATCGGCTGGACGTCGCAGACTCGAGTCGGCAACGCGTTGTTCGAGGTCACGGGTGCACGCCGAGGCGTGAGCGCGGACACCGTCCTCGCGAACGATCCAGCGCAGCTGCATCGATCGACGTTGCGCGTGGCGCCGCCCGCGGAGGATGGACCGGTGAACGGAACGGTGCACGTCACTTCGTGGCTCTCCTATGTCCAGCCGGCGACGTTCTGGTCGTTCGCCCTCTTTCGAAACGACGTGGACTCGGACTCGCCGTACGAAACAGAGCTCGTCGTTTCGGCGCCGCCGGCCGACGATTTCCCGTTCGCCGTGCAGTGTTGGCTCGGCCGTCCGGGCTCCGCGCCCTTTCGTGTGACGCCGTTCTACGACGGCGGCGGCTCGGGATTGCGCGGCTTCCTGTGGGGCGCAACGTCGCCCGCTCTCGACGGGGTCACGGGAGTCGTTCGCACTGGACTCGGTCCCCCGAGATTCCACGCGGGACTTCGAAACACCCGCACGCGGTTGCGCGTCGACGCGATCGACGGGCGACTCAACTACTTCTTCCTCGATGCCCTCGGTGACTTCACGCCCGCGAGCGGCCTGGGATACGAGCTCCGTCAGGATGGTCAGCTCGTCGCTTCGGGATCGTTCGCGTCCGCCGGAGGAGATGGCACGGGCCGGTCGCTCGAGGAAATCCCGGTGGCAGCGGGCGCCTACGACCTCCGCGTCGCGTACGACCGCTACTCGATCGCCGGCGAACGGGGCCACGCCGTAGCGACGTGGCGCGTCGACACCCGCCGCGTCTCCGCCGACGGCTCCGGCGACGCCGATCCGCCCGACATCACTCGCTTCGCGGTTCTCGACGGAAGCGGACAGCCGGCCGACGAGATCGACCCCGTGCAAGGAGGAGAAGTCCGACTTGCACTGCGCGACGCCTCGGCACTCGGAACCGTGGCGCTCTTCTCCGAGGTGGAGGGCGTCGAATCGCCGATCCCTCTCGAGGTCGATCCGAGCGGCGATCGTCGCGCTTCGCTGGCAGTCCTGCCATCCGGACGACGCGTCGGTCTTCGGCTCGTCGCCGCAGACGACTCGGGAAACTCACTCGATCTCCTTCTGGATCCCGCGCTTCGCACTCGCCAGCAGGGCGGCGCTCCGCCCCTGATCGATTCCGTCATGCCGCTGACCGCAAGCCTCGCCGAAGGGTTGGAGGTCGCGTTGAGCGGGCACGGCTTCGCGTCCGCGGGCGCGATTCGCGTGACGTTGGACGGTCGGGCTGCAAGCGACGTCCGAGTGCAAGACGACGCACATGTTTCGTTTCGCACTCCGGTCGTGGAGCAGCAGGGTCCGGTCGACCTCGTGGTCTCGAACGACGTGGGCGAAGCGCGGCTCGAGCGCGGATTCCTCTACGTCGAGATCGCAGGCAACGCGGCCTGTCGACTCGGCAACGTCGACGCCGCCAACGGCTCGCCGGTGCCAGTACTCGGCGTCGACGCAGGCGTGGGCGACGGCCTCACGATTCGACTCGCGCGCGGCGAATCATTCTCGCTGATCGTCTCACCGCCGCCGGCGGGTCCGGAACCGGCAGGGTTTGCACTCTACGCGATGCCCGCGTTGCCATCCGCCGCGACCGTGGCCGTGCAACCGTTCGGCATCGGCACCGCTTGCCTTCCGACTCCGCTCACGCCGAGCGTGACGGCGCCAATTCGCGTGCTGGCGAATTCGCTGGGCCATCGCACGCGGCTCGGGCGTCCAATGCGCAACTCCACACCGGCACCGGCGTCGATCTCGTTCGCTCGCGGACTGCGCGGCCCGGCGACGCTCACGGTCCAAGGCCTGATCGAAGACCTCGGATCGAGCGGGCCGGGGATCAGCGTAACGAACGCAGTCGTGGTCTGGATTCGTTGACTCGGCCAGGCCTGGATATGAGCGACTTCATGAACGCCGAGGGCATCAACCCGCGTGCAGGAATCTCAGGGTTTGCACGTGCGGCACGGCGAACGACCGGCATCCAGCGCCGCTTCGCGCGTGGGGAACTGCGTGGGGTGTTGAATGTCCTTCACGTGCGTGCAGTTCGGTCGGTGAAAGCGATCGGACGAGCCGACGTAGTAAGGCTCGACGTTCGGCACTTTCTGCGACCACGTTCCGCGGTGCCTTTCTCGGGCGCGACCCTGCGCTGCGAATAGCTGCGCCGCGAGCGCTTTGTTGGGTGGCACGAGAAAGTAGAGGGCGAGCCCGTCCTCCACGAGCATTTCGTTCACGCTCTTCTTCGAACCCTCGACGTAGGCGTAGCCGAGCACTCGACCGTAACGATCGGTCGTTTCCTCGTCGGTCTCGATGCGAAGGTGCTTTCCTTCCACGAGCGTTCGATTCCGCGCTTTCGCCTCTTCGGCGTACGGCTCGCCCTTCTCGGCGCAATCGATGCCGATGTATCGCAGCTCGCGGCCGTCGGAGAGTCGGACCGTGTCGCCATCGACCACGCGCGTCGCGACAGCCTCGAACGACGATCGTGGGACGGGCGCGGCCTGGCTCGTATTCGCCGGCGAAACTTCGTCCGTTGAGGGCCAAGTCTTCGGCCGAACGATGAAAAGAGCGACGACGAGGGCGGCGACCGAGAGGGTGAGGGCAACGATGCCCGAACGGTTCATCTCGGAATTCTACACACCCGTCGATTCAACCAGGTGCGGTGATTTGTCGATTCGGGATACGACACAGTCGTCGATTCAACCCGGTGCGGTTGTTTCTCGATAAGTGGGAGAGGGAGGTGCCGAACTCACGATGGCGCGAATTTCGACCGCGTCCTGGATCGCGCTCGCCGCAGCCGCGGCGGTCGCGTTCGTCGTGCTCATCCTCGGTCACGGTGGAGGGCGGCAAGGCGACGCCGAAGTCATCCCCCAAAAGTCGGAGCGCGTGACCGAGAGTCCATTGCCGCATCCGGCGCCGGATCAAGCCATCGAGGGAATCGTCAAGGGGATCGCTGCGACGAAGAGCCCCGGCCACGTCACGGCATGGCCCGTGTGGCCGCCCGACGCGTTCGCCCGAGCCGTGAGCGCGGACATTCAGCCGGACGGCTCGTTCCGAGTGGGACCGCTCGAGCGCGCAATTCATGTCGTCGAAGTAGACGTCGACTCGGCGGCGCCGATCCTCGTCGAGGAAGCACACCCCGGAGATCGCATCGAGGTCACGGCCACGTCCGGCGTCACGATCGCCGGCAGCGTCCGCACGGTCGACGGTGTTCCCATACCGCGCGCCTCGGTGTGGGCTCTGTATCCGCGTCCGTACATCGGTCGACGCCTCGCTGTTTGCGACGCCGAGGGACACTTTCGCGTTTCCGACCTGCCACCCGGGATCGTTCATCTGTTCGCCGAGGCGGAGCGATTTGCGCCCGCACTCGCCGAGGTCGACGTCACCGAGGAGATCCCGACTGCAGGCGATTCGATCCGGCGGGACCTTTTTCTCGGCCGCGGCACCGACCTCGTCGGACTGGTGCGCTCGCGTGATACCGGCGAGCCGCTTCCAGATGCCACGGTGCTCGCCTGGAAGTTCTCTCCGGCGGTCGACGGACTTTGCAGCTCGAACGAGTCGCTTCTCTTGCAGCGGGCGCGAACGGGTGCGGACGGTTTCTTCCGTTTGCCGAAGCTGCCTTCGACGCGCGTCCGAGGTTGGGTGAGCGCACGCGGCCAGGCACCGGCCTCGTTCGACGTGCCACTCGCGGGCGACTGGCGCATCGAGCGCGCAGACGTCGATCTGCCCATCGCGGGGCGCGCGAGCGTTCGCATCGTCGGCGAGAATGGCGAGCCACAGGTCGACGTCGGAATCGAAGCGATCTCGAATGCGGCGGCGGACTCGACTTCGTCAACGCTCGAAGCACCGCTCCCCCGCGAGATGCGACTGTCGCGACGGCGCCGCTCGGACGCGAGCGGGCAATCCACGTTCGAGGATCTGCGCGGAGATCGTTACGTCTACTTCGAATTGACGGACTCGCCAGACCGACTTCCCAGATACTCGACCGAGTCGTTCTGGCCGGTCCCGGGGAAGTTGGTGACCGCTCCTGAGTTTCGCGTCCGCAAGGGTGGTCGAGCGCTCGCTCGGATCTTGCTTCCGGACGACGAGGGTGCGGCGTTCGCGCGCGTTCGGTACGCGGGACGTGGTTTCCTCGCCGACGCAACCGGCGTCGTGCGCGTCGAGGGGATCGATGGCCCCAGCGGCGTCGCCGAGATCGACCACCCGTTGGCCGCGCCGACCATGGTCGCCATGGCGATGGCGACCGCGAAGGAAGTCTCCGGTCTACGGTGGGTGCTGGACCCGGGCTACGAGATCACCGGTCGGATCGTGGATGACGGCGGCGGGGACGCGATCGGCGCGGCAACGGTCGTCGTGACCGGATCGTCTCCCTTCTCCTGGACGCGGCGAGCGCGGTCGGATGCGGATGGCACGTTTCGCTTGATCGGACTTGGACCGTTGCCATGGGTCGTGGAGACGAACGCTCGAGGGCACGTCGTGGGACGGACGGATGTGCAGACGGCACCGGCCGCGCCGCTCACGCTGTCGCTCGAGCGGCGCGCGCCGTAATCCAGTCCTCTATGGTTTCTTGGTCGGGTCCTTCGCGCTTTTCGCGAGGAGCGCGTTCACGGTGCGACCGAGCGCGTCACCGCGAAGACCGATTCGGTAGATCTTGCCCGACGTATCGATGAGGTAGGTCTGCGGAATCGACTGCACGCCGTAGAGCACCGACACCTCGTTCTTCCAGCCCTTTCCGTCGAAGAACTGCGACCAGGTCATTCCCTTCGACTTGATGAAGTCTTTGAACGCCTGCTCGTCTTCATCGAGGCTCACGCCGACGATCTCGAACCCTTTGTCGTGGTACTTCTTGTAGGTCGCGATGACGTTCGGGAGTTCCGCGCGGCAAGGGCCGCACCATGTCGCCCAGAAGTCGAGCAAGACGACCTTGCCCTTGTACTTGGCGAGCGAAAGGGGCTGTCCCGCGGCGTCCTTGACGTCGAAGGCCTTCGGCTCTTCGCCGATCATTTCGAGGCTCGCTTTTTTCTGCGCCACGAATTGTTCGATCTGTTGCGCTCCGGGCACCAGCGCAGCCATGCGATCGTAGGTCTTGCGCGCCCCCTCGATGTCGTCCGCGGCCATGAGCGCCTCGGCCAGCGAGCCGAGCGCATTCAATGCGGAGTTCTTGTCGTCTCCTGCCTTGTCGACGACTTCCTCGTACAGCTTCTTCGCGTCCTCGGTCTTGCCGTCGATGTGCGTGAGCGTGGCCGCGAGCCCGAGCTTCACGTCGAGGATCTGCTTGCTCGATCCGAATTCCGTCACGAATTGCTCGCCGAACACTTTTGCGTCGGCCCACTGCTCCAGTTCGTTTGCGATGTCCTGAGCCGCAGCGAGCGCCTTTTCCTTGTCCTCGATCTTCCCCTTCAAGTAGACCTTGAGCGAGGCGAGCTCCTTCGTCCGCGAGTCCTTCTGCGCTTGGTCGCGCTCGTCGGAATAGGCTTGCTGCAGCTCCGACAGGCTCGCGAACGTGCGCTTCTCGATCGGAGTCGCGGCTGCGGGCTTCGCCGGCACGGCGGCTTTGCCGGCTTGACGCGCATTCGCGGCGGTCGCGGCGAACGGAACGATTGCAAGAGCGAACGCGGCAACGACGCGACGATTCATCGGTCTCTCCTTTTCTCAGTTCGGACCCGCGTTCCCTCAGCAACGACCAAGAGTCTTCGGGCCGGATCGGGCGCGGACCATTGTGCTTCGGGGCTTCCGTTTGCTGCAATGACGAAACTCCGATGAACGCATCGAGAACGATTGCACTCGCCGTACTCGTCGGCGCGGGTTGCGTCAGCCCCGCGCCGATGCCGGGGCCACCGCGCGCCGCGCCGGGCCACGACGTCGACGCTCACGTCGAGATCGCCGTGCCGGCGAGCGAGATCTATCGAACGCTCACGGAAGGCCCCGGCCTCGCACGTTTCGCAGCCGATCGCGCGACGACGCAGCCGATCGAAGGCGGAGAGTTGGCGCTCGGATTCGGCTCCCTCAGCGACGGCGGAGAGCAGGTCGCCGCGCGCGGCATGTTTCTGGCGCTGATTCCACCGAATCGAATCACGTTCCGGATCGTGTATCCGCCGGAGCTGTGGCGCGCGCGCGGCGTCGAAGTCCCGGACGACCAAATCGTGGTGCACGAGACCGACGTGGTGATTCATGAGACCGGCGCGCGCTCGTCCGACGTCTCGGTCACCGACCGAATCGATGCGATCGCGTCGCCCGCCTACGTCGCTGCCGTCAAGAGAACGTGGGCGGAGGCGCTGGCGAACCTGAAGTCCGTCCTCGAGGGCGGGCCCGACCTTCGGCGAAAGGTGCGCCCGCCAGACGAGTAGCCGATCATCCCTCGACGGCACCGACCGCGATGGCGACCCGCGCAGCGACCTCTTCGGGCGTGCCGTCTCCCGCGGTCACGACGAACTGAGCGACCGATCGATAGAGCCCGCCCCGATCGCGCTCGAGCTTCTCGATCTCGCCCTGAAGCGGCAGGCCGGTGAGCGAGGGCCGCTGCGGGTCGGACTCGAACGTCGGCGCGAGTCGTCGATGCAACACGTCGGCCGCAGCCTCGAGGTAGACGCACGTTGCGCGATCGACGAGCAGCCGGCGATTGCGTTCGTCGAGAACCACGCCGCCGCCCGCCGCGATGACCTGACCGTCGTGCGCGAGGACTCGCTCGAGTGCATGGTACTCGCGGTCGCGAAACGCGGGCTCGCCCTCGCGCGCGAAGATCTGCGCGATCGTCATCCCGGCGTCGTTCGCGATCTCGTCGTCGAGGTCGACGAACGCGACGCCTCGCGACTCCGCGACGATTCGCCCGACGGTGCTCTTTCCCGAACCGCGAAGTCCCACGAGAACCACGTTTCGCTTCACGAGTCGTTGACGGCAGGTGTCTCGCATGCGTGCGACATCGGGCTCGCAACCGGTGAAGAGGCGGAATTGGCGCGCCGCTTGGCCCACGAACATCTCGAGGCCGGACTTCACGTGAAGCCCGCGGGCCCGCGCGTCGCGCAGGAGCCGCGTCTCGACGGGGTTGTAGATCGTGTCGACGACCCAGGCGCCGGGGCGAAGCCGCGCAACGTCGATCGGCGAGGATTCGACGTGAGGCCACATTCCGAGCGGCGTCGCGTTCACGACCAGGTCTGCCGATTCGAGGGGTAGCGCGTCCCATGCGCACGAGTCGACGCCGAGGTCCCCCGCCACGGATTGGGATCGCGCGTCCGTTCGCGATCCGACCACGACCCGCGCGCCGTTCCGGCGAAGCGCGAATGCAACCGCGCGGGCCGCGCCGCCGGCGCCGAGAACGATCGCCGATGCTCCGCGGAGTTCGGGCCCGGCGGCGAGCGCGTCGACGAAGCCCGCCGCGTCGTAGTTCTCGCCGTGCCAGCGCTCGTCGACGCGAACGATCGTGTTGACCGCCCCGAGCGCTCGCGCCTCGTCGGACACGTGGTCGAGGCGCGCGACCACGGCTTCCTTGTGCGGGATCGTGACCGAGAATCCGCGAAGATCGAGCGACTCCGCGGCGGCGATAAAATCGTCGAGATCGTTCGTCTCGAACGGAACGTAAACCGCATCGACGTTCCCTTCGGCGAACTGCTCGTTGTGAATCCACGGGCTCAGGCTGTGGCCGAGCGGCGATCCGAGGATGCCGAAGAGGCGCGTCGACGCCGTGACACTCGACACGCGATACGGGCGACGAAGCTCCGCGACGCTCGGTTGGCCGGGCGCCGTTTCTGCCGCAT
Source organism: Planctomycetota bacterium (assembly GCA_016178505.1). Taxonomy (GTDB): domain Bacteria; phylum Planctomycetota; class JACOTG01; order JACOTG01; family JACOTG01; genus JACOTG01. The sequence continues at coordinate 35,356 of JACOTG010000044.1, forward strand.
CGACGGCGCCGTAAATCCACGCCGACCCCGCGCGCGCCGCGAGCACCCGCGAAAGCAGTCCGTAGCGTCCCATCCCGAACGCGACGCCCGGCACTCGAGCGCGTCGAAACGCGGAAAGAAATGCGGCGAGCTCGCGGAGTGAACGCGGCGTCACGACGAACTTCCCCATCGCCGCGCCCGACGACCGAGCATCGCGAAAGAAACGCTCCACGACGGAAGCCTCAGGGACGCCCTCGAAATCGTGGCGCGAGACGATCGTACGCGACGGGTCGAGTCGCGCGCGGGCACCAGGCCAGGCGGCCCATTCCACATCGACCCACTCGACGCCGAGATCGAGCGCACGAGCGAGAAGGTCAAAGCGTTCGTCCTCGGTCCCCAAGAATCGCCCGCCTTCGTCCCGCGAACGCGCCGTCACGATTGCCGGGCGCGGACGACCGAGCACGAGCGGCGAAAGCTCCAGCGAGCGCGCGCCGTCGATCCGGAATTCGACGAGGTCCGTCGGGTCGAGCCGACGAGCTTGGGCGAGCGCGGAATCGACGCCCTCGACGAAGAGCGAGCCGACGAGCTGCGTCACGTCGCGCAGCCGCTCGCGAGCAAGCGTCTCAGTGTCGCGCCGGCTTCGGCGCTCAGCGTCCCTTTCGCGACACCGAGATCGATCTGGCGAGTCGCGAGGACCTCGTAGAAGCGCAAGAGGTCGGGCGCTTCGCGGCGGAGTGCGTCGACGTGAGCGCTGACGATGTCGACGTCTCCGCGCGCGATCGGACCGGTGAGCGCCTGCGGAAGTCCGATCGTCGCGAGGTTCTCGAGCGTGCCGCGCCCGAGTGGCACGAGCGCGGCGAGCGCCTGCGCACGCGATACGCCGGCCTTTTCGAGGAGATCGACGGCAGACGCCGCGAGCGTCACGATCCCGTTCGACAGCACCGCAGCACCCGCGTGGTAGAGGACCTTTCCCTCGGTGCGAATCGAAACGCCGATCCCTCCGACGTCGGCGGCGAGCGTGAGAGCCACGTCGATCGCCTCGCCTTCACAGAAGAAGTACGAACCGGCGATCTGAGCTACGGCCTCCTCGCGGCGTGCAAAACTCTGCAGCGGATGCATCGACGCGGTCTTCGCTCCGCGGCGTCGCACGGGCGCGAGGACGTCGCTCGAGAGAGCACCGCTGACGTGGATCACGCTGGTGCTCGGCCGAAGTCCCGGCGACGAAGCGAGCGCTTCGGCAATGGCGCCGATTGCGCGATCGGGAGTCGTGACGAGCACGATGTCCGCGCCGGCGGCGGCCGCAACGTCGCCGGCCCGGCCCGCGCCGACGAAATCGACCGCGGCAGCGGAAGAGTCCGCCCGGCGACTCGAGACGACGTCGATCGAATAGCCGCTTTCGCAGAGCCTCCGTGCCAGCGCGGATCCGACGACCCCGGCGCCCACGACGCTCACCGTCCGCCGCGCGCCGCTGCTTTTCATGGCGTGATTGAAGAGAACGCGGGACGAAAAAACAATCGCCCGCACGTTCGATTCGTGCGGGCGATGGAAAACAGAGGATCGACTGTCGGCGCCGTCAATCCATCCCGGCGGCACGTGAACGCGGATCCGAGGCCTTCTCGGACACCCCGTTCGAGCGCGATTCGATGACGGGACGTCCACGGAACGGAGTCGTCGGCTCCTCGAGGGCTTCGACGTCGAAATCGTCGAGGTCCGGCAGAGGGTGGAGCTCCTGCGGAACGTATCCGGGCTCGTGACTCCGTTCGACTTCGCGGTGGAATGCATCGAGGATGCGCTTCTGGAAGCGCTCGCGACACGCCGCGTGCACTGGATGAGCGATGTCGGCGTGCAGCCGCGCGCGGCCGCGTTCGTCCTTGCTCGCACGATTCGGCGCGAGCGACGCACCGCAGTCGTTGCAGAACGCCGCGCGAAGGTGGTTTTTGCCACCGCATCGACCGCAGCGATCTGCGAGCTTGCGGCTCGGCATGGCGACGAACGCACCATGCGCGCCGCCGATGATCTTCAAGTCCCGGATGACGAAATCGTCGTCCAGGGTGATGCTGCAAAACGCCTGGAGCTTGTCCCGGCGGTTTTCGATCAGCTTGATCCTGACCTCGGTGATCTCCACGACCCTTCTCCTTCTCCGGCTGTTCCGGCCCCCGGAGCGAGCTCCGCTGGCTCGCTCGTTGCGACGCAGGTCATCCCTATCCCTAAATCGATGATGCGATCGAGTGTGTGACGCTCCTCCTTTCCGGCCCCGCAGACGAAGTAGAGCGCCGATCCGCTTCCGGTGACGCGAACCGGGGTAGAGACGATCGATTGGAGGCGGTGCTGCGCCGAGCGGATGATCGGATAGCGATCGATGACGACCGATTCGAGTCGATTGAAGAGATGACCACCGATTTCACTCGGATTCCCACTAGCCAGAACAGCGGTGAGCATCTTATGGCCCCCCGCGGAGCGTGTCAACGAAGGAAGGGTGTCATAAATCTCTTTGGTGGAAACGAATTGTGCCGGAACGATGACGACGAACGAGAGCTTCCGAGGACACGGGATCGGCTCGACGATTTCGCCGCGGCCACGAACGAGTGCCGTCCCACCGCGCAGGAAAAATGGGACGTCCGAGCCGATGGCCGCCGCAGCGTCGAGCAACGCTTCGGGTCGTGAATCGAGTCCGAGAAGGCGCGAGCCAGCGACGAGCACGGCCGCCGCGTCGCTCGAACCGCCACCGAGGCCGGACCCCGCAGGAATCCCCTTTCGCAGACGAACGCGAAGGCCGGCCCCTCGCGGAGCCCGCGCGAGCACGGCCTCGGCCGCACGATGTGCGAGGTTTTCGGGACCCGAGGGAACGTTGGCACCGGCAGTCGAGGTTGCGCACGAGAATTCGACGCCGTTTCCGGCGGCGATCACCTCGACCTGGTCCGCGAGAACGTCCCCCTCACCGTCGACTCCGACGATCGAGTGAAAGATCGACTCGATCTCATGGAATCCGTCGGGTCGATCACCGAGCACCTCGAGCCACAGGTTCAATTTCGCCGGAACCCGCACGCGGAATCCGCCGGCGATCGCGTCGAGTCGCATCAGAATAGTCCTGCGTTCGGACGACCTCGCCCGCCGAGGACGACGTTGTCGATGAGGCGCGTCGTGCCCACGTGGGCGGCAATCGCCGCGAGCGCGCGCGAGCCGGCAGCGACTTGCTCGACGTCCCGGAGATCCTGGAGAGACGCGACCTCGGCGTATTGGAGCCGAACGCCGGGTTCGCCCTCGACCTCGCCGCGAAGCGTGGAACGCAGCACGTCTCCGCGATGCTCGCCGCCGTCGAACGCTGCCTCGACGGCGCGCAGCGCTCGGCTGAGTGCCAGCGCGCGTCGACGATCGTCGGGCGAGAGATAGCGGTTGCGGCTGCTCATCGCGAGACCGTCCGGTTCTCGGACCGTTTCAACGGCCCGCACGACGACCCCGAGATCGAGGTCTCGCGCCATCCGGTGGATCATCAGGACTTGCTGCGCATCTTTTTGTCCGAAGAACGCGACGTTCGGTTGCACGATGCCGAAGAGCTTGGTCACGACCGTGAGCACGCCGCGAAAATGACCGGGACGAAACGCGCCGCACAACCGCGTCGACAAGTCGTCCTGCACGACGGCCGTCTCGAACCCGCGCGGATAGAGATCCGTGTGCTCCGGACAGAAGAGCGCTGCGACGGGAAGCGACGCGAGCCGTCGCGCGTCACCGTCGAGGTCGCGTGGGTATCGCTCGAAATCTTCGCCGGGTCCGAACTGGAGCGGGTTCACGAAGATGCTCACGACGACGGCATCGGATTCCTCTGCGGCGCGGCGCACGAGAGTGACGTGGCCTTCGTGCAGCGCTCCCATCGTCGGAACCAAACCGATTCGCCGTCCCGCTGCCCGCGCTTCGCGCGCGAAGCGTTGCATCGATTCCGCAGAGTCGATGCGCTTCACGTGCGCGGGTTCGCCGCAAGCGCGGCGAGTAGGTCGGCGATGGAGCAGCCCGCGAGAGGATGCCGGAAATCCGCGGCGATCTCGGCCAGCGGCTCCAGGACGAAGCGGCGCTCGGTCATCCGCGGGTGGGGAACGACGAGGCCGGGTTCGTCGATGACGAGATCGTCGACGAGCAGGAGATCGAGGTCGATCGTGCGCGGGCCATTTCGTTCGGCTCGGACCCGCCCGAGTCCACGCTCGATCGCGAGCAGCACGTCGAGCAGTCGTCGGGGAGTCAACGTCGTTCGTACCTCGCACGCTCCATTCAGGTAGCGCGGCTGAGGAGGCCCATCTTTGGGTACGGGATCCGTTTCGACGAATCGCGAGCGACTCACGAGCCTGACGCCGGGAGTGGCCGCGATGGCGGCGAGGGCGCAATCGAGGTGTCGCTCCCGTTCACCGAGATTGCCGCCGAGCGCGATGAACGCCCGATGCTCGATGGGGCTCACCATTCGACCCCATGCCGGAGCCGGCGACGATTCTTCAGCCATCGGTGTGCGACGACGCCGGGACCTAGGAGGAGGTACCCGTAGAACGCGAGCGCCAGCGCGTACTCCTTGAGGAGCAAGCCGACGACGATCATGAACACGACTTCCGCGACCTGTGCGAACGGCTGTCGTCCGCGAAGGACCTTGTTCAAGAGGTGCGCGTACGGCACGCGGCTCACCATGAGAAGGGCGAGCACGGGCAAGAGGAAGGGCAGCGCGCGGGCGATCCACATCGGTCGATCCGACGGATCGAAAGTGAGATAGAGGATCGCCGTCGACGCGACGACGCCGGCAGCTGCGGGAGACGGGAGGCCGCGGAAATAGCCCGTCCCCTCTTCGGGCGATTGGTGCTCGACGTTGTATCGCGCGAGCCGAAGCGCGGTGCACGCGACATAGAGCCCGGAGACGCTTAGCAGCAGGCGCGGATGCAAGAGCGGCCCCTCGACCGAGAGAGCCGCCTCCACGATCACCTTGGCGATGAGCGCCGGAGCGACTCCGAAGCTCACCACGTCCGCGAGCGAGTCGAGCTCCGCGCCGAAGACGCTCGTGCCGCGCGTGAGGCGCGCCACTTTGCCGTCCAACGCGTCGAAGAGCATCGCCAGGAACACGAGCCATGCGGCGGTCACGAGCTTGCGGCTCGCTCGACCGAGATCGGCGAATGACTCGGAATCTGCGACGAGAGCGATCGCGACGAACCCCATGCTGAGGTTTCCGAGCGTGAGCAGCGTCGGAAGAACCGAGATGCGTTTCAACGTCATGCGCGCAGCACCCCGAGGATCGTCTCACCACCCTTCACGTGATCGCCGACTTTGACGCGCACGACGAACTCCACGCGCGTGGGGACGAACAACTCCGTCCGCGAGCCGAACTTGATCATGCCGAATCGGTCTCCGCGCCGCAACGAGTCGCCGATCTGGATCGGGCAGACGATGCGGCGAGCGATCGCGCCCGAAATCTGCTTCACCATCACGCGCAGCCCTCCCGCGGCGATCAACCCGACGAGGTTCGCCTCGTTTTCTCGCGAGCACGCCTCGGTGTGGAGCGCGTTCCGGAACTTGCCGGGCCGGTACTCGATGAACGCGACCTTCCCCGAGAGCGGAACGCGATTCACGTGCACGTCGAAGACCGAGAGGAAGATTCCGACGCGCAAGGCCTCCTCGCCGAGAAACGCTTCCTCTCGCACGACCGTGACGTCGGTGATCTTGCCGTCGGCGGGCGAGACGACCGCGCGCTCATCCGGAGGGAGCGGCCGCTCCGGATCCCGGAAGAAGCGCAGCACGAATGCAAGAAGGAGGAGCGGCGCGATCGCAAGAATCGGATGAACGAACCACGCGCCGACGCCCAACAGAGCGGCGATGCCGGTGAAGCGAAATGCCTCGGGCCGGCCGTATCGGGTGATCAGGGCCATGGGCGAACGATTGTCCTCCGCCGGGCGAGATCGTCAACACCGCGCACCGTTGACAGCCCATCGATCGCTCCGTACATTGCGCGGCCCACATGACCGAGATCGCATCGATCCACGCCCTCGAAATCCTCGATTCGCGAGGCAATCCCACCGTTCGCGTGACCGTCGAGCTGGCGTCCGGCGCGAGCGGCACCGCGTCGGTTCCGTCGGGGGCATCGACCGGTTCGCACGAGGCCGTGGAACTTCGCGACGGCGGGCCACGATTCGGCGGCAAGGGCGTCGGCAAAGCAGTTCGAAACGTCAACACGACGATCGTACGCGATCTCATCGGTCGAGAGGCGCTCGATCAGATCGGCGTCGATCGAGCGCTGTGCGGTCTCGACGGCACACCTCAGAAATCACGCCTCGGCGCCAACGCGATTCTCGGGGTCTCCCTTGCCGTAGCGCGCGCCGCGGCCGACGAACTGTGCATCCCTCTCTATCGCTACGTCGGCGGCGCACACTCGCGCACGTTGCCGATCCCGCTGATGAACGTGCTCAACGGCGGCGCGCACGCCGACAATCGCCTCGCGATCCAGGAGTTCATGATTGCGCCGGTCGGCGTTCCGAGCTTTCGAGAGGCACTTCGCGCCGGGGCCGAGATTTTCCACGCGCTGAAAGCAATCTTGAAATCGCGCGGTCTCTCGACGGCCGTCGGCGACGAAGGAGGGTTCGCCCCCGTCGTTCGCGGTAACGAAGACGCCATCGAGATCCTGCTCGCAGGGATCGAAAAAGCCGGATATGGCGCGGGGCGCGAGGTCTTCCTCGCGATCGATGCCGCGTCCAACGAGTTCTTCTCGAAGGGCAAGTATCGGCCGAACGGCGAGAAGGGCGCCGCGCTCTCTTCGGACGCGATGATCGACCTCTACGAGTCTTGGGCGAAACAATATCCTCTTTTTTCGATCGAGGATGGGCTTTCCGAGGACGATTGGAATGGATGGTCGGAGTTGACGCGGCGACTCGGCGGTCGGATCCAACTCGTCGGCGACGACCTGTTCGTCACGAACCCGAAGCGGCTCGCACTCGGCATCGAGCGACGCGCCGGAAACGCGATCCTGGTGAAGGTCAATCAGATCGGGAGCCTCACGGAAACCCTCGACGCGATCGAGCTCGGAGGAGCGCACGGCTATCGTTCGATCCTTTCGCATCGGTCCGGCGAAACCGAGGACACGACCATTGCGGATCTCGCCGTGGCCGTGAACGCGGGCCAGATCAAGACCGGCTCGTTGTCGCGGTCCGAACGGATCGCGAAGTACAACCGGCTGCTCGAAATCGAAGAGGAACTCGGGGCATCGGCGCGTTACGGGATTGCCCTCGGTCCGGCAACGTCGCGACCGTCGTCGATCGCAGCAGCGCGTGGATCCCGGACCGACCCGAGCCGGGCACGGCCGCATCCGACTCGCCTTCACTCACGCCGGGGTAGGACAAGTTAGGAGATGATCGTCCCGCACATGAAGACCCCGTTCACGCCCGGACTGCGATCGACGATGTATTTCGCCCTGTTCCTCGTGCTGCTGTCGTCGCTCCTCATTGCAACGACGACGTTGCCGGCACAACGCAACAACGAAATCATGCGCGATCGCCGGCAGGACCTCGTGGAGAAGGTGTTCGAACTCGAGGGTCACCGCACCGCTCTGGAGGCTGAGGAAGGCGCACTCGACGGCGATCCCGTCTACGTCGAACGGCTCCACAGGGCCGTCTTCGGATCGGTCTCCTCCGGCCGCGAAATTCGGGTTCAGTAGGCTCGGACTTCCAGCTTCCGCCGTTTCTTTTCAAACCGATTCCCCCCTTTTGCCGATAGAGATTCCCGGCGACGGCCGCTTCGCGGAAACCCTCTCCGGACGCGTGGTTCGAGTCGTGGGACGGACCAGCGATACGGCGTTGTCAGCTTTCGGGAGACCGTGCTATAAGAACGCCCGCTCACGACAGGAAGCAAGCCCCCCGGAGCCAGCCGGTTCCGGAAAGGAATTCCTTGCCGAACACCGACTTCATTCTCGGTCGAGAACCGTCTTGGATCCGTCGTCGTCGGCGCGGTCTGGCGCTTCAGCCGGCTGTGCTTTCCTTCGTCTTGATGGCGACATTCGCGAGGTTCGGATCGGCTCAGGAGAAGCCTGCCACGGAGCCCGTTCGCCCGTTGCAAGAGACCCAGCCGTCGAAGCCGGCGCGGATCGCAGACACGTCGGCCGATGGCATGTACTTGCGCGACGACGACGAGGCGCTCAACAAGACGCTTCGCGAGGCCCGCGCGGCACTCTCGGCAAAGCGATTCGACGACGCTGCGGACAAGTTCCAGGCGGTCGTCGATGCGCACGTCGATCAGCTCGTGCCGTGGAGCGTCGAAACGCTCCAGAGCGCGAAGGGTGCGGTGAAGCGAGAGGTCGCGGCTGCCGCTCCGGAGCTTCGAATGGCACTCGCTACTCGCTACGACGGCAAGGCGCGCGACGAATTGGCCGCAGCCCTCCGGTCGGGGGTCGATGCAGAGCTGCGGTTCGTGGCCGACCGCTATCCCTTCACGACTGCCGGAATCGCCGCCGAGATGCGGTTTGGAGATCTTGCGCTCGAGAGCGGCGACGCGGGTGCCGCGTTCGCATCGTTCCGGCGACTTCTCGACGCGCTCCCGCCGGGCGAAAGCGGCGCACAGAATCGCGCGGAAGCTCGCGCCAAGGCGGCAATCGCACTGTCGCGCCTCCACGCCGAGCGCGGAATGTCGCCTGCCGAATGGCTCGCAGCGATCCCCTCCGCCGAGCGCTCTCGAACGATCGTCGTCCATGGTGAGTCACGGACGCTCGAGAGCTTCATCGGTTCGCTGTCGTCCTCGACGCAAGGGACGACGACGTGGACGGGGTTTCTCGGCGGGAACTCGCGGCTCGGCGCGTTCGCACTCCCCGAAGGCAAAGGGTGGACGCTCGCTTGGACGTTCGACCACCTGCGCCCCCTCGCCGAGATGCCCAAGGGCGACGACTTGGACCGTTTGTTCGGCGGGGCGGACGTCGAGGCGTCGCTGTTTCCTGCCCTTTGTGGACGGCGACTCTTCGCGTACAACTCGCGGCGAGCGGTGTGCGTCGACGTCGAATCTGGAAAGACGCTTTGGTATCGCGACCTCGCGGCGTTCGGCTCTTCGGCCCGAACGGGCCGCGCGATGTTCGCCGGCGCAGCATCGGACGACGTCTTCGTGCTCGTCCACGAGACCGGACGGGGAGCCGACGTGCGTCGACTTCTCATCGCCCTGTCGGCGCGCGACGGCACGACGCGCTGGGTCCGCGGCGGCCCCGAAGACGAAGACGAAGTCGTGCGTCCTCTCGCATTCAGCGGTGCTCCCGTGATCGCCGAGGGTGGCGTCCTCCTCGCCGCGAAGTCCGGCCGCGAAGACGTAAAGGCGTACGGCGTAGGATTCGACGCCGAGACGGGCGCGACGCGATTCGTTCGCTTCCTCGGCTCCGGCCCGACGACGTCGACGCAGGAGTACTTCACCGAAACGAGCGAGTCGCCGACGGCGAGCTACGCTGCAGGACGCGTGTTCATCGGAACGGGCGTGGGCATCGTGTCGGCGCTGGACCCGGTGACCGGCGAGCACCTCTGGTGCTTCCGATACGAGCGCGTTCCGTTTCGGGCAGGCGCCGCGAAGGCGCGCATCCTCGCGCAGATCGAGCCCTGGTTCGACGATCCGTTGATCGCCCGCGGTGGTCGACTCTACACGACGCCGGTCGATGCCGGCGACCTCTGGGTCCTGCTCCAGGATCCGGATCCGGCGTCGGGCTTGGTGTCGCTCTGCCGGCATCGAAAGGACAACTCCAAGTACCTCGTCGGCGTCCGCGACGGCGCCGTCTTCCTCGCCGGAAACGACGTGGCCGACCGCGTGCCCGAGGTCTCGTCGCTTCGCCCGGAAGGCGGAGCCGAGGAAGAAGTGTGGCCGCCATTCCAGGTGCCGAACCTTCCCGAGGAGCGTAACGTCGCGCACGATGATTTCGTCGGGCGCGGCGCGGTCGCCGGAGATGCGTTGCTCGTTCCGACGAGCAAGACCGTATATGTCGTCTCAAGCGCATCTGGCGAGCTCCTGGGCGAGATCAAAACGAAAAACGACACGCTCATGGCCGGCAATTTGCCGCGAAGTGGAAGCGTCGTCGTGTGCTTGGAACCGGGCATCGAGTCCGTGTTCACCGTGTGGGGTGATCGAATCCAGCGATTCCAACGAACCCCTTGAGGGGTGAGTCAACGAGGAGGGACAGAGAGGCATGGCGGATCCTAAAGATTCGGTCGTTTCTCCCGAGGCAAGCGCCAAGGACGTCGAATCGGTCAGGCAGCTGCGGGCGGCCTATGATTCGATTCGGGCGGAACTCGCCAAGGTGATCGTCGGACAGGAGCGTGTAGTCGACGAGCTGCTCGTGTCGATCTTCGCGCGCGGCCACTGCCTGCTCATCGGCGTGCCGGGTCTCGCGAAGACCATGCTCATCCGAACGCTCGCTCAAACGCTTTCCCTGTCGTTCAATCGCATCCAGTTCACGCCGGACTTGATGCCGTCGGACATCACCGGGACCGAAGTCATTCAAGAGGACAAGATCACTGGTCAGCGCGGTTTCAAGTTCCTCCGGGGTCCGATCTTCGCGAACGTGATCCTTGCCGACGAGATCAATCGCACGCCTCCGAAGACCCAGGCGGCCCTCCTCGAGGCGATGCAGGAATTTCAAGTCACCGCCGGCGGAAAGAAGCATCCGCTCGAGGAGCCATTCTTCGTGCTCGCGACACAGAACCCGATCGAACAAGAAGGGACGTACCCGCTGCCCGAGGCGCAGCTCGATCGATTCATGTTCAACATCCGAGTCGACTATCCGAGCGAGCAGGAGGAAATGCTCGTGATGAAGTTCACGACCGCGGACTACAAGGCCGACCTGAAGCGCGTGCTCTCCGGCCCCGAGATCATGAACCTCCAGGACATCGTTCGCCGCGTGCCGATCGCCGACCACGTGCTGCGCTATGCCATCCGTCTGGCTCGCGCGACGCGCGTGTCGACCACCGAGGCCGTCGACTTCGTGAAGGAATGGGTGAGCTGGGGCGCCGGCCCGCGAGCATCGCAGTACCTCGTGCTCGGAGGCAAGGCGCACGCGATCCTGCACGGCCGGCACTACGTCTCCACAGAGGACATCCGCGCCGTGGCACACCCCGTGCTACGTCATCGCATCATCACGAACTTCAGCGCGGAAGCCGCGGGCATCACTCCGGACCGCATCATCGACCGATTGATCGAAGCCATCCAGCCAACCGAAAGCGAGGCCCTGGTCCGTGGCTGATTACGTCAAGTATCTCGACCCGAAGACCCTCAACAAGATCAGTCACCTCGATCTGAAAGCGCGACTGATCGTCGAGGGTTACGTGGCCGGTCTCCACAAGAGCCCGTTCCACGGCTTTTCCGTCGAGTTCGCGGAGCACCGCGAGTACGTGCCCGGCGACGACATCAAGCACATCGACTGGAAGGTCTTCGGCAAGTCGGATCGTTACTACATCAAGCAGTACGAGGAGGAAACGAATCTCGTCGCGTACATCGCGCTCGACACGAGCGAGTCGATGTCCTACGCCTCGGAGTCCGTCTCGAAGGCCGAGTACGCGTCCTATGTGGCGGCGTCGCTGATCTTCCTCATCCTGCAACAGCAGGACGCGGTCGGTCTCGCTCTGTTCGACCACGAGGTCCGGTCGTTCCTGCCGCCGGCGTCCCACTCGGCGCACATGAAGAACCTCATCCAAGAGATCGCAAACGCGAAGCCGCGTGAGAAGGAGAAGACCGACGTCGGGACGACTCTTCACCGGCTCGCGGATCGATTGACGAAGCGCGGGCTGATCGTGCTGGTCTCCGACCTGCTCGACAAGCCCGAGAACATCCTCCGCGGGTTGCGTCACCTGCGACACAAGCGCCACGACGTGATCGTGTTCCACGTGCTCGACCACGACGAGGTGACGTTCCCGTTCGAACGCATGACGCAGTTCGAAGGGCTGGAGGGATTGCCAAACCTCATCGCGAATCCGCGTGCGCTTCGAAAGGCGTACCTCGGCGCGTTCGAGGAGTACACGCAGGAACTTCGTCGCGGATGCCTCGCGAACAACGTGGACTACGTATTGCTCGACACCTCGACGACGCTCGACGTTGCCCTGTCGAGCTACCTCGCCACCCGCGCCGGAACGCGGAAAGGGACGCGACGATGACCGCGTTCACGGTGAGGCGCGCATACCCTCGAGCTGACGGCGATCCGGGACGCCGGGAGCCGCGACGCTGATGCTCTCGAACTTCATCAACCCGGGCATCCTGTGGTGGGCGATCCCGCTCGGCCTCGTGCCGATCATCATCCACCTCTTGAATCGCCGTCGCTATCGGCGCGTGCCCTGGGCTGCAATGGAGTTCCTCGTGCAGGCGTACAAGCGCACGCACCGCCGCGTGCGCATGGAGAACCTGATCCTGCTCCTCGTGCGCGTGCTCCTGCTTCTCCTTGCGACGCTGGCGATTTCGCGTCCATTCCTCAGCAAGGCGAGCTTCTTGCCGATCGCGCAGAAGAAAACCAATCTCGTGCTCGTCGTCGACAACTCCTACAGCATGGGCTACCGCTACCGGTACTCGACGGCATTCGAACGCGCGAAAGCGGCCGGCGCGCAGATCCTCGACGCGCTAGCGACCGAGCGTGGCGACACGGTTTCGCTGGTCGCAATGGGCTCGCAGCCTCACGTGATCATCCAGCAGTCGCTGATGCTGAAGCAGGCGCACGAAGAGTTCGACAAGCTCGCACTCGGCTTCGAGGGAACGGATCCAGCACGATCGATCGACGAAGCGCGTCGAATCGCGAAGGAGCTCCGGACGAACCAAGAGGTCTACGTGATCACCGACCTCCAACGCCGCGCGTGGTGCCCCGAGGTCCCGGCCGATTCCGGGGCGACCGGCGGCACGCGCGCTGCGGACACGAGCGGGCGTTTGCGCGAGGCGCTCGCCGGGCTCACCGCGGACGGCATCCGCACCTACGTCGTCGACGTCGGTGCGGACGAGCACAGCAATGTCGCGGTCACCGAAGTCTCCACGGACGAGCGCCTCGTCGCCACCGGACGGCCGACGGTGATCCGCGCGCGCGTCACGAACTTCGCCTCCGACGAGGCGAACTTCCGCACGGCACTCTTCGTCGGTGGCGAGGTCAAGGAGAACCGACCGCTCGAGTCGCTCGGAGGCGGCGAGTCGAAGACCGTCGAGTTCACGTACACGTTCCTCACGGCGGGACCGGCGGACGTTGCCGTCGAGACCGACGCCGATCCACTTCCGACCGACAATCGCCGTCACCTCGCCCTCGAGGTTCGAGACCGTATTCGCGTGCTGGTCGTCGACGGCGATCCGGAGCCGAAGTCGAACATCATCGAGAAGGAGTCGGGGTATCTCGTCTACGCGCTCGATCCGGAGTTCAATCCCGACGACTCCGGCTCGACCGGCTTGTACCAGATCGACTCCGCGTACCCGTACAACGTCTCGCTCCGAACGTTTGCCGACTACGACCTGGTCGTTCTCTGCAACGTCAGTGCGCTGCCGCGCGACAAGTCGGAAGATCTCGTGCGCTACGTGAACGGAGGGGGCGGAGTGCTCGCCTTTCTCGGAAACCGCGTCGACTCGAAGACCTGGAACGAGCAGTTCTACAAATCGGACGGCTCCGGCCTCTTGCCCGGCCCGCTCGGCGAGCCGGTCTCGTGGCCGGGCGAAGAGGGTTCCTACCACTTCACCGTTCGCAGCTACGACCATCCGGTGTTGAAGCCGTTCGAGCCGAGAGATCTGCGAAAGGTGCTCGAGCTGAGCCCGGTTCGACGGTTTCTATCGTGCGCCGTTCCAACCGATTCGTCGGGCGCGGCCATGGGCGCGCGTGTCCTCATCTACGTGTCGGACGACAAGAAGTCGCCCGCGCTCGTCACGAAGACGCTCGGCGCCGGAAAGGTCGCGCTGATGACGATTCCCGCCACGACGACGGCGAGCCCCAACGATCCACAGAATTGGACCGAGCTACCCCGATATCCCGCGTTCCTGCCGCTCGTCCGCGAGCTGACCGATTGGCTTTCCGCGAGGAGCCTCTCGCTCCGGAATCTCTCGCTCGGCGAGCCCATCCGGAAGACCGTCAATCGATTCGTCCAGGAAGCGTGGGTGACGGCGCCGTCGGGCGCGAGAGAGAAGGCCGAGAACCACGCGGTGAACGGCGCGACGACGACATACGAGATCTCGTTCACGTCGACGCAGACGCCCGGCTTCTACCGGCTGGCGATCGCTGGCGCCGCCATCGACGCCGATGCCTCGCCACAATCCGACGTCTTCGCGGTCAACCTCGACGCAAACGAAGGCGACGTCCAGAAGGCAACGGAGGACGAGTTCCGCAAGCGCTATCCCGAGTTTCGATTCGACTATCTGACGCAGGCACCGCACATGACCGAAGGCGATGCGAAGCCACAGCAGGGCGAGATCTGGAAGTTCCTCCTTTTCACGGTGCTCGCACTCCTCTTCCTCGAGAGCTTCCTCGCGCAGAGGTTCGGTGACTATGCGAAACGCTGACCGACGGAGATCGCGATGAACGTCCCGCTCCTGGACGTCGACCGGACGCTGAAGCTGGTCGGCATGCCCGAGGCTTGGATCGTTGCGCTGCTGATCCTGCCGGGCGTCGCCTTCGTCGTGTTCTATCTCTACCGGCGCGAAGGCCCGACGGCGCCCACTCCGGCGAAGATGGTGCTGGCGGCGATCCGATACCTGGTGATCCTCTTCGTCTTGTTCCTCCTGTTCCGACCCATCCTGGAGACGACGACTCTCCAAACGTACAAGTCGAAAGTGCTCTTCTTGGTCGACGACTCGGCGAGCATGCAGCGCGCGGACACGTACGTGAACGCGGACACGCGCGCACGGCTCGCGTCCCTCGCGGGTCTCCCGAGCCCCGACGACGCTAAAACGACCAGCCGAATCGATCTCCTGAAGCGAATCCTGACGCGCGACGACGAGGCGCTCCTCAAGAAGCTCGCGGGCCCCAACGACCGGCAGGACTACGCGTTCTCCGACGGGCTCGACTCCACGCGCCGCATCGCCGATCTCCACGCGCAAGGAACGAGCACCCGCATCGGCGACGCCGTTCACGGAGCGCTGAACGAGGTGAAGGGCCAGGACGTCGCCGGCGTGTTCGTCATCTCCGACGGCCAGGAGAACGATGGGCGCAGCTACGAGGAAGCCGCGGCAGAGGCGAAGGCGCGCGGCGTCGCGATCTTTTCCGTCGGCGTCGGCGATCCCGACGAGCCTCGCGACGTGTCGATCCAATCGGTCGATGCGCCGGGCGTCGCGCTCGTCAACGACGAAGTGATCTTCGAGGTCACGATTCTCTCGAAGGGCTTCGACGGCCAGCACGCGAGCGTGACGCTGATGGAGAACGGCGAGGTCCTCGCGAACGCGGAACTCTTGCTCGTGGGAGAAAACCGCGGCCAGAAGGTGCTCCTCTACTTCCGGCCGACCGAGCCGGGTCTGCACACCTACACGATCAACGTGCCCGTTCTCGAAGGTGAGGTGGTTCCGGAGAACAATCGCGCTACGCACACGGTGAACGTGATTCGGCGGAAGATCAAAGTGCTCTTCGCGGACGGCTACCCGCGTTGGGAGTACCGCTACTTGAAGACCGCGCTCGTTCGCGACACCGAAACGGTGGACGCGCA
>JACOTG010000007.1 GCA_016178505.1 Planctomycetota bacterium
CAAGCGCGGACGCTACGTGAAGACCGAGTACGTCGGCACCACGCGCGCCATGCTGACCTACGACATGCCGCTCGCCGAGATCATCTTCGACTTTTACGACAAGCTGAAGAGCCTCACGCGGGGCTACGGCACGATGGACTACCACCTCACCGGCTACGAGTCCGCCGACCTCGTGCGTCTGCGCATCCTCGTGGGAGGGACCGAGGTCGACGCGCTCTCCTCGATCGTGCATCGCGAGCACTCCGAGTTCATCGGCCGGCAGGTCTGCCAGAAGCTGCGGAAGGAGATCCCGCGCCACATGTTCGAGGTTGCGATTCAAGCGGCCATCGGCGGAAAGATTATCGCTCGCGAGTCGATTTCGGCGATGAAGAAGAACGTGATCGCCAAGTGCTACGGCGGCGACGTGACGCGAAAACGAAAGCTCCTCGAGAAACAAAAAGAGGGAAAGCGTCGCATGAAACAGGTCGGCAACGTCGAGATTCCACAGAAGGCGTTCCTCGCCGTCCTCGGAACGAGCGCCCAGAAATAGCCGGTGGAGTCGCTAGACCTTCCGCCGCCCGCGCCGCCCGAAGAGATCCCGCCGTCGCAGGCCCGCAGCCTCTGGATCCGCGAGAACATCGAGGCCGTCGTGGTCGCGGTGATCATCGCGCTCCTCATCCGCAACTTCTGCGTCGAGGCGTTCAAGATCCCCACCGGCTCGATGGAGCCGACGCTCATCGGCCAGCAGACGAACGGCGATCGCATCCTCGTCGACAAGTTCATCTACCAAATCCGAAGGCCGCGCCGGTTCGAGATCGTCGTTTTCCGCTACCCGCTCGACCGCAGCCGAAACTTCGTGAAACGGCTCGTCGGTCTTCCCGGCGAGCAGATCGACATTCGAGACGGGGATCTCTACGTCAACGGCTCGATTGCGCGCAAGCCCGCCGACCTACAGGCGGAGATGTTCGCGAACTGGCGCGTGTGGCCGCGCGATGAAGCGGGTTCGCTCGCGACCTGGAAGTCGTCGTTCCGGCGAACGGGCGACGGCCGCGTCGAAGAGTCCGAGGATCATCGAAGCCTCCGCGTCGAAGCACAGGGCGAGTGCGTGCTTCGCTACCAAGACACGGTCGCGATCGCGTCTCGGCACCAGCTCCTGCCGATCGGCGATCGGATGATCCGCGTGACCGTGCAGCCGGAGACGCTCACGGGATCGGCGGTCCTCTTCCTGGAGGAAGGCGGCGACTCGTTTCGACTCGAGGTCTCGCCGAAGCATTGGGCGCTGACGCGGAATGGCGTCCCGATCGGGGGTCGCAGCGAATCGCTGATTCGGTTGGGTCACCGAACGACCCTCGCGCTCGCGAACCCGGACGATGCCGTGGTCGTCACGGCGGACGGCGACGTGACGGCGCGGGTCGAATACTCGCCCCTCGATCGCGACGAAGACCCCGGCCATCAGTCGATCGGCTTCGGCGCGGCATCCGGAGTGGCGACGTTCTGCGACGTGGCGATCTTCCGCGATCTCTACTACACTCCCGAGGGCGAGACCAGCGTACACGTGCCGGACGACGCTCTCTTCGTCCTCGGCGACAACAGTCCTCAGAGCAAGGACAGTCGACACTGGATCGGACGCGAAGTGATCTTGGATGACGGAAGAACGATCTTCGCGGACGCGGACGCGCGCACGGATCCGACGCTCGGCATGCTCGGTCGATTCTCGAACACGAGCGCCGAATACGTCGACGAATTCGGAGAGCCGTTCGAGCCGGGCAAGGGCGGCGCGCGATACGGCCCCCGCGAGAGCCGCCCGTTCGTACCGATGTCGCTGCTGATGGGAAAGGCGTTTCTCGTCTTCTGGCCCCCCGTTCGTCGGGACGACGAGCGGAGCGCTTGGAGGCTGAATCTCAAGTTCGTGAGGTGATCGCGTGGCTCAGGCGAACGTGGCGAAGGTGGTGATCGATCGAGCGGCGCGGCCTCAGGCCAAGAGAAAGACCGAGCGCGTGCTCGAAAACATCGAATCGCTCGCGGTGGCCGTCGTCCTGGCGCTCTTGATCCGACACTTCGTCATCCAGCCTTTCCTGATCCCGACCGGCTCGATGAAGCCGACCCTGATCGGAGAAGAGAGCTTCGGCGATCGCATCCTCGTCGACATGTTCTCCTACAAGTTCTCCGAGCCGAAGCGGTATGACGTCGTCGTCTTCCGATATCCGCTCAACCGCGGAGTAAACTTCGTGAAGCGCCTCATCGGCCTGCCCGGCGAGCACCTCGAGATCAAGAACGGCGACGACTACGTGAACGGCGCCATCGAGCGAAAGCCGCGCAAGATCCAGAACGGGATGTGGGATCACTGGATCGTCTACGAGTTCGAGTCGAACTATCGGAGTGCGTTCGACGAGACGGGCGACGGGAAGTGGACGGCCGGCGACGACCAATGGCGCGTCGTCGCGAACGGCGAAGCGCTCCTCAAGTGGAAGAACAAAGCGGGCATCGGCGACCTGCGCACCGCCTCGTTCATTCCCGTCGGCGACCGCCTCGTCCGTTTCCGCTGCCGCCTCGAGCAGGACCGTGGCGAGATCATGGCTGAGATTCGCGAGGGCGACGATACGTTGCGGCTGCACCTCGGCGCGGCGGGCTCGGGCGGAGGCGTGTACGTGAGCCGCGGCGACGAACAGCTGGCGAGCCGACCGGACTTGAAGCTCCAACCGAACCGCTGGTATTCGATCGCATTCGGCAATCCGGACGAGCAGGTCCAGCTCGACATCGACGGTGACTCGATCATCTACGAGCCGTATCGAAGCCTCGGCGGTAC
>JACOTG010000248.1 GCA_016178505.1 Planctomycetota bacterium
ACCGCTGTCTTCGTCGTCGTGCTCAGCACGAAGACTCCCTCGATGATGCCGGCGATGCCATGTGTCGCCGCTATCGGAAGCGCCGCGGGCTTTGCGAGCGGAATCAGAGCGAGGCACCACGCGGTCCGATCTCCCGCGTGCTCGAGATCGAGACGCTGGCGGAGTTTCTCGAGCGCTCGCTTCAAGCGAGAGCGGACGGTCTCGACGGGAACGTCGAGCAACTCCGCGATGTCGCGAGGTGGCAGGCCCTCGAAGTAACGAAGAAGCACGACCGCTCGATAGGGATCCTCGAGAGCCAACACCGCGTCGACGACGATCCGCCGCATCGCCTCACGTACGACGATTTCTGCCGCGGACGGCACGATCTCGTGCGCAGCGGCTCCCGACTCGCGTCGAAGCCGCCGCTCCGCGGCGCGTCGCTCCTCGTTCGCGAAATTGCGCACGACTCGCGAGAGCCACGCGCGAAGTCCGCGGCGTCGTCGAGGCGGACGCTGAAGAGCGGCGAGCCACGTCTTCTGAACGACGTCGTCCACATCGTTCTCGTCGAAGAGCAGGCTCCGGGCGAGCGCCCTCACGAAGTCGCCCTGTTCCAAGAGCGCTCCCGGAGGAACCGTCATCCTCGGCGATCGATCACCATTCATGCCACCTTCAAAGATGGCGCGGCTGATGGAATCGGTCCAGCGTGCGACTTGAAAATGCAGCGCGATGCCGCCGATCTTGCGACCGTTACCTCACGTGGAGGATCACGGCATTGGTGACACTGTACCCCTCCGGGATCGTCGACCCATCGTCTTGGATGATTCCTTGAAACGCGAGGTCGACCGCGCGAGGTGCGCCGTGATTCACGGAATACACGACGGACGGAGCCGGAATCGACGGAAACGTCGGCGAGCCGAGCGTGCGCCGGAATCCGAGATTGTTGAAGATCGCGCGCGGTTGCGGTGAGCCGCCGGTCGCCGGCACGGGAAAGACCATCGCGCCCAGTCCGCGAGGCAGCGTGGTGAGCGAGGTGACGCCGGGAGCGCCGATCCAGGCGTAGAGAACGAATCGAGCATCCGTTCGACTCGATGGCGTGTTCATGAAGAGATCGATTCGCTCGCGAACTCCAAGCGGTTGCTCGCGACGCAGACCTCCCACGTTCCCGTTCACCAGAAGGACGTTTTCGCGATCGCCGATCCTTTCGTTCACGTTGCCGAATCGGGCGGCCAAGTCCGCCGGTGCGTACGTGAACGCCGAGGCGAGCGTCGAGCCTCGTAGCTGAACGTCGACGACGCCGGTTCCGCGCGGCGTGCGAACGCGAACCTCCTCGGACGTCGCCGAAACGACCGTTGCATTCGTGCCGCCGATCGTCACGTCGGCGTTCCTCACGCCTTCCAATCGCGAGCCTCGAAGGTGCACGAGGTCGCCGCCGGCCTCCGATCCGATCGCCGGGACGACGCTCGAGAGAGCGCTGGCGCGTCCGAGCGTCCAGGTCTCCGCGGTCGAACGGCCGAGCCCGTCGAAGCCCCCGAAGCGCACCACGACCGAGCGCGCCTCGTCGAATGCCCCAGCAGCGCTCGGCCGAACGAACGGGCGAACCTGGCGAGCCACCTCCCTCCATCGGATTCCGTCCCAGGTCCACGTCCCGTCGAAGCCGGTCGAAGCGCACCTTTCCAACCCGCCGACGAGGATCGTCAGTCCTCGACCCGGCACGGCGACCAAGACGTTCGAATGACGATCACAGGGGCTCGGCGTCGGAAAGAACTGCGTCCACCCTGTGCCGTCCCACTCCCACGTGTCGCCGAAGAAGTACGGGGGATTGCCCTGCGCCCCGCCGAACAGGACGGTCTTCCGTCGAACGGGATCGAACGCGATTGCACACCGAGCGCGGCCCGGAGGGCTCGTCGACGGAAAGCGCTGTTGCCACGTCCGGCCATCGAATTCCCACGTGTCCGATGCATAGATGATGGTGTAGCCACCGAAGACGACCGTCACACCTCTCGCCGAGTCGTACGTCATGCCCAACTCGCCTCGACCGGGCGGGCTCGTGGGCGGATGCAGCTCGGTCCAATTCACACCGTCCCATTCCCAGGTGTCGTTGAGGAACGCGGTGGGAGAGAACCCGCCGAAGAGAAGCGTGCGTCCTCGGCCCGAATCGTAGACCATTCCGGGCGCGTAGCGCGGCGGCGGGCTCGTGGCGGGAAGGGCCTGGGTCCAGTCGGCGCCGTCCCATTCCCACGTTTCACCGGCGACGATTCCGGCCGCGTTCATCCCGCCGAACAGGACGACTCGCGAGCGCACCGGATCGAACGCGGACGCGGCGCCGTAGCGAGCCTCCGGACTTCGGGTCGGATGTTCCAGGATCCAGGTCGGCTGTGCGTTCGATCGCGGGCCGCACAGCGACATCGCCAGCGCGACGACTGTTGGAATGAATGGGGATGAACGCGCACCACAAACTTGCCGCATGATCGAACTCTCCACGAGTCGTGCCCGGCATCTTAGGCGAACCGACTTGGGAGCGACAAGCGTTCGAACGGCGGCGCGACTTGGTGACGACGCCTGACGAAGAGTGACGGAATCGGTCCAGCCCCAAAGAACACCCGTCGGAGATGTGGTCGGCGGCGGATAGAATCGGCTGCCCTGCGGTCCCATGGTGCTGCTCGGCTCATCCGCAGCGGTGCACTCATCCGGATAGGGAGACCCATCATCGCGGGGGCCCGATGAAAACGACGATCGCATCACTGAGCCTCGGACTCACTCTCGCACTGGGCTCTCCGGCCGCGGCGCGACAAGTCTGCGGCGAGTGGACACCCGGGCTCTTTCCGTACGCTGGCGTGAACTCGATCGTCAATTCCTTCGCCGTGTTCGACGATGGCCAAGGCGCGGCGCTCTACGTGGCCGGCAACTTCTTGATTGCCGGGCCTGCGATCGCGAAAAGCATCGCCCGCTTCGATGGACACGCGTGGTCGCCGCTCGCGAGCGGACTGAATGGCGAAGTCTTCGCGATGCAAGTTCACGACGACGGAACGGGCACCGCGCTCTACGTTGCCGGAGACTTCACGACGGCAGGAGGCCGGCCCGCGAACCACATTGCTCGCTGGAACGGCACGACGTGGTCGTCCCTGGGTGAAGGGTTGAATGGCGCCGTTCTTGCGCTCGCCGTCTTCGACGACGGCAATGGCCCGGCGCTCGTCGCCGGCGACTTCACGACGATTTGGACTGGAGAATCCACCGGCCGAGTCGCACGGTGGAACGGACAGAGTTGGTCGGCGCTCGGCGACGGGATCGCGGGTGACGTGAGAGCACTCGCGACCTTCGACGACGGGACGGGACCTTCGCTCTACGTCGGTGGCTTCTTTCAAATGGCGGGAGGAATCGCGGCAAGTGACGTCGCGCGCTGGGATGGCGTCGCGTGGCATCCGCTCGGATCCGGAACGAACAACACCGTCAAAGCGTTCACGACGTTCGACGAGGGCAGCGGGCCCTCCCTCTTCGTCGCGGGCTCGTTCGTCGACGCGGGAGGGATTCGCACCGGGAATCTCGCTCGGTGGAACGGAACCGATTGGTCTCGGGTGGACCCAGTCGCTCCGATCCTCGACACGTCGTACGGCATCCGAAGCCTCGCCGTCTTCGACGACGGATCGGGCGGCGTTCTGCTTGCGGGAGGCCTCTTCGGGGTTTCGCGACTCGAGAACTCAGAGCTCGTTCCGCTCGTGGGTCCGCCGACGGATCCGCTGCGCACGGTATCGGCGCTCGCGATGACGACGTTCGACGACGGCTCGGGACCGAGGCTATTCACGGGCGGCGGCAACGTTCATTGGTGGAACGGGAGCACGTGGTCACTCGTGAACGGCATGTTGGCTGCCGGCCTCGCGCTCACGCCTCACGACGACGGTAGCGGCTCGCAGCTCTTCGTGAGCGGGATCCAATGGGTCGACGCCGTGAACATGCACGGGATCAGCCGATGGGACGGCAGGGTTTGGTCCTCCGTCGGAGCCGGCGTCGACGATGGAGGGATCTTCGTGCTCGGCGAGCATGACGACGGCTCCGGCCTCGCGCTCTATGCGGGCGGCACCTTCACGAGCAGCGGCGGCGTGGCCGCTCGAGGGCTCGCTCGGTGGAATGGCAGTTCCTGGGCCGACGTCGGAGGAGGCGTCGATGGGAGCGTGGGCGACGTCGTGAGCTTCGACGATGGCTCCGGGCCGGCGCTCTTCGTGGGCGGTCGATTCACGTCGGCCGGCGGAGTCCCCGCGCGGAACATCGCCCGGTGGAACGGCACGTCGTGGTCGCCTCTCGGAAGCGGCATGAGCGGCGGAACGGTGGACGGAGGACCGCACGTGCTGGCTCTCGCCGTCTTCGACGACGGCAGCGGTCCCGCACTCTACGCGGGCGGGTACTTTTTCAATGCCGGGTCGGCGACGGTCTACAACGTCGCGAAGTGGAATGGCAGCGACTGGTCACCGCTCGGCGGCGGACTCCAGCACAACGGCGTCGTGTTCCATCTCGTCGTGTTCGACGACGGCTCCGGTCCGGCTCTCTTCGTCGGAGGCGAATTCGCGTCCGTCGAGAACCACATCGCCAAGAACATCGCGAAGTGGAACGGCCGATCCTGGTCGCTCATGAACGGCGGCGTCGACACGGGATTCGGCGGTGGCAGCGTGTCCGCGATGACGGTTTTCGACGACGGCTCCGGAGGGGCGCTCTACGTGACCGGGACGTTCACCGTCGCCGGCGGCATCATGACTCACGACCTGGCTCGCTGGGACGCGCGAGGGTGGTCGTCTATGAATCTGGGGACGATCTACGATGAGGGGAGGGCTCTCGCGGTCTTCGACGACGGCACTGGACCCGCGCTCTTCGTGGGCGGCTTTTTCGAATCGGCAGGGGGCTCGTTAGCCTTCGACGGCAACGTTCCCTCGACCGGCATCGCGCGCTGGAAGCCCGC
>JACOTG010000223.1 GCA_016178505.1 Planctomycetota bacterium
ATAGCGGCGTGCGCCATAGCATTCGCGGCGGGCTGCGCGGACATCGCGCACGCCACGCCGACGGTCCGCGGTGAGTTGGGCAAGAAGGTCGACGACTATCTGACTCGGCTCGAGAAGTTCGGCTTCTCGGGCGCGTGTCTCGTCTCGCAGAAAGGCGAGATCGTTCTCGAGAAGGGCTACGGCTTCGCGAACCGCGAGAAGAAGATCCCGTTCACGGAAGACACCGTGTCGAGCATCGGCTCGGTGACGAAGCAGTTCACGGGCGCGGCGATTCTGAAGCTGGAGATGGAAGGCAAGCTCGCCGTGACCGACCCGATCTCGAAGTTCTTTCCCGACGCGCCGCCCGACAAAGCGTCGATCACGATCCACCAACTGCTGACTCACACCGCAGGCCTCGGCGAAGTGGGGCTCGACGACGACGACCCGATCGGTCGCGACGCGATGCTTCGCCAAGCGTTCGCCATGCCGTTGTCTTCGAAGCCCGGCGAGCGCTTCGAGTACTCGAATCTCGGTTTTGCCATCGCCGCCGCGATCGTCGAGAAGGTCAGCGGCAAGACGTACGAGCAGTACTTGCACGAGAAGTTGTTCGAGCCCGCGGGCATGAAGACGACCGGCTACGTGATCCCGAAGTGGAATCCCGAGCGCATGGCGCACGGCTACGACTCGGACGGCCGCGACGCCGGCACGTTCGAAAGCCGGAACTGGGGTCCGAACGGCCCAGGCTGGGTGCTCGTCGGCAACGGCGGCATTCTCTCGACGCCGGGCGACATGTACCGCTTGCACATCGCGCTGCAAGGCGAGGCGATCCTGTCGAAGGCCGCGAAGGAGAAATACACCACGCCGCACGTCCTCACGCGCATGGGCGATCACTACGGCTACGGCTGGGGACTCCTCACGACGCCGCGGAAGACGAAGCTCGTCTGGCACAACGGAGGCAACGGGATCTTCTTCACCGACTTTCGCCGCTACGTCGACGAGGACGTCGTGACGTACATCAACTCGAACGGCGACGTGCACGCGACGGAGCTGGGGCCGAATCAGCTGACGTCGCTCGTCTTCGGTGAGCGCGACGTGACGATGCCGCCGCGAGTCGTCGCCGTCGATCCGGCGCGCGTGGCTCGGCTCGCGGGCGCCTATCGAACCGAGTCCGGCGACGAGATCAGGGTCGCAGCCGCCGGCGAGCAGATCACGATCTCCGGCACGAGCACGCCGCTTTTCGCGATGCTGAGCGGGCTGCAGCGGCCCGGCGGCACGTTCGCTCGCCAAGAAGACCTCGTTCGCCGCGTCGTCGAGAGCGGCGCGAAGGGGGACTTCCAAGCGGTTCGCCAAGCGATGGGCTCGAACTCGCCGCCACTCGAGACGGTGCAGCGAAATCAGGGCGCACGTTGGAAGGGATGGCGCGAAGAGAAGGGCGAGTACAAGGGCGTCGAGATCCTCGGCAGCGTCGTTCGCGGTCCGCTGCGTGTGTTCGCGCGGATCCTCTTCGAGCACGGCTCGCAAACGCTCGCCTACGATTGGATGGGCCCGGACCTCATTGGCATCGGGCCTGCGGGCTCGGAACCGACGCGCGTGCTCCTACCGCAGTCGGCATCGGAGTTCGTCCGGTTCAACCCGCAGCAGTCGAAGCCCCTTCTCGTTCGATTCGACGTCGAAGCCGACGGCGCCGCAGCCGGTCTGACACTCTCGAGCGAGTCCGGCGACGTGACCGCTCGACGGCACGATTAACGCGAGCCGTTGCTCTTGGGGCTCGCGCGCATCGCTCCACGTCGCCGTTCCCATCTGCGTGTACGCGGGGTCGGGCGGTTGAACCTCGCCGAAGCCTTAGCTGTCGGTCGGCGCGACGCCCTGAGGCTGGAGCACCGCGGTCGTCTTCCCGAGCGGAAGGTTCCATGCAGCGGGGGCTTTCTCGTCGTGGTGATCCGTCCAGCGGCAAGCATGAGCGAGTCTTCTCATCTCCTGGTCGACGGCGCGGTCGTCGAACCTCCGAACCCCTTTCAGGGTCGCAGCGCCCAAAAAGCACAGCGCGGACCGGAAAATGAACCTACGCCACGTCGCGCCTTCAGTGCGCCCCCGCTCGCACGTGGGTGCGATTCGCAGCCGGCGCCGTTATCATTCGACGACTTGAACGCGCACTCAGGAGGCCGGGCTCGCAAGAGCACCGCGCGAGACATCGACCCATGAACGGACTCGATCGATTTGGACCGTTGCTCGAGGCCTGGTCCGGCGAGCACGTCGTCGTTCGCTACGATGCGCCGACGGGCGCGTGGATCTTCATCGCGATCCATTCGTCGCGCCGCGGAGTGCCGACGGGCGGCACGCGCTATCGCGTCTACGCGCGGCCGGACGACGGGCTCGAGGACGCGCTGAAGCTTGCGGCGGCGATGACGCGCAAGTGGGCGGTCGTCGAGATGCCGCGTGGCGGCGGCAAGGCCGTGATCGCGGCGCCGCCCGACCTCGAGCGCGCGGCGCGCGACGGACTCCTCCTCCGCTACGGCGAGATCGTCGACTCGATGCGCGGGAGCTTCTACACGGGGCCCGATCTCGGCACGACGTCCGTCGACATGGACCTCCTGCGGCGCCGCACCGGCTACGTCTCGGGCCACTCGAAGGCGCTCGGCGGCGCGGGCGATTCGGCGCCGTTCACCGCGCTCGGCATCTTCTTCGGCATGCGCGCGTGCGCCGAGCACGCGTTCGGCGCGGACAAGCTCGCCGGGCTGAGCGTCGTCGTGCAGGGCGTGGGCTCGGTCGGCGTGCAGCTGATCGAGCTTCTGAAGCGCGCGTCCGCCATCGTCGTCGCGACCGATGCCGATCGCGAGAAGCTCGCGCAGGTCGAAGCGACCGGCGTCGAGATCGTCGAGCCCGACGCCGTGTACGACCAGGAGTGCGACATCTTCGCGCCGTGCGCCATCGGCGGCGTGCTCGACGCGGCGACGATCGCGCGGCTTCGCTGCCGCGTCGTCGCAGGCGCCGCGAACAACCCGCTCGCGGGGCCCGACGACGCGAAGCGGCTGGCCGATCGCGGCATCCTCTACGCCCCCGACTTCGTCATCAACGCGGGCGGCGCGATCGCGCTCGTCGGCATGGAGCACATGAGCCTGTCGCGCATGCAGGTCGAGGATCGCCTGCGCGGCATCGGCGCGACGCTGCGATCGATCTTCGCGCGCGCGAAGGCCGAGTCGATCACCCCCGAGGAAGCCGCAAATCGCCTCGCTGCCGAGAACCTCGCCAAGCCTCTGGAGGGGCGCGAGGGATAGCCGCAGGTTCCGCCCTGGCACCGAACGCGCTGGTGAATTTACTCAGTATGTTGAGCAATTTTGCTCGACGACACCATCGATTCGCCGATCGACGTCGCGTACTGGCGCGATCCAAAGGGCCGCGAGGTCGACTTCGTCTTGTCGCGCGGCAAGGAAGTCGTGGCGATCGAGGTGAAGACGGGGCACACGAAAACCGCGCTCTCAGGGCTCGACGCGTTCGCGGACGTTGCTCGTCGGGCCCGGCGGCGTCTCGCTGCGCGAGTTTCTCGAGACGCCCGTCGCGAGCTGGTTTCGGCGGCGGCCGCCCGCGTAGCGATCGCGCTCGTCGGCGTGGAGCACCTGAACCTCTCGCGCATGCAGGTCGAAGAGTGCGCGTCGCCGTGAGTCGTCGCGGTCGCCGACTTCAGTAGTGCGTGATCGCGAGGCGAGCGCCGCGGAGTTGTCGGACGAGTTCCGAGTCGGTCGTATGAAGTCGGGCGTTCAGACGCTGCGCGGTCGCCGCGGCGAATCCATCCGCCAGCGACGTGTGTAGTCGTGCCACCCGACGTGCAACCGCTTCGTCAGGATCGTGAATCCGAACGCCATGGCTCTGAAGAATCACCACCGGATCGATTCCCGTTTCTCGCATCAGGTCCGCGGAATGGATCAATACCTCGGCGAGGTTCACGACGGAAATGACGAGGTCGAGTTGTCCACCTCGACCGGCACCGAAGAGTTTCTCCAACCGGGAAAAGGAACGGTGTCCCCGATGGAGCCAGCCTAGGACGACTCCTGCATCAACGACGCCGACGTTCACGTTTCGCGGTCTCGCGCTCTCGTCGCCGGCGATCGTGGAGCTCGTCGACGAGGTTTCGGCGGTTTCGCTCCACCCACGACCGCGCCTTCTCGAGCGAGGCATCCACGACCGGCGAGCTCGCCTCGACGGGGCTGAAGATCACGTCGCGGCCATCGCCCGACCGAACGACGAGCGATTGACCGGTTTTCAACTGCAGCCGCCGGCGAATCGAGGCCGGAATCACGATTTGGCCCTTTGAACTCAGCCGAACGATGTGCCTTCGTTGTGCCATGGCGGGTAAGCCTATCGCGTCTTACTTTCTGTTTCAACTGGACGAGCGCCGAGTCGTCGTATCGTCACGGCACGCTCGGGTCAGCCCGGGTACGTGACGCGGCCGTCGACGACGCGCCCGAACGGCGTCATCGCGTGTTCGTCCGCTTTCGTCGTGCTCATGAGGTGGAGCGTGCGCCAGCCGCGCGCGAGGAGCGCGTCGGCGACGAGCGATCGGTGACAGCGCCACGGGACGGCTTCGGCGCACATCATCGCGGTCGGCGCTGCGGCGGCGAGATCGAGCAGCGCGTCGAGGCCGCGCGAACGCGTCGCTCGCCATGTGATCCGCGTAGCCGCGGAAGCTCTCGTTGCGCCAGCCCGTGTTCGGCGAGTCGGGACGCGGCTTGCGCAGTCCGCCGAGCGCAGGCAGGTGGATATACGCGATTCCGGCGGCGGCCAGCGTCTCGCGGAGCGCTTCGGAGTTGAACTGCGGCACGCGCCGCGAGCGCGGAATCGTGCGAATGTCGGCGAGCTGCCGGATGCCGTGCGCGCGCAGAATCTCGAGGAACTCCTCGGCCGTGCGCGTCGAGTGCCCGATGGAGTAGGCCGTCGGCGGCGACATGCGCCCGAGTATGCCACGCGCGAATTGTTCGTTGACGCAGCTTCCAACGGCCGGGATGATCGCGCGCCATGGCTACTCCAACGACGGAGCCCACCGAAGAAACCCGCTCGAAGTGGGACCAGATTCGGACCGGGTTCAGCCGCACGTTTTGGATCGCGAACTCGATCGAGTTGTTCGAGCGGTTCGCGTACTACGGCTCGAAGTCCATCCTCGCGGTCTTCCTCGTGTCCAAGGCCGGACTGACACAGGGCGAGGCGAACATCTACCTGGGCTGGTTCACCCTTGTGCTCTACTTCCTGCCGGCCGCGGCCGGAACGATCGTCGACCGTTACGGCTTCAAGAAGAGCCTCGCCGCTTGCTTCTCCATTTTTTGCGTGGGGTATTTCCTCATCGGCCTCACGGGGCTCGCCTTCGGTCAAGGGATCGTGGACTCGATCGGTCGAAAGCCGTACGTGTTCATCGTCCTCATGTTCACGGCCGTTGGTGGGTCGCTGATCAAGCCGTGCATCGTTGGCACCGTGGCGCGCACGACGACGCCAACGACGAAGTCGCTCGGATACTCGATCTACTACACGCTCGTGAACATCGGCGGTGCAGTGGGCCCGATCCTCGCGGATCAAGTCAACAACGGCATCGGTATCGAGTACGTGCTCCTCATGTCCTCGGCGACCTCGTTCTTGCTCTTGCTGGGCACAGCCGCGTTCTTCCGCGAGCCACCGCGCCCCGCGGACGCGAAGCCACCGTCGTCGCTCGCGCGCGTGTTCGGCGACATGCTTCTCGTGTTCACCAACCTGCGCTTCATCAGCTTCCTGGTGATCTTCTCCGGCTTCTGGGTGATGTTCTGGCAGATCTTCTTCTCGTTTCCGGTCTACGTGAAGGACTACCTGCACAACGACCACTTCGCGCTGGTCGAGACGGGCGACGCTTGGGCCGTCATCGTGTTCGCGGTGCCGGTGACGGCGCTCGTTCGACAAATGCGGCCGATCCTCGCGATGACAAGTGGGTTCGCGATCGCGAGCGCGTCTTGGCTACTGCTGGCCTTTTCGCCCTCGTCGACCGTCGCCGTAATCACGCTAGTCGTCTTCGGCATCGGCGAAGCGATGCAATCGCCCCGCTTCTACGAGTACGTCTCCGATCTCGCGCCGAAGGAGCAGGTCGGAACGTTCATGGGGTTTGCGTTCCTGCCGGTCGCCCTGGGCTCCTTTGGCGCCGGGTTCGTCGGCGCCTACTTGCTCGAACACGTCGCCAAGGACAACCCACACCCCGAGCAGATGTGGCTCTACGTGAGCGGCATCGGCTTCGCGACCGTTATCCTCATGCTCCTCTACGACCGCTTCATCGCGCCGAAGAAGACGAACTGATCCATACGGAGCCTGCTACGAAGATCCCTCCATCGCGTGATCGAGCAGTGCGAGCCTCAGGCAACGCGTTGGACGTCGACCGTGTATCCCAGGCTTTTGAGTCGTTTGACGTGGTATCGCATTTGCCT
>JACOTG010000224.1 GCA_016178505.1 Planctomycetota bacterium
ACGGTGAGCCCGGCGTCCGGGAGCGTCTTCCCGATCGGCACGACGACCGTCAACGCGACGGCAACCGACGCCTCGAACAACTCGCGCTCGTGCTCGTTCCGCGTCATCGTCCGCGACACGACCCCGCCGACGATCTCGTGTCCCAACGACATCCCCGCGAACTGCAGTTCCCCGGGGGGCGCGGTCGTCACGTTCAACACGACCGCGACCGACCTCGTCGATCCGAACCCTACCGTGACGTGGCTGCCCGCTTCGGGCTCGACGTTCCCGGGCGGCTCGACGACGGTGGTGTGCAGCGCGAGCGACGCGTCGGGAAACACGCGCGCGTGCTCGTTCCACGTGGTGGTTTCGGACACGACGGCACCGTCGATCTCTTGTCCCGCCGACATGACCCTCGAGGCCGCCGGCCCATCCGGCTCGATCGCGACGTACTCGGTCACGGCGAGCGACGCGTGCGATGCGAACCCGAGCGTCACCTCGCTGCCGGCGTCGGGCAGCACTTTCAGCATCGGCACGACAACGGTCATTTCGACCGCGAGCGACAACGCCGGCAACATCTCGTCGTGTTCGTTCCATGTCGCGGTCGTCGACACGACGGCGCCCACGATCAACTGTCCGGCTGACTTCACCGTCCCGTGCACGAGCCCGAGCGGCGCGACGGTGAGCTACTCGGTCACGTCCAGCGATTCCGTCGATCCAAGCCCGACCGTGAACTGCTCGCCGGCATCGGGCACGACGTTTGGCCTCGGGACGACGACGGTGAGCTGCACGGCGAGCGATTCGTCGGGCAACTCGAGATCGTGCTCGTTCGGCGTCACCGTGAACGAACCCAACTCGTGCCTGACCGGCAACGTGAACCTCGGAGCCGGACCGACGTCCGTCGTCGACGTGATGCGAGTGAACGGCGACGCCGGCGCTCGATGCACGCGCGATGTCGTCGTGCCGATCGGCGCACCGATCACCGTGTCGCTCGACGCCGCGCCGCAGGGCCCGACGAACCCGGCGTACGTGACTTGGGCCTGGCGATCCCCCACGTCGAACCCGCGAACACTGGTGGTCGGCGGCACGACGATCGGCTGCACCGTGAACCCGACACCGCTCGAGCCTGCGGTCACACCGCAGGCGTTCCGGTGCGTGCGCGGAAGCCTCGCCGCCAGCTACTGCGGAGCCGTCACGGAAGTCGGTCACTCGCCCACGCGCGGTCCGTGGTCGCTCACGCGGAGTCAGGGCTTCGGTCGTGCGCTGGTCTTCCACATTCAAACGCTGATGGAGGACGACGGCGCAGCCAACACGCTCCATCTCAGCCTCAGCAACACGATCGTGCTGCGCATCCAGTAGTCGTCACGACGAAGTAACGCGCGTCACCGATCCGGAGTCGTCAACGGCGAAGAATCGGTGACGCGCTTCTCTTTTGCTGGTCCCCGTCTCGCTCGGCTGCCCGCGCCGATCGTGGCGCGAATTTCGCAGTCTTGACCTAGACTGGCATGCTGCTAAACCAACACACCCTGACTCTCCCCCCGAAGGCGGAGGCTCCAATGAACCGACTCCTCGCGACGCTCTCGTGTGCGCTCGTCGTCATCGTCGTCGCCTGCCATGCAACCAACGACCCGAAGGCCAGCGGGGATCCTCTTCCCGATCCTCCACACGCGATCGTTTCGTCCGGCGCTCCGGCCGCCGTTCCTCGGATGTCAGGTCGGACGCGCGAGGAGAAGCACCACCTCCTCGAAGTCCAGACGAGCGCGTTTTGCGGCACATGCCATCCAGACATCTACCAAGAGCACACCGACAACACGCATGGTCGCGCCTTCACCGACCCCGAGGCGCGTCTCGCGACGAACGACTTCTTCACGCCCGACTTCTGCATCGTCTGCCATACGCCTCGGCCCACTCTCGTCACGGGGATAGGTCAGAATCCGATCCGTCGATGGCACAACCTCGAAGAGGGCGACACGTGCATGACGTGCCACCAGAAGGCGGGCGTCGACTTGAGCCGATTCCAAGGCGGCGCGGTCGAGTGCAAGAACGCGTTCGATCCTCGCGTCAGCACGCAAGTCGTCGAAGCCTGCGGCACGTGCCACCGAAACCACGGCACGCCCTATCAGTGGGCGGAGAGCCCGATCGGCGGAAAGGCGAATCGTCCCTGCGTCGAATGCCACATGCGCACCGAGTTCCGCCCGCCGGCCGTCGGCGTCGCGCCTCGCCTGGTTCGTTCACACGTTTTTCCGGCGAGCCACTCCGAACACCAAGTGCGCAGCGCTTACCAGTGGCGCGCCGAGGTGAAGGGCAACGAGGCCGTGGTGACGATCTCGAACATCGGGGCGGGACACAATTTCCCGACCGAGCTTCGACAGCGCAATGTCGAATCCGTGATCCTGGTGAAGGATCTCGACGGCAACTACGTTCGCGATTCCAAGGACAACGTCCTCGTCGATCGCATGACCTTCCGCGATCCGTACAAGCGACCCTACGGATTCAAGCTGCAAACGAACACGCAGATCCCATCGGGCGAGACGCGGGAGCACAAGCTCGGACTGCCCATCGCCGAAGGGAAGATCGAGGTCTCGCTCTACTTCAAAATCTATTGGCCTGCCGACGACAACGATCCTCACCTATCCCGGTTGCTCGAGCACGAGGAGATTCCGTTTTCGGGCGTGACGCCGCAACCGATCGTGACGAATCCGCATCCCGCCCCGCCGACCCCCTCGATCGACTTGCCGACGGGAACCGACGAAAAGTCCCTTCGCGAGCTTCTCGCCGTCTTCCAATTCCCGGTCCCCGAAGCGGCGGCAAAGGCGAAGCAACGAGCCGTGGAGATCGGTGCTCCGATCATTCCCTATCTCGTCGAGGATCTCGGCATCTGGGATCAGAAGACGTGGCTGGCATCCGAGGACATCTTGATCAAGCTCGGGAAGCCCGCCATCCCCGCGGTGCTCGCGACGCTAGAGAGCCCGTCGATGTACGCGCGCATCCACGCGCGTGAAGTGCTCGCGCAGCTGCAAGTGCGCGAGGCAATTCCGAAGATCGTCGCTGCGCTTCGCTCGCCGGCCGTCGACGACGTCGTCTCCGCCGCACGCGCGCTCGGCACCCTTCGCGCAACCGAAGCGGCATCGGATCTCCGTCCGCTCCTCGACCATGACGACCCGGACGTCGTGCAATGGTCGGCGAGATCGCTCGCTCGAATCGGCGACCGCGAGGCGATCGCTCCGATGAAGCGAGCGCTCGACGATGCGTTCTTCCCGGAGACGAGAGTCGATCTGTCGATCGCGCTCGGCGATCTCGGCGACGGCACGGGCATCCCCGTGCTCATCGACCTCCTGAGCCACCGCGACGCCATCATTCGAACCTACGCGTCCGAGGGATTGATGCGCCTCACGGGCCACTACTTCGGCTATCTCGCGCGCGGCAATCCGAAGGACCGAGACGCGGCGACGGAGAGATTCAAGGCGTGGTGGGCGAGCGTGCGTGAATCGTACCATCCGTTGCCGCCGCCCGCCGACGCGCCGCCCGACGTCTTGGCGCGCGCGGACGATCTGGCGCTCAACATCGGCGGGAGCGACCTCAAGCCCCGCGATCCGGACTACGACGCGAAGGCGATACCGGAGTTGGCCGCGATGGGCGAGAAGGCGCTGTTCTCCCTCATCGACGGCATGCGCTATGCCGAGGGCTTCGTCGAGAAGCGAAAGACGATCTGCGGACTGCTCGGAAACCTCAAGCGACGCGAGGCAGTGCCTGCGCTTTGCAAGGCTCTCCTCGACACGCAGATCTCGGTGAACATCGAGGCGCTTCGCGCGCTACGTCAGATCGGCTTCCCGGAGGCGCTGGGCGACGTCACGGCGTTCGAGGATCGCACCCGGCGTTGGCTCTACAACGGCGGCAAGGACGAAGACTACAACTCGGACGCGATCCTCAAGGAGATCGCGCTGACCCGCGACGCCCTCGGCGATTCGGAGGCCCCGGCGATGTGGATCGAACTCCTGCGATCGCCGCACAACGACGTGCGCAAGGCGGCGATCTCCGCGATCCGCACACGGGCTGGGCAAGACTTCGGCTTCGATCCCGAGGCGGACCCGAGTGCTACGGACGCGGCGGTCGGCACGATCGCCGTGTGGTGGGAGGCCGCGCGCCGAGCGCCGAAGCCGGCGCGTCAATAGCGCTCGCTTGCCAACTGCCGATCGACGTCTCGATCGCACGACGAGCGCCACGCCGGCGGCGTTTGACGTTTCCTCGTCCGGGACGCGCCCTCGACGCTACGGCCTCACCTCGAGGTTGCTCACGACGCGCTTGGCGCCGCGAATGCTGCCGGCGATGAACGCGGCTTCGGTCTTGATCCGCGTGTTGGCCACGGTGCCGGTGAGCGTCACGACGCCGTCGGTCGTCGTGACCGAGATCGCCGTTGCGTCGATTTCCTTGTTGAGCGCAAGGGCCGTCTTGACTTGCGCGGTGATCGCGCTGTCGCTCACGTACTCGCCGGTTTTCTTCGCCGCGTCGTCGAGCTTCTTCCCGGCATTCTCCGCCGCGTCGTCGACCTTCTTGCCGACCTTTTCGAGCGTACCGGGGCCGCTCTCCCCATCGTTTTTCTTCGAGCACCCGGCAATTCCGGTCGCGATGGCGAGCATCGCGCCGAGCATCCGCCATCGAGTTCTGTCGCTGAACATCGTTGCCTCCATCGAAGACTATTCGAGCATCACTCGCACCGATGTCGTCGCGCCCTCGCGGACCGTCGCGGTCATGGAGCCCTCTCCGACTCCCTCCTTGCGCGCACGAATCGTGTAACGTCCCGGCGTGACGTGCGAGAAGAGCCGGACGCCGGCCTCCGATGCCGCATCCGACTCCCCATCAGTGAACAATTGGAAGATGCTGGTGAGTCCCGGCACGGGTTGACCGCTCTCGTCGACGAGCTCGATCGTCGCATCGGTGACGTCGAGTCCGCCACCGCGCACCGCGACGGCAACGGAGCCGCCAGGCGTCAGCACGATGTCCTCGGTCGTCGTCTTCCCCTTCTGCACGCTCGCAGAACGACGAGGCGACAACGCGTGACGGCTCGACGACGCACGCAGCCAGTATCGTCCCTCGCGAAGCCCCGTGATTCGGTACTTTCCGTCGGCGCCGGTGGGCGGCACCAGCGGACCCGAGGCGTTGTTGCCGTGGTCGTCGAAGAGCGACACGTACGCACTCGCGATCGGTTCGCCCGATGCTTCGCGAACGAAGCCTTCGATCGTGGCCGCGTGCTCGAGCGCGAAGTCGAGCGTTGCCTCACCGGCTTCCGGAGCCTCGACGTCGTCGACGATCTCGCCGGCATAGTCGCTCGCGAACTGCGGAAGCTCGAATGGGAAGCTCCCGGCTCGCACGCGGTACAGCCCTTTCGCGATCGGCCGGACTTCGTACCGTCCATCCGCGTCGGAGAGGCCTTGGCTCACGCGCCCGCTCATGAGGAGCTGGATCTCGTCCCCCTTCCGTGCTTCGCTTTCGAGCGTCGCCCACACGATGATGCCCTGGATCGGCTTCTGCGATTGCGCATCGACGACGTGGCCGACGATGGCGCCGCGCGGAAGATCGACGTCGAGCCGCTTCTCGCGTTCGTCCTCACCGATCTCGACGGACTGCCCGTACGCGCCCTGACCAAATTGGGCGCCGATCATCTGCAGCACGAACTTTCCCGCTTCGACGCCGAGGATCTCGTAGCGGCCGTCGGAGTCGGTCGAAGCCGTGCGCGCGTTGAAGCCGCCGGCGACCGCCCCCCGATCGCGAAGGAGCTGGAGCATCATGTCGTGCACCGGTTCGCCGCCCGAAGTGATGCGCCCGAACAGACGGCAGCCGACCAGTGCCGACCGCTTGCCGATGTCGACCACGAGATCCTCGCCCTCGTGCAGCGTGACCGGGACGCTCTCGGTCCCGCCTGGAGACGCGCCCGAACCGACCTTGAACTTCATCGCGACGCGCATGAGCGAGTAGTCTCCCGCGACGAGCCCGGTGATCTCGTACCGACCTGCGGCATCGGTGCTCGTTTGGCGCGACGGCATGAAGCCCTTCATGAGCATGACCATCGATCCTGCCTCGGGCCGGCCGTCGGCTCCGAACACAGTGCCGCTGACCCGAGCGGCCGCCGGCATGAGGATTTCCACGCGCGTCGTCGGCGCGTCCGGGGTCGCTTGAATGCCTGGCGCCGTGCCGAGCGGCCAGTCGCGGTGGATCGCGATGAGGTTCACGGTGCCCGGCGGAACGCGGGTGAGCGTGAACGAGCCGTCCGCGATCGAACGCGAACTCGGCAGGTCCTCGTCCGTCTTCGCCGACAGCACGGTCATGAAGTCGCCCATGGCGCTCGCCTCGCCGAGGGTCACCGTCGCGCCGGGGATCGGCTTGCCATCCGCTTTGCTGAGAACGACACCTTGGATCACGCACCCCGTCCGCATCTCGACGACGAGATCGCCCGTGCGACCGTCCTCCGTTACTTCCACTTTGTCGAGCTTCGACCGGGCGTAGCCGTCCGCGGTGACCTCGATTGCATACGTCCCCGCTTCGAGGCCACAGAATTCGAAGTCGCCGTCGGTTGCCGTGAACGCTTGGTTGAGCTTCTCGGTCGGAGTGCCCGACATCATCGTAGCCATCGCGTTGGCTCGCGACACTTTGATCGTGAACGACGCCAGCCCGTCGTGGGTCGTCGCGTCGACGACTTTTCCGGCGAGGCACGCGCCTCGTCCCATCACGATCTCGAGTTCGTCGCCGCCCGGCTTGACTCCTTTGCGCTGCACCTTGCGCAGACCCTGCTTCGTGATCGAGAGGTTGACGGGATCCGGGCCCAGGTCGATCAGCCGAAACCGGCCGTCCGCGTCGCTCTGAGTGGACTGCCGCTCGAACGAGCCGGTCTTGAGGAAGTCCATCGGGTTGACGTCGACCACGATCGACGCCTGCGGCACCGGACTCTTCTCGAAGTCGAGCACGCGACCGCCGATGACGGCACCGGTGACGAGGCTCACGTCGATGCCCGACGTCTCGTGGCCTTCCTCGACCTTGATGTCGCCTTTGCGTCCGGTTACGAACCCGGGCGCCGCGACCACGACGGCCTTGTCCCCGGGAATCACGTGCGTGACGTGGTAGCGGCCGTCGGCGTCGGTCTTCGCGTGGGTCTTCGTTTCTTCGCCGACGCGTGTTCCCATCTGCATCATCTGCCCGAGGTCGAGCGAGCCTTCTTTGACTACAGCATCGGCGCCGGGCACCGGTGCTCCGCTCGAATCGGTCACGCGACCGCTCACGCTGCCGCCGGCCAGTAGTCGGATCACTCCGACGGTCGATTCTTCTCCCGCTCGAACCGCGACGACCGGCGAATCGGCAGACGCGAAGTCGGGATGGCTGGCGTGCACGGTCGCAGCGCGGGCGGCGCGGATCCCTCTCAACCGGAATCGGCCGGCCGCATCCGTTAGCACCGTCCCACTCGCCTTCATCGCACCGCCGGAGGACTCGCTGTCGAACATCGCGTCGATCGACATCACCGGCGTTTCGGCGACGCTCGCGCCGGCGACGGCACGCCCTGCGGCGTCCACGACCCGCCCCGTGACGAGGCCGCCGAGCCTGCAGTCGATCTCCGCTTCCGACGGCTTCGTCGTCGCGACGACCGAGTCCTTTCCGGCGACGACCCAGAAGTCGTCGTCGATCTCGATTCGGTACGTCTCCGCATCGAGATCCTCGATTCGGAATCGACCTTCCAAGTCCGACGTCGCGAGAAGCGTCGTCTCCTTGGTGGGATGAACGAGGAGAACGCGAACGGCGGCGACGGGCGTTCTCTCGTGCTCGTCGACGAGGCGCCCGACGAAGCTCGCGCGCATGGCGGCGCCGCCGTTCTTCGGCCCGCCCGAAACGGCCGGATACGCTCCGGTCGAGTCCTTCGCCTC
Organism: Planctomycetota bacterium; assembly: GCA_016178505.1. GTDB lineage: Bacteria > Planctomycetota > JACOTG01 > JACOTG01 > JACOTG01 > JACOTG01. The sequence goes on from JACOTG010000224.1 coordinate 7,887, forward strand.
CGGAATGGCGGCGACGTTACGCGGAGTGTGATCCAAGGTCTCGCCCGTTTGCATCGACGGGCGTGGAGTGCGGTCGGCGCGCTCGTCCGGGCTTTGCATCCGCAATAGCCAAACGCCCGCAACGACGACGAGCACCGCGGCCAGCGCGACGACGAGAGCACTTCGGGATTTCATGTGCACATCACCTCAGCCCCTGTTCGGAAGAGCTTGGCACGCTTCCATTGCGGATCTGGGAGGAATCAAGGCGGCGTAGATTCTACGAGTTGTCGGGGACTCCGTTCCAGCAAGCGTGTCCCTTGGCAGGCAGCGAAACGACTTCGGCCGCGTACAATCGCCCGACCCGAGAGACGAGGAAAGGGCGCCAGGCTTGATCGAAACGATGTCGGCGACGTTCGCCGTCGTGACGTGGACGGCCGTCGCGGCGCCCGGCGATGGGCACGTCGCCGCGGCGCTTCGGGTGGACGCGCCCCCCGTGATCGACGGACGGCTCGACGAGCCCGCGTGGTCTCAGGCGACGTCGATCGGCCCGTTCACGCAGCAAGAGCCGGACGAGGGCGCACCGCCGACGCAGCAAACCGACGTGCGCGTGCTCTACGACACCGGGCACTTCTACATCGGGATCCGGTGCTTCGACAGCGATCCGAGTGCAATCATCGCCACGCAGATGGGTCGCGACGCCGACCTCGCCACGGACGACCGCGTGTCCATCGTCATAGACCCTGAACTTCAAGCCAGGGCTCGGCACGTGGGGATTCAACGTCGAGCGCATTCTCAAGCGACGGCTCGAGGTCAGCCGGTGGAGCGGAGCACGGCTCGACGTCGCGTTCGCGCAAGTCGCCGAGGCCGGAGACGTTCGCGGCCTCGCGGGCATCGACCAAGGCATCGGCCTCGACCTGAAGCCGTTCTTCGTCGGGCGATTCACGAATGATCGGAGCGGCGAGCCCGACCAAGACCTCCAAGGCCAGCCGGGCTTCGACGCGTTCTACAAGGTGACGCCGAGCCTTCAGGCGAGCCTCACGGTCAACACCGACTTCGCGGAAACGGAAGTCGACGAGCGCCGCGTGAATCTCACGCGCTTCCCACTGTTCTTTCCCGAAAAGCGCGACTTCTTCCTCCAGGACGCGGGCATCTTCCAGTTTGCGGACCTCGACACCGATTTGATCCCGTTCTTCAGTCGGCACATCGGCCTGACCGACGAGGGAGATCGCGTTCCGATCCTCGTCGGCGGGAAGCTCACGGGACGCGAGGCCGGTTACAACGTCGGCCTCCTCGACGTTCAGACGGATTCGGCCGGCAACACACCCGAGCGAAATCTCCTCGCCGCGCGCGTGTCGAGAAACATCGGCGACCAATCGACGATCGGCGGCATCGTCACGCGAGGAAACCCGAGCGGCAAAGGCGAGAACGCACTCTACGGGCTCGACGCCAACTACCGCACGAGCTCGTTCTCGGGCGACAAGAACCTCGTTGCCAGCGTGTGGGGGCTGCAGTCCTACACGAGCGGCGAGTCCGGATCCGACCTCGCGTACGGCGCGTCCGTCGGGTATCCGAATGATCTGTGGAACTGGGATGCGTCGGTGAAGGAGATCCAATCGAATTTCGATCCGGCCCTCGGGTTCGTTCCGCGCACCGGCATCCGGAAGTACACGGGACAAGTCGCGTACGAGCCGCGGCCGAACGGATTCGTCCGCCAAATCTCGTTTCGCGCCGAGCCGGAGGTCATCACCGGCATCGACAACGAGATCCAGACGGCCGACGCTTCCCTGCGCGTGTTCGGCGTGGAGCTCGATGCGGGCGACGAGGCCCGCGTGTTCGTCCTGCCCAACTTTGAAAGGCTCGACGAGGCGTTCGACATCCACGACGGCCTCACGATCCCTGCAGGCGACTTCACGTTCACGCGATATCGAGCCGAAGTCGAAACGGCACTCAAGCGGCCCATCTCCGGCGAGGCTTCCGTCGAGCTCGGCGAGTTCTTCGACGGGCATCGCACGGACCTCGAAACGCAAGTCGACTGGCGGCCGAGCCGCTATTTCACGGGCTCCATCGCGTACGAGCAGAACCGCGTTTGGCTTCCCGACGGGCATTTCACGGTGCACGTCGAGCGCGCCCGCTTGAACCTCGCGCTGTCGCCTGAACTGTCGTGGAGCAACTTCGTGCAGTTCGACAACGAATCGAACACGATGGGCGTGAACAGTCGCGTGCGGTGGATCATCACGCCGGGCGAGGAAGTGTTCTTCGTGGTGAATCACACGTTCGAGCGACAGAACGGCGCCGTCGACCCGCTCTTCCAGGAAATCGCGGTCAAACTCGAGTACACGATTCGATTCTGATTGGAGGCCGAAGTGGCCCAAGGCTACTCCGAGAGGGGGTTCGACACGTTCCTACGCTCGATCCCCGCACGTCAAACGCCGCACGAGGTCGCGGTCCTCGAGCGATGGTTGCCGCTCCCGACGTTCGGACGCCTCCGCGACATCTGCTGCGGCCCGAGGCGTCATCGAGGAGACGAAATCGATGAATGCGAATCGGCTCACGGTGCGCCTCGACGACGACGCCGGCCGAGACGTCGACACGTTCGAGTGGCGGGTTTTCACGCCGAACGAGCTCGGCACGTTGGGTGAGGGCCTCGGCCTGCACACACTCGTCACGTGTACGACCTTCGACGAAACGAAGCGAGCCAGCGCGGATCAGCCGCGGATGCAGTTCGTCTTGAGCGGGCGTAGCGTGCGTTACGGAAAGACCTGCAGCGACGCGCAGTTCGTCTGCTGGAAGTCGCCGGCGTTAGGAGTTGCCTCGACGACACCTTGAATCGAGAGGTGCTCGAGAGCCGTGCCGGTCACCGTCCAATTCGCCGAAGCCTGGCCGTTCGCGCCGAGGCGCAGCTGATTCAAGCCCCGCGAGAATCGGATGGGGCGCCCGAAGCAGAACGTAAAACCGGTACCGGGATGGGTGAACGAGCCTTCAGGGCCGATGGCAACCGCCGAGCGGCTACCCGCCGGACCGTACATCACGATCGTCGCAACCTGCCCGATTTGGGAGCTTCCGGTCCATTCGACCTGGATCGGGTTCGGCGTGTACGTGAACGCATTCGCGAGCGTGGACGAGCCCGTCGGTTGTACGACGCTCACGTCCGCCGTTTGTCCCTGGGTCGCTCCGGGAGGCGTCACAACCGTGATTTGCGTCGTGCCGATGCGCCCGGTGACCGGCGCGTCGACGCCATCGAACGTGACGCGAGCGATCGACGTGAAGTTCGTGCCGAACAGATCGACTGAATCGCCGCCGCGGACGGCGCCGGACGACGCCGACAAGCTGACGAGCATGGGAACGACCGGGTTGATGTAGATCGCAGCCCCGTTCGACAGCCCCACGCCGGGCTTCCACACGTGCACTTGTCCGTCCAGCGCTGCGGCCGGGATCGTCACCGAGACTTGGGTTCCGCTCGCTTGAGTTGGGGCGTTGAAGACGACGCCGGGAATCGTCCCCGTGTTCTGCGTCGTGCCGGCGGTGAACTTCACGTTCACGCTCGAGCCGAAATTCGAGCCATTGATCACGAGCGTCTGCCCGCGGTTGAACGAGCCCGACAAGCTCGTGATGACGGGCTTCGTCGCCGGAATCGTGCCGTAGATCGATTGCAGTCCGTTTCGATCGTCCGGCGCGATGCCGTGACCGCCGACTCCGCAGATGACCGGACACATGATCGATTGGCCGCTGCAGTTGCCCTGACAGAACGTCGTCTGCGCGTGTCCCATCCCGAGCGCATGGCCGAGCTCGTGAACGGCTACCGCTTGAATGTCGATGCCGCTACCGCCGGGCGGGCCAGGCCCATCCGACCAGGTCCAGTCGGTGCAGAAACGAATGCGCCAGCCGTCGGCAATGGGCGTCTCGGTGAACGCGAGCGTCCCACCGGAGCAGGCGACGCCCGACGATACCGTGTTCGAGTTCGTGTCCCCGAGCGCCGAAGACGCACCTTGCCACTCGTAGTCGAAGTTTCGCGCGGCACTCGGCACGTCCGAGTTCCACGCCGTCGATGCCTTCCAAATCGAGAGCGGTGCGCCGACCGCGCCGGGGTAGTTCGGGTCCGGCGTCTGGTTGTCGTTCGCCGCGGCGTCCGTGAAGTTGTTGAAGACGCGAACGTCTCGCTGGTAGCCGCTTCCACTGGTTCCGATTCCGAGGCTTCCGCCCAAAGTCGTGAAGCCGACCAGGGCGGCGGGCGATGCGAAAACCAGCGCGACGCTCAGCGACGCTGCGGCGAGACCCCACTTCCTTTGCAGCATCGTCGATTACTTGTGCGGGTGGACTCGGACGTATTCCGCGAGCGCGGCGCGATGACTATCGAGGAACGAGTCGACGCGCGTGTTGTCCTGCGCAATCGCCATCCCGCTCCCCTTACCCATCGCAATCGCCTCGTGGCTCGCGTTCTGGCGGACGCGGAAAACGGAGTTGAGGCCCGCGATCCAGAGCGCGCCCTTGTAGACGTCGGGATACGGATTCGACGTCAGGAGGAAGACGCCTTCGACGCCGACGTCGGTCTCGTCGTCCTCGGGCTGTGCGCTGGTCCGGTACTTCGAACCGCCGCGGTACATCGCGAGAACCTGCGCCGGTTCCTTCTCCGGATGCGCGGCGGCGGTGACGCGATCGATCACGCCGATGGTCAGAAGCGTCATCTCGACGTCGCCCGAATCCGGAAGGGTGACCGGCAGGATCCGCTTCTCGAGGACGCGCCCATAGCAGATCTGATTTGGCGGCTCGTCGAGCTTCCAGAGCTTGATCGTGTCTTCGGGACTGTCGGTGCGCATGAAGATCCCGGCCGAAACCGGAATCGCCAGTGCGAGTGCAGAAGCCAATGCCAGGATCGGCAGATGAACGCGGGTCGACTTCATTTCGGTCTCCTCATCATCGTCGTCACGTCGGATCTCTTCGGATGCGTACCGCTCGCGGCCGGGCTCATTGCAACTGCGATGCCGCGCCCGCGGCGATCCCGAGACTGCCGACTCGTTTGCCCAATTCGAACGGGTGGATGGCATTCTGGTAAGCCCCACTTCGCTGGAGCACCCGCGATTGCGCGCGCCCGCCGTCGTCGCCGAAGGAGTGAGTCCGGCGATTCGGCGGCCGTGCCGTTCTCGCGTCGGGGTTGCCGGAGCGTTTGCCGTCGCCAGCAGCCTTTACACGAGTCGAATCGCTTTACAGTCCGGGCACTTCGCGAACCACACGTTTCACGTCGAGCGCTCGATGTTACGCGACGGCGGCGATTCGATCAACCGTCGAGGCTTGCCGGCACCGAGCGGCGTCGCTAACTGGGAAAAACGATCCTGGCTCCGTACGCGTCACTTCTTGCAGGTCGAGAGCGCTGCGACGAAGGACGACTCGTGCTGGGAAACGGTCTTTTCCGGGCCGACGAGCTTGAGGAACCATGGCCCCCCTGTGCCCTCGACGACCGCAGCGATCATGCGGTAGCCGGCCTTGTTGTTCACCTCGGCCGATCCGGGCATCACCGGTGCGACGAAGGTGCCGGAGATGTCGACGCGGGTGATCTTGAGTCCGTTCGCTTCCATGTGGTCGATCTTCGCGGAGTCCTTCACGGACTTTCCGTCCGGTCGCTGGAACTGCGAGTACCAGCGCTCCATATTGGCCTCCACGTTTCCACCTTGCCCGGCCCCGAAGTGAAAGACCGTGAGATCTGCGTCCTCGGCGTCGCCATCGGCCTTCGGAAGCTTCCACTGCGCTTGGCGCATTCCGGAGGCAGCCTGCGACTTCCACGACGTCGGAACGGAAATCGACAGGCCGGTCGGCATGGCGACGGTCGTCGTCCCGCTGGACACGCCTCCGGAAGCGGGAGGCGCTTCCGTCGGTTTTTCGCCGCAGCCGAGAACGAGGCCGAGGGACACGACGACGAATGCGACGTGGTGACGAAGCATGCGCGAGCGCCTTCCTTCCTGGTTGGTGTCGGGTTCGGTCGCGCGGGATTGTGCGTCGTCGGAGGGCGCGGGGTCAAGAATCGGCCGATCTCGATGACGTCAGCGTGCGCCGTCTCGTCGGGGTCCGCCATCCGTGGGGAACGCAAGCGTAACGCAGGTTCCGTGGCCTTCGGCGCTCGCGATGCGGGCTGATCCACCGTGCAGCTCGGCGATCGTTTTCACGATGGCGAGGCCGAGACCGGCGCCGCCGGATGCGCTCGACCGCGCACTGTCGGCGCGATACAGCCGATCGAAGACATGCGGGAGGTGGACCGGAGCGATCCCGCATCCCGTATCGGCCACCTCGACGAGCACTTCGCCGCCGACGAGCCTCGTTCGAAGGACGATCTCGCCGCCGGGCGCCGTGTGGCGAAGCGCGTTCTCCACGAGGTTCCCGATGGCCCGTTGGAACAACGTGCGGTCGAATTGGCCGCCGATGCCTTCCGGCGCCGACAACGTGAGGCGAACTCCATGTTCGGCCGCTGAAGCTTCGAAGAAGTCGCGCACCGACGACAGCTCCCTCGCGACGTCGAGCTTCTCGTGCGCGATCTGCGCTTCGGGGCTTTCGGCTCGCGCGAGGAAGAGCAGCGAATCGATCGTGCGCGTCAGCCTTTGACATTCCTCCAGGTTCGACTCGAGCACGCGCCGGTACTGCTCCGGCGTCCGCGCCTTGCCAAGGGCGACCTCGACCTCGCCGCGAAGGTTGTTGACCGGAGTGCGAAGCTCGTGAGCGATGTCGGCGGAAAATCGCGAGAGGCGGTCGAACGCTTTCTCGAGCCGATCGAGCATCTCGTTCCACCCGGACGCGAGCTCGGCAATCTCGCTCGGCAGACCCCGTGCCTCGATGCGCTCGTGCAGCGTCGTCGATCGAATCCGTCGCGACGCCCCGGCGATCTCTTCGATCGGCCGCACTCCGTGACGCGCGATTCGGTTTCCAACGAAGGCGCAAGCGAGAAGTGCAACGCCCACGACCGCGATGAGCGTCGTGCGATACGCGGCGAGCAAATCCTCTTCGTCGTCTTCGTCGACGGCGACTTGGATCGCTCGCAGGTCCGCTTCGGATCCGCCGATGCGCGCGCGCGCGGCCATCACGCGAAACAGTCGATCGCCATCCGGTCGAACGTCGGTGCCTCGCGTCGGCTCTGCGTTCGCGTCGATGGGCTCGGGAAACGCGGACGGTGCCAGCCACGTTCCCATCCGCGGCGTCTCGACCACTGCGATGCCGTGCTTCTCGTCGAGAACGCGAACGTACACGCGCGTGTAGCGGCGCGCGGCCGATTCCCACTCGGCTTCCTGGCGAAGGCCGGCAATGTCGTCGGGCCGATTCTGGAGGAGCATCCGCAAGACGTGCACTTGATCTGCGAGAAACTGATCGTCGGCGACGTCGAGGTTGTGAACGAGCGCCCAATACAGGATGCCGCTCGTCGCCAGCACCAAGCAGAATGCGGAAACGGCGTAGAACAGCGTCAAGCGTCGAGCCAAGGATCCGGAAGGACGCGGCGGGGAGTTCGCATCGCCGCCCGAGCCCGGCGGGTGGTCGGGTTCCGTGTTCATCGCCGTTGCGTCGTCGACTCTCGCAACGACCTACCGACAGAGGGGCGCCGCGAAGACGACGAAGGCGTCGGGCAGCAGATCAATCGCGTTCCTCGAGGACGTAGCCCACTCCGCGCACCGTGTGGATGAGTTTCCGCTCGAATGGGTCGTCGACCTTCGAGCGAAGTCGTCGCACGTGAACGTCGACCACGTTCGTGCCGCTGTCGAAATTCATGTCCCAGACGTCGCTCGCGATGATCGAACGCGACAGCACTTCCCCGGGCCGGCGCGCCATGAGCGAGAGAAGCGAGAACTCCTTCGGCGTCAGCTCGAGGCGCTTCCCCCCACGGGACGCGCGTCGTCGCACCAGGTCGAGGTCGAGATTGGCGACGCGGACCGTATCCGGCTGACGCGCCGGGCCGCGGCGAAGAACCGATCGGACGCGGGCCAAGAGTTCGGAAAACGCGAACGGTTTCACGAGGTAGTCGTCGGCTCCGAGGTCGAGGCCTCGCACGCGGTCGGGTAGCGAGTCGCGCGCCGTCAGGAACAGCGTGGGCGTCTGCTTTCCGGCACGCCGCAGCTCCGAAAGGACGGACCAACCATCCCGCGACGGGAGCATCACGTCGAGCACGATCAGGTCGTAGTCGCTCGTTCGAGCGAGGTGAAGGCCGTCTTCGCCATCGGCCGCGACGTCGACGACGAACCCGTTCTCCGTGAGGCCGCGCTTGAGGTAGGCGGCCGCCTTCTTCTCGTCTTCGACGACCAGGATTTTCATCGGGATCCGGTGGCGGCTCCTCCGACAAACCGAGTGCAGCGCCGTTACTCGACTACTTCTTCGGCTCGATCGCCTTCTTGCAGAGATAGAAGTCGATGCTCTCGTACTTGCCCGAAAGACGATCGGCAACGTCTGCCTCTGTCTTCGGGGCCGGCACGATCACCTTGTCACCCGGCTTCCAGTTGACCGGAATCGAGACCGAATTGGAGTCCGCGGCTTGCAGCGCGTCGACGAACCGGACGACCTCGTCGATGTTGCGACCGACGTTCAACGGGTAGTAGACAATTCCTCGAATCACGCGTTTGGGATCGACGAAGAACACCGCGCGCACGGTGACGGTCTCGCTCGCGCCCGGATGGATCATCCCGTACTTTTGCGCAACCGCCGTATTCCCGTCCGCGATCATCGGGAATCTCACCTTCGTCCCGAGGATCTTTTCGAGGTTCTGGATCCACGCGAGATGGGAGTGAATGCTGTCGACGGACAGCCCGATGAGCTTGACGCCGCGCTTCTCGAAATCGGCCGAGCGCTTCGCGAACTCGGTGATTTCCGTGGCGCAAACCGGCGTGAAATCCGCGGGGTGGGAGAACAGCACGACCCACTTCCCCTCTTGCCACTGCGAGAACGTGATCGGTCCCTGTGTCGTGTTGGCCGTGAAGTCGGGTGCCGAATCGCCGATCCTCGGCAAGCTCACCGACGGCGTAGCAACGTCCACCATGATTCTCGACCTCCGTGCTGGGATCGGACCTAGACGGCCGCCGATCGGTGATCGATGCGGCGCCAATCGACAGTGTGAATGCGCCGCATTGTAGCGAACGACTCTACGACGGGGAGACCCTATGCAGCGAATCGGAAGTGCACTCGCCGCGCCTCCGCCGCTGACGACGTTTGGCTGCGTCCGTATGATGGCGCGCTCGGTAGGTTGGACCGCAACGACGAACGAGATGTTCTCCCCTGAGCAGCGCTCGAAATGAAACGACGATGGCGGTGGTTCATCACGGTCGCGGCGCTGGTTGCAGTCGCCTTCTTCTTCGTTTGGCTTTCGCTCGAACCGATCGCTCGATCCCTGATCCGGCGGGCGCTTCGCACGCAGATGGGTTTGGAGGCTTCGATCGGCCGACTTTCCGGCGGCTTCTTGCACGACATCCGCGCGGAAGGCGTCGAGATCCACGATCCGTCGCCGAGCGCACTCGTTTCCGCGCGCATTGCCTCCATCGACGCGACGTTCGACCTGTGGCTGCTCCTACGGGGCCGCTCCGGGTGGTTGAAGTCGATCGCAGTCGACGCGCCGGAGATCTCGATCGACGCGGATCGACCCGAGCCTCTCGCATGGCACCGGCTGACGCGCGGCGGCGAAGGCGGAACACCGCCACACGTGCACGTCGAGCACGGACGACTCGACGTCCGCTGGAAGCGCGGGAGCGTTTCGGTGCAGGGACTCGTCGCCGATCTCGGGCCGTCGAATCGCGGAGGCATCGTCGTTCCCTTTTCGTGCGAGCGCGCGACCGCGAACGTTCTCGACCGCGACGTCGCTCTGAACTCGCTCCGCGGCGAAGTCGATCTCGGGAGCGGCTCGATTCGCGTCCCGTTCCTTCGCGACGACACGGGAGCGATCGCACGCGACATTGCCATCAGGCCGCCGATCGACACGGACCCATTGCTCGAGATCGGGGGGACGGTGATCGCAGCGGAGGGCTCGCTCGACTTGAACGTCGCCGTTTCTCCCGCAGAGGTGCGCGTCGTCATCACCGCGAGCAGGATCGACGTCGAGGAACTCCGGCGCGTCCTGCGGGTCTCCGACCCGCCGATCTCCGGTCGCGCGAACGGTGAACTCGTCGTTGCGATTGCGAGTGGCAGGGACGCGCCGATCGTCGCCGCCGATCTCGACCTGACGAACGCGGCATGGAACGGACGCCGGCTCGGCCACGTCGCATTCGGAGGATCGTTCGGCGGCGGACGATTCGTCGTCGATCACGCGCACGTCGACGACGACGAGGGCCGACTCGACGCACACGGCATCATCGACGGATGGGGCGATCCCAACGGCCTCGTCGAGGGCGAAGCGCAGGGCGACGTCCTTTCCGCGAGACGCCTTTTCGAGGAGACCGGACTCCTCCACCGCCTCGGCGTCGCGGACGCGGAACTTCGATGCCGGATCGACGCGAGCGTTCACGGCGCGCTCGCGAATCCGAGCGCCACACTGCAAATCGACGACGGCGTCGTCTCGCTTCATGGAGTCGAGGCGTCGTTCGACCACGTGGAAGCAAGCGTCGACCCCGATGCGGTCTCCGTGCGCGTCGCGGAATTGGCTCTCGGCGACGATCGCTTTTCGGGGAGCGGATCGCTGACGCTCGGAGCGGCGCCGGCGTACGACATGACCGCGACGGTAGACGTCCCCGACTCGGCCACGTATTCGGCCATCCTTCCGGCAATCGTTCCAGCGGTCGACGGCGCGTTCCACGCGCTCGTTCACGCGTCCGGCGAGTGGGCACACCGGCCTTCGTTCGTGCGGGTCGAGGCCGAGCTTCGCGACGGTTCGATCGCGCACGTTCCCGTTGCACGGGCCGCGGTGTCCGCCGTGGACCGCGGGCACGCCATCGACGTCGAGTCGCTGTCCCTCGTGCTCGCCGGAGTCGACGTCGCGATCGACGCGTCCGGGCACGTCGAGCACGCGCGACCCTCGCGCATCGACGTCGATCGCGCAGACGGCGTGGTGTTCGGCGAATCGTGGCGCCTCGCGGCACCCGCCTTCGCGACGATCGACGGCGGCACGTTCACCACGAGCGCGATCGAGGTCGACTCGTCCGCGGGCCGCGCACAAATCGCGGGAACGCTCGGTGAACGGGGCTCGATCACCGCGCATGCGATCGTCGAGTCGCTCGACCTCGGTCGCGTCCGACGAATCGCCGCGCGTTACACACGGCTCCCCGAACTTGGAGGCTCCCTCGGCGGCGAAATCGACGTCTCCGGCACGACCACGACGCCCCGCATCGAGGCCCGTCTCGTCGCTCCCGCGGTCTTCGTCGACGCGCTGACGGCTCGCGAGGTTTCGATGCGACTCGCGTACGAGGCCGGCCTGCTCGGACTCGAGAGTCTTTCCGCGGAATTGCCCGAAGGGAAACTCGACGCCTCGGGTAGCCTTCGAGGGACCCTCCTCCTCGATCCGCCACAGTTCACCTTCGGCGCACTCGCTCCCCTGCGGTTCGTGGCCCACGGGAGCGGCCTTCGCCTCTCCATGCTGCGCGATCCGCGCACGGGCGCTCCTCTCGTCGACGGGATCGATGGCAATGGGGAGGTCGAGCTTTCCGTCACGGGATCTCTCGGAAATCCGATCGTCGAAGGATCGCTCTCGGTCTCGAACGGACTCGTCGACCTCGGCGACAACGTGCCACCGATCCGACACGCCTCGTTGCGTTTGGACGCGAGAAACGATTTGCTTCGCGTCGCGAACGCCTCGGCCATGATCGGCAACGCGCCGCTTCGCATCGAGGGGACTCTCGGCTATTCGGGACTTCGCGCGACCCAGGTCGACCTTCGCGCCGAACTCACGGAACTGCCCATCGAATCGTTCCTCGATCGGCACGGGCTCGACGCCGCGGGCATCGTCGACGTCACGGCGACCCTTTCGGGACCCGCCGCGGCGCCTGAAGTCGCGTTCTCGGCGCGAGGTCGCAACCTCGTCATCCATGGCGCGCACGCGGACGCAGCCGAACTGACGGGTCGCATGGCCGGCGGCTCGATCGAGGTGGACCAGCTCGTCGTCCACTCGCCGATCGGCGAGCTCGTCGGGCGCGGGCGGACCGCATTCGATCTCTCGCTCGACCCGCCTCGCGCCGCGATCCCCGACGGCGGAACGATCGATCCCTCGATTTCCACGGGTCGCACCGATCTGGCTTTCCTCACCGACATGTCGCCGCTGCTTCGCCGAGCAGCGGGTACCGCGGCGGCGGAGATTCGCATTCGAGGGCCCGTCCGCTCACCCGGGGTATTCGGGACGCTCGAGGTGCACGACGGGACGTTTCGGTTCGAGCGCGATCTCCCCAGCGTCGACCACCTCGAGGGTCGAGTCCTCTTGAGCGGCACGAGCGTGTCGATCGAGAACGTGCACGGCGAAATGGAGCGCGGGCCGGTCCGGCTGGATGGCCGTGTCTCCTGGGGCTCAGGCCTGGAGTACGATCTCGCCTTCCACGCGGAAGACGCGCTGGTCGTCGACGCCCGCGGTGTCCGTGCGCGAGTCAACGCCGACCTTCGAGCGCTCACCGACTCGGAGGGAGCACGCATCACGGGCTCGGTCATGCTCCGCCGCTCACTCCTGTCGTCGCGCGTGTCGACGAGCCGGCAGTCGTCGGGCCCCTCCCCTCTCCTCGTCCTCCCGCTTTCCGTCTCGGAGCCGTTTCGCGACGTACACCTCGACATCACGCTCACCGGAAGCGACGACGTTTCGGTACAGAACAACGTCGTGCGCGCCGATCTCGAAGTCGACGGAAAGCTCACGGGCACGCTCTCGAAGCCGATGCTCGACGCAACCGTTCGCCTTCGAAGCGGGCGAATCCATCTCCCGACGGCGGACTTCGCCGTTCGGAACGGGCAGGTCACCTTCTTCCCGAGCGACCCGTGGCGCCCCTATCTCGACGTGGTGTCGGAAGCGCGCATCGGCGGCTATCAGGTGACCCTCGGCGTCAACGGCCCGGCCGACTCGCCGAGGCTCGATCTCACGTCGGAACCGCCGCTCCCCTACGAGGACGTCGTATCGCTCGTCAGCACCGGCTTCACGCGCACGCGGTTGCACGAGGCGGGAGTCGGTGGAGTCGTCGCTGGACAGGGTTTGCGCTACGTTTCTCAGCGCGCGACGCAAAGCGGATCGCCGATCGAGCAAGCGCTCGGAAGCCTCGCGGACCGCGTGACGTTTCAGCCGGAGACCCGCCAGTCCGGCCCGTCGGCATCTCGTTTCCAAGGAACCGCCGAAGTGAAGCTCTCCGAGGTCTTCCTTCTCCAGGCGCAGAAAGACGAGTTCGGACACTACAATTTCGATCTCGTCTTTCGGCTCCGATTCCGCTGAATGAGCCCTCGCCCGAAGACCCCGATCGACACTGCCGTCCGCCGGCTCGTCGGGCGGACGGCCATTGCCGTCGCGATCGTCCTCGGCTGCTGGAGTTGCCGAACGACTCCGACTCTCCCCGCGTCGCCGTCGGGCGCGCCGTACGAGCTGATCGTCACGGGAAATCACGAGTTGTCGCGAAGCGAGGTCATCGAGCTCGTTCGTGCGAACCTCGAGGACTTCGCGCGTGAGGACTTTCGTGAAGCGCACCTCGACGACGCGGCATATGACCTCGCGAAGCAGTACCGGACTCGCGGGTTCGCGTTCGTCGACATTCGCTACCACGTTGAATCCCGGGAGGGAGTCGTCGTCGCGACACTCGAGATCCAGGAGGGCCCGCGCGTCCGTCTCGCCGACGTCGTCCTCGACGGCAATGCCTTCCTGGAGACGGACCGGCTTCGCGAGAACTTCCGCCGCAGCACGGTGCTTCGCGCCGAGCCTTTCGATCGCGACACCGTCGATGCCGAGCTCGACTCCATGCTCGACGAGTATCGTGACGAGGGGTTCCCCGATGCCGCCGCCGAGATCGAATACCAATTCAGCGACGATCGCACGTCGGTGATCGCGCGCGTCACGATCCGCGAAGGAGGGCAGCAGCGTGTCCGTGACGTTTCGTTCGCCGGCGTCGAGGACGTGTCGGTCTCGATCCTGCAGGAGGCCGTGAAAGGGTTTCTCGATGGGCCGTTTTCGCGCGCGCAGCTCTTTCGAATGCGCAGCGTCATCCTCGACGAGTATGCGATCCGCGGCCATCCCTTCGTCGAACTCTCGGAAGACTCGTTCGTCGATCCCCTCACTGGGCTCGCGTCGGTCCTGTTTCGAGTGCGGGAGGGCCCGCGATCGAAGGTGCGAGAGGTTCGCATCGAGGGAAACGAGATCACGAGCGCCGACGTCGTGAGGAGCCGTTTGCGCCTGGCGCCGGGCGACGATTTCGATCAATCGAAAATTCGTGAGAGCCAAGAACGGCTCTTCGCAACCGGGTTGTTCGAGACGGCACGCCTCGACGTGACCCGGGCCGATCCTGCCGGCGACGCCGTGGACGTGACCGCGAAGCTCCGTGAACGCTCGCCGCTCTTCACGGACTTCCGCCTCGGATACGGATCGTTCGAGAAGGCGCGTTTCGGCACGACCGTCGGCACGATCAACCTGTTCGGTACGGGACGGCGCGTCGACGTGGGCGGTCGCGTCTCGAGCAAGAACGTCCGTGGTGAAGCGACCTACACCGACCCCTTCGTATTTGGCAGCGACACCCAGCTCGAGGTCAAGAGCTTCGACGAGCGGCGCGACGAACCGTCGTTCAGCGTTGCGCGCGTTGGCGGTACGATCACGCTGTCGCGACCGCTGTTCGAGTTCGTCCGCGGAAACTTCGGATACAGCTTCATCAACTCGAACGCGTTCGATCTCCAGCCGGACATCCCCGAAGACGAAGGGCCGCGCGTCGACGTCGCCGGATTCAAATGGGGCGTGACGCGCGAGGCGCGCGACAATCCCGCGAACCCGACGTCGGGGTCGTACCTCCAGTTCGAGCACGAGACGTCGGCGTTCGCTCTTGGGGCCGACGTGAACTTCTATCGGCTCACGATTGCCGGATCGACCTATCACGAGCTCCGGCCGGAGACCGTGCTCGGAGCCGGCGTCAGGGGCGGGATCATCGCGCCGTTCGGCGCGACCAAGCAGATCCCGATCCAGGAGCGATTCTTCAACGGCGGTGAGGCAAGCGTCCGCAGCTTCAAGGAATCGGAGCTCGGCCCGCGCGGCACCGACGGCCACCCGCTCGGCGGAGAGGGATCGACGACCGCAAGCGTGGAGCTTCGCCAGGCGATCGTCGATCCGCTTCAAATTGCGCTCTTCGTGGATGCCGGAAACGTCAGCAGTCGCGCCGAGCAGTTCATCCTGCGCGGATTCCGATTCGCCGTCGGCACGGGCATCCGCTTCGTCACGCCGGTCGGACCGTTGCGCGTCGACGTCGGGCTCAACCCCAACCCGAGAAGCGGTGAGGACACGTATGCGATCCACTTTTCGGTGGGATACGCCTTCTGATCCCGTGGAACGATCGCTCGCGAGAATCCCGTCGCGCCCGAACCGATCGCTTTGCGCCGGGCCGTGCGCCAGCTAGACTCATTCGCTCATCCTTCGAGAAAGAGGGCATCCCCCGTGTTCGACTCCGACCGACCCTGTCTCGTCCAAGGCGACGGGAGCGTTCTGCTCGACGCGCACAGCACGCGATACGAAGAGGCGCGCGACGTGCTCGCGCGATTCGCCGAGCTCGTGACGGCGCCGGAGCACGTCCACACGTACCGGCTCTCGCCGATCTCGTTGTGGAATGCGGCGGCGCTGGGACTGACGGCCGATTCGGTTCGCGCGGACCTCGAGCGCGTTTCGGCTCGCGCGCTTCCGCAGAACGTGGCCACCGAGATCGAGACGCACTTGTCGCGCTACGGCAAGCTGACGCTCGAATCGAGCGACGGTCCGTGGCTCCGCCTCGTTTGCCACGACCTCGCGCTTCGCGAAGAGATCAAACGATTCCCTCGGACGTCGAAGATCCTTGCTGGAGTCGATCCGGACGGCGCGCTCCTCGTCGATCCGCTGCATCGCGGCGACCTCAAGTGGGGCCTCGCTCAGCTCGGATGGCCGGTGGAGGATCGTGCGGGATTCCGCCGAGGCGAGGCGCTCGCCGTCCGCCTGCGCGGCGACGGCTTCGGGCTACGCGACTACCAGCGGGCGGCGGCCGACGTGTTTCACCGCGCCGGCGGTCCGGATGGCGGGCACGGGGTGATCGTGCTGCCGTGCGGCGCCGGAAAGACCGTCGTCGGCCTCGCCGTCATGGAACGCGTGTGCGCATCGACGCTCGTGCTCGCGACGAACATCGTCGCGGTTCGCCAATGGAAGCGCGAGATCCTCGACAAGACCGATCTGCCGAGCGACGCGGTCGGCGAGTACACGGGCGAGCGCAAGGAGATTCGGCCGGTGACGATCGCGACGTACCAGATCCTCACGTCGCGCCGGTCGGCGATCGACGAGTTCCCGCACTTTCGCCTGTTCAGCGCGCGCGACTGGGGGCTGGTGATCTACGACGAAGTTCACCTGCTGCCAGCGCCCGTGTTCCGCATCACCGCGGGGATTCAGGCGACGCGGCGGCTCGGTCTCACGGCGACGCTCATCCGCGAGGACGGGCACGAGGGCGACGTCTTCTCGCTCATCGGACCGAAGCGCTACGACGTGCCTTGGAAGACGCTCGAGAAGAGTCGGTGGATCGCCGAGGCGCGCTGTCACGAGATCCGCGTGCCGCTCGACGCCGAGGCACGATCGGCGCACGGCGCCGCCGGAAAGCGCGAGCAATATCGAATCGCCTCCGAGAACTCGGCAAAACTCGACGTGGTGCGGCGGCTCGTCGAGGCCCACGCGGGCTCCCCCACGCTCGTCATCGGGCAGTACCTCGACCAAGTGCATCGCGTCGCGCGCGAGATCCGCGCTCCGCTCGTCACGGGTGCCACGCCGAACGCCGAGCGCGAGGAGATCTTCGACCGCTTTCGGGCCGGGTCGATCCCCGTGCTCGTCGTGTCGCGCGTCGCGAACTTCGCGATCGACCTTCCGTGTGCGCGCGTGGCGATCCAGATCTCCGGCTCGTACGGTTCGCGACAAGAAGAAGCGCAGAGACTCGGACGCATCCTTCGCCCGAAGGAAGGAACGTCGATCTTCTACACGGTGGTGAGCCGCAACACCGATGAGCAGGAGTTCGCGACGAACCGCCAGCGCTTCCTCACCGAGCAGGGCTACCGCTACGTCGTCGAGGACTGGAGCGAGTAGCGTGGCCGACTCGAGAACGTCGTTCGATCGGTGGGTGAAAGAAGTCGGAGTGGGCGCCGTCGCGGGTCTCGTCGACGCGGTCGGCGGACGCGGCTTCGTTCGCTCGAACGAGGCGCCCGTCGACGCCGCGCGTCGGCTGCTCGCCGAGCCGGATGCCGCCTCGCACATCGTCGGGTCGCTGCCGCCGCTCGCGCGCGAGATCTTCTTCCGATTGCTCGACTGCGGCGGCGTCGCGCGAGCGGATCTGCTCATCGATCTCGTCGCCAGGCACACGTCGTCCGACGACGCCGTCGTGACCAAGGACGCACAGATGCTGGCGAAGCGCGGCCTGCTTCTGTTCACTCGCCACTCGTGGATGTGGCTCCTCTATCAACCGACTTACGTGCGCGACGTGTTCGCCGGACTGCTCGACGTCTGGCGCCGCGAAGCGCGACGAACGCACGGTGTGATCCGTGCCGGCGAGTCGGTTTCGCTCCCGATCGGGCCTCTCCTTGCCGCGATCGCCGCTGAGCCGCTTCGGCTGACGCAGCAGCGCGAAGTGTTTCGCCGACAGCGCCTGAAGCTCGACGCGCTCCTCGGAGGCGACGCCGCGCGCATCGACGTCGCGTTGCGGTTCGCGGACGGAGCCGATTGGCTGGTCGCGCGCGACGACCAGCGAGGCGTCGACCGTGCTGGCGTCGCGCGCTACGCCGCACTGGCACCCGACGCAAAGCTCGCGTTTCACCTCGCCGTGCTCGAGCAATGTTGGCCCGGCGCATTCCAAGCGCTCGCCTACTTGTCTCGCGAGGATCGAAACGAATGGGTGTCTCTCGAGCGCCTGATCGTGCGCATCGACGTGCTGAGCCGACTGCGCGGCGGCTACGTTTCGCCGTCCGCATCGCCGGAGACCGTGTCGTTCTGGACTTCTCAACTCGTCGTTGCGGCCGGACTCGGACTCGCAGAAATGAGCGGCACCGACTACGCTCGATTGACCGCCGCATTCCGCTCGCTCGCCGAATTCGAGCCCCATGCAGCGACGCCCGACGCGCGCAACAAGCCGCTTCTCGTTCAACCCAACTTCGAGGTGTTCGCGGCAGCGAGCACTCCGCTGGACGTGTGGGCGCGGCTCGGCAGCGTCGCACGCCTCGTCGCGGTCGACGCGGTGTCACGGTTTGCCATCGACGCGACGAGCATTCGCGGCGGCGTGGCGAACGGCGAGAACGCGGCGTCGATTCTCGCGTTCCTCGGCGAGCAGTCGGCGCACGGCATCCCGCAAAACGTGGAGGCGACGATTCGCGGGTGGGCCGAGCAGGCGGGCGCGATCCGCTTCTTTCGCGGGCTCGTGGTCCGGTGCGAGGCCGAAAAGGATGCGGCCATCGCGCGCGCTGCAGGCGGAAACGAGATCGCGTCGGGCACGTTCGTTTTCGACGACCGCGACGAAGACCGCGTGCGCGCCGCGCTCGCGAAGGCCGGCCTTCGGGCACTCCCCCCGACGATCGAGAGCGCGGACCACGGCTACGTCAAGGAGCCTCTGAAACCGGGGCCCGCGATGGCTCGATTCGCGACCCTGCGACTCCAGTCGGAGACGATCGAAGTTCAGGTCGACGACGCGACGAAGCCGGCGGCGGACGAGACGTCGCTCGCTCGACTCCTCGCCCGCGCATTTGGCCGCGACGAGGCGGCGCGATTGCTCGCGGCGCTGCGCCCCGACGAAGTCGCGCACTTCGAATCGCTCATCTTGACGAGCGGAGCGCTTTACGTGGGCCAAGCGGTGCGGCGCCGCGTGGAAGAAAAGGCGGACGTCCCGCGAGTGAGCCTCACCGATCCCGCCGAGATCCGGAGAACGCTCGAGCGCCTCGTCGAATCGCCGGACGAGACGGAAGTGCACATCGAGTACGCGCGAAACCGGAACTCCACGCCACAGTCTTTTCGAATTGCGGCGATGGATCTCTTCGAACGCGGCGGGACGACGTTCATCGAGGCGTACGACCTCGGCTCCGACGAGAACCGCCTGTTCGAGATCGCGCGGATCCGAAGCCTGACCGTCGCCGACGACGACGCGAGCTGACGCCGTTCGTGGCACAATGGGCGCGCTTTCGACGAAGGAGGCGAGCCGATGCGACAGCTTCTGACGAAGTTTGCGGCGAGTTATTGGGGCGCAGTCCTCGCCCTTGGCGTTGGGGTATCGGTGTGGCTGATCTTTGGACTCCCGTGGGTACTCGCGGCGATCGGCTGGTGGATCCTCACCGGGGTCGCGTTCGTGCTGGCGCAGCTGGTCGTCGAAGCATTGGTCCAAGCGAGCGGTCTGACCGGTCGCGGATTCAGGAGTCGAAACGCCGGTGTTCCAGACTCGCGCCGCTCGCAGGTCCTCCAGACCAGGCAAACGCGATCTATGCGCTCGGTGACTCGACTTCGCATGGGGCTATCCCTGCTGACGCTCTGCGCGATCGCGGTCGCATTCGCCAACCCCTCAGGCCGTCCCGTACTCCTTGCCGTCGCGGCCGGGCTCGTAATGGTTTTCGGTGCGATGACCGGCGCATTCGTTCACCTGATCGACGGAGTCATGCGGTCGTTGATGAACAGAGGTGACGACCCGCCAGGTCATCCGCCCAGCGACGGATCGCCAGTGCCGACGGGCGGCGGCCCGCGAGCACCCAAGCCGCTGGTCGCCCGCGCCAAACCAAGGCCCGCGTGATCTCGTGAAAGCGACGTCCTCCGTCGTGCGATTCGGAGCCGCGATCTGCCTCATCGTTCTCGCGTTGGTTTTTCTCGCGTTCGTGGCGGCCGAGCTGATCGACTGGTCCTTCTCGGAGGAGTGTCCCTATCTCCTCCTCACGTTGGGATTCGTCGGGGTTTGGTGCAGCATCACGGTTGCCTCTTGGCGGATCTACTTCCGGCGCCGATCCTCGCTGCAGGCGTGTACTCCGATCGGGCGGACGGATTAGTTCGGTGATTCAAGGCGAGCCGCGGAACGCGTCCGGCAACGCCGGCGCATCGTCGAGGTGGGAATGAAACTGGGAATTTTGTTCCTGGCTCCGTACGCGTCAGTTGTTGTGGCTGCGGATGCGCCGACTGGGTTCGAGGCGCTGGCGCGGTTCGATCAGTTGGCGGTGTTTCGCGATTCGACGTGCAAGCAGTTCTCGTCGTGGGATCGCTCGGGCGGGAACGACGACACCGGGCACTACCTTGCCGAGAAGGACGGGGTGTTCACTCTCGCGGAAGTGCACGGACCCGGATGCATCGAGCGGATTTGGAGCGCGAATCCGTCGGGCACGTTCCGGCTCTTCCTCGATGGCGAGACGAAGCCGCGCGTCGAATGCCCGTTCACCGATCTCTTCCAGGACAAGGTGCCGCCGTTCCAGCCTCCGCTCGCTGGGACGTCGAGCGGCGGCTGGTACTCGCTGGTCCCGATCTCGTTCGCGCACTCCTGCCGGATGGACGTCGCGGGTGGCAGCCGCTTCTACTACCAGGTGACGTATCAGCAGTTCGCGGCTACGAAGGAAGTGCCGACGTTCGATCCGAAGCTCGCTCCCGCCGACCTCGTGCTCCTCGACAAGGCGCAGAAGATGCAGCGCGCGCTCGGCCAGCCGCCGTACGAGCCGGACGCAAAGATGCAGACCGAGACG
>JACOTG010000239.1 GCA_016178505.1 Planctomycetota bacterium
GACTGAGGCGATTCAGGCGTCGCCCCGCGAGCCGCCTCACGGTGTCCCGCCAGAGCGCGTTGCCGACGCCGAATGCAATCGCGCCGGCGATGAGGCTTCCGGAAAACGCGATCGCAAAGCCGCGCCACGGCCCGAAGAGAATGGCAGCAACGACGCTCACGACGGTGACTGGAACCATCAGGAGCGCGGCGACGACGAACGCCCCGACCGCAGCGATCAGTCCAAGCGCGTTGCCGGCTAGCGGCGTCGCCCACGCGGACAGGCGTCCGGGATCGATCCATTCGCGAAGCGGCGAGTAACGCCAAGCCGCCGCGATGAGACAAAGGACGAAGAGAATCGCGATCGCTCGGACGACGGGAGCCATTCGCCTTCGTGGCGCTTCGTCGGGAAGGACTTCGCGCAGGAAGTCCTCGGCGCTGATCGGCCGCTCCGGGTCGAATGGCGCCGTGTCTGGCACGAGCTTGTCGAGCAATTCGGGAATGTCGGTTTTCACCGGCTCCAACGTGCGCCCGTGACCGCGCAACGATTCGATCGCGGCGATGAACGAAGCGGTGCCGTCGCTCGCCTCCGCGACTCGCTCGGGCCGTACACCGAGGTGCTCACCGACCAAGCGATTCCTCAATCCGGCAATGGCGTGTTCGATGCGCGCGTCGCCTCTCGCCTCGATGGCGAGGTCGCATTCGGTGTCGACTCCCATCGAACGATTGCTGGCGTTCGAAGATCCGATCTTGAGAAAAGCGTCGTCGACGATCAGGACCTTTGAATGGACGTTCAGGAATTCGCCGTGCGCGAGGCCGGGTATGACCGGGAAATACGCGCGGAATCTCTCGAACCGATCCTCCGCGTGGAGGCGCTGGAACAGCCGCTGGCGCAGGAGACCCATCGTGCTCTCTTCGAGCCAACCGGTGCACTGACAGGGGACGACGACGACTACCTCGGGCCCGTTTGGTTCGCGAAGACGCTCGACGAGCGCATCCCCGATTCGCGCCGACGTGAAGTATTGGTTCTCGATGAAGACGAGGCGGCGCGCAGCCGCGATGGCGTCGAGGTGCAGCGCCTCCACCTCGCGGACCTCCGGTTGGTCTTCCCACTCGGGCACCGTTCGCGCAATCGCGACGGTCACGTCGTCGACGTCGGGAACGAGATCCGGCGGCCATGGGTCCGACGGAGGTTCGGCCCTCCGATCGCGAAATCGCGCAAGGCGCCGGCGGCCGACGCCGTAGCGGCGCAGCGGGGGTCTGCGCTGAGGGGGCGGAATGCGCTCGCCGGTCGCACGCCACCAACGATCGCGCACGAGATCGCCGAGGGCGGAGGCCGCATCTCCATCGACCGCCATCTGAACATCGTGGTGCGGTGGGTACGCCATTCCCCACGGATTGACGCGTCGCGGATCGCGAGGACGATGTTCCGAAGTGTCCCAGCGAGCGGACGACAAGTCGAAGCCGCCCGCAAACGCCATCGCGTCGTCGACTACGGCGATCTTCTGGTGATGCGACGCGACGGGCGGATGGCTTCCATCCAGCCGAAAATGCAATCGACGATGCGTCCGCCAGTCGAACTCGATGATGGGAAGCTTCTCGCGCTCGAGCGCATAGAGGACCGCGAAGTTCCAGTCAAGAACGTAGGCGTGAAGCCCGCGGCGGCGAGACACCGCCCAGTCCAAGAAATCGCCGACATGGTCCGGGACGCCGCGTCTTGCCTCGCCAGGCCGCAGTCGGACTCGACTGTGAATGTCCCACGCCGTAAGGAGGATGCATTCCCGCGCGCGCTCGACCGCGCGTGCGAAGGCGCCGAAGTAAGCCTGCCCGTCGACGAGGAATGCGACGCGATCCGCGTGCTCGAGCCGCCAGCAGTTCCTTCCCACGGCGAAGATCGGTCGATGGTCCATGTCACGCCTCGCGCGATTGCCTAGGAACAGCCAGGGTCTGCTGCGTCATCGCCTCCTTGCCGCCGCCGCCCCGAACGATCTCGGCCGCGTCATTCATGCGGACTCCGCCTCACGCGGACTCGCGCCGAATTCGGTGAAGTCGTGTCGACACGAAGTACGCGTCGAACCAGGGAGCGATGTTCACCGTGTCGACGCCGCACGCTCTCTCGGCCGCGCACGCCAGACGCCAGATCGCCTTGAGAATCCTCTCTTCCCACTTCGCCGACGGCCGCGTTTCGGTGTCGGCGAGTGAGGGCAGCACGTCGCCCTTCACCGCGATCCTCCTCATGCCATGGCGACCGAGCAGGCGATCGAGCGCGTGGACGGAATAGCCATAGAGATAGGGAAACGCCAAGAGGTTGTTCCACGCCATCGCGGCACGCAACGGCGCTCGCAGGAGCGATGGCAACCGGCGATTCCAAATCGCCGCCACTCGGAAACACGTGCCATTTGGCACGCGCACCGTCAGCAGCCCTCCCGGCCGCAATGCGCGGATCGCAGCCCGTAGCATCGGCGCGGGTCTTGGAACTTGATCGAACGTGTTCCAGATCGCGATGCAATCGACAGATCCGGGCGGCAGTGGCAATTCGTCTAGTGTCCCACGATGGACGGGGAGTCCTTTCTCTTTGCAGAAAGCGACCACCTCCTCACCGGGATCGACCCCGAGAACGTTCCACCCGACTTCGAGGCCGGCGGTGAGGAAGCCACCGACGAAGCTCCCAATCTCCACGACGCGGGCGCGGCGCGGCACACCGAGTCGGCGTCGAAGGAACTGGACCTTCGATCGGTAGAACTCGAGCTGCGATTCATGAAGAGATTCCAATCGTTGACGGCCGTAGCGATCCCGCTCATACGCCAGCTTGATGGCCTCGGCCCTCGGACGCGGAGTACGAAACAAGAGGCCGCAGCTCGTGCAGGCGACGACGTCCGTCGCGTATCCCTGTGTAAACTCAGCGCGGTCCGCGAGGACGTTTCGCGGAGCCGCTCCCGAAGGTCGAGGATGCAGTCGCCGACGATGGAAGTCGCAGAGCCATTCGTGTTGTTCGCGAATTGCCGCCGATGTACAGACCGTCTCGCGGCCACGGAATCCGCACCAATGACAGCCGACTTCGACTTCGGGGATGAGCTCGACTGCCGGTCGTCGACGATCCAGTTGCGCCATCGTTCACTCGATGGATTCCAGAAACAGGGTGATCGATCGACGATGGAGCACGGTCCGTGCCGTCCGAGCCGCGGGAGTCGAGCCGTCCCCTGACGTCGAAGTCACGCTCGCTCGGGGCGCCTCGTGATCTCCGGGACTTCGATGTCAAGGGCCGTCGCGAGATCGATCTGGTGCTCTTGCTCCTGCACCAGGATCTGTCGAATGTGCTCGGCCATGGCGTACTCACCCAATCCTTCGCACTGTCGGACGCGCTCTCGGTAGTTGCGCACGGTCAGGCTCTCGTTCTCGAGGTCGAAACGCAGCATCTCCTTCACGTCGTCGGACGTCTTCACCGGGAGCGGTTCGACCGTGGGCTCACCGCCCAGATAGTCGATCTGCTTGGAGATCGTCAACGCATGCGCCAGCTCTTCGGAGGCGTGCATCGTGAGCTCCTCCGCGATCTTCATGTACTCGGCTCCCTTGATCACTTGGGAGTAGACGACATATGAGATGATCGCCTGATACTCCCGAGCGAGATCTCCGTTCAGAAGCCGGATGAGCTCCTTGCGTGACACGTTCGTCTGGGTTTCATTTTCCGAGTTTCCTCGTGCGGATATTCTTCCGGATATTCGATTCTCGGCCATGGTGTCCTCCATTGGATCGAAAACAATCGACGATGTTTCGCCTTGCCTACGCGCGACGCCGGTTCGTTACCATTGCGTTTCCAGCCTCAGCGGCTCTCAACGGCCGATGAACTCGGCAATCGGAGCGAGAGACTCGAACTTGTCGCACAGGATCTTGAAAGCGGCGAGCAACGGCACCGCGATCAACGTCCCGGGGATTCCCCACATCGCACCCCAAATCAGGAGCCAAATGAATATCACGACGGGATTCATCATCAGTCGCACACCAAGGATGGTTGGCGTGATCACGTAACCCTCGAGCACCACGATCGCCGTGAACACGAGAGGAGCGACCACTGCACGACCGAGTTCGTCGAACGTGAGGGTCGATACGAGCGCGATCACCACGCCGGTGGTCACGGCTCCGATGTATGGGATGAAATTCAACACTCCGATCATCACGCCCCATAAGACGGGGTTCGGCATGCCACACGCGAACATCGCCAGCGCAATCACGATGCCGAGGCAGGTATTGACCATGGTGATCGTGAATAGGTATCGGGAGATGTCTTGTTCGAGTTGCCTGGCGACTTCCACTGCGGTTTTTTTGTCCCTGAGCGTCGGCAAAATTCCAACGAGCTTGCGAAGAAAGTGATCGCCGGATGCGAGAAGAAAATAAAGAAGGATGAGGACGATGAGCAGCCCGATGAGGAATTGTTGTGTTCCGCTAAATAGCAGGCTCAGAAGACTCGGATCCTTGACGACGACGTTTTGTTCCGTCGGCTCGCCCGCATCGCTCTTTATCGCTCCGATTCTTTGAACGTGCTCCGTCGCCTGAGAGATCTCCTCCACGGGTTTCTTGAGACCTTCGAGCTTCTGCTCGATTCTGCTGATGCTTCCGGGCAGCTTGTGCATCCATTCCATTGCCGGGTCCGTGAGCCGGTAGATGCCGAAGCCCAAGGCGCCGAGGAGCACGAGAACCACGAATGCGGCGCCGACTGGCTCTGGCACGTGGGCACGCCTCAGTGATCGAACGAACGGAGCCAGCATTTCGGTGAGTAATAGGGCGAACAGAATCGGAAGGAGAAGGACGCGCGTGAAGGTGATCGTGTACACGAGTGCTAGAACGAATAGCCACAGCAGGATCACGCGGCTGCCGCGCGATTCGTTCACGGTCGTTGGCGCCGGAAGGGACGGCGGCGCGTCGAGCGCGTCCTCCCCTCGCGGCAATTCGTCCGTCGGCAAGTTCGGCGGGCCCTTCGTCCCGTTCACCAGTAGCGGGCTCTGGGAGCCTTGCTCCAAACGCGCTTCACGTTCGGAATCCGGTTCAGCCGCGGGCGACGAATGCTCCGCACGGACCGGCTGCACAGGTGGGCACCGCACCGTCGCGCGCACGACACGAGAGGGTTGGTCGCGTCGCTTCGATCCGGTTCGTCGCTCGCCCAGGGCTCATCACCCCCGAAACCATCGCTCGATCTCACCTTGTTTCCTCTGATCCAGCGCTGAGATCCGGCCTTCGCGCTCGCCGGCGATCTCGTCGCTCGGCGAGTTCGGGGAAGGCTTACCACGACACCGAAAGCAGAATTGGCAAAGCCCATGCCTGAAGTGATCGCTCCCAGGTCCCGGCGTTATCGATCACCGATGATCGATCGATTGGAATCACCCCGGGTAGGAATTTCCAAGACAGGTAGAAAAGCGCCCGGACGGACGTCGGGATGGCGCCGTTCCTCGGGCACGCAGGTTGCGAGCCGGTTCAACCGTTCGCGTCGAGGCGCTGGCAACCCGCTGAACTCAGCGCGTTGTTCGGTTGACGGGCGGCCCACCCGACTCTTGTTCCACGGTAATTCGCCTTGCGGATCTGCGTCCGCACCGGCATCAACGGCAACGAGAGACGGTCGGGAAGCCAAGCAATCGTCGGAGGTCTGACGATCTCGGCGACTGGCGTGACATGCGACCGGCGTCGCGTAGCCAGAACGAGAAGCGCGCCGAGGATCGAGGACCCATGCGAAACAACACGATCCTGCTGATCGACTCAGAAGCGAGCGACTCAGCCGAAGTCATCGGGTGCGTGTCACCCGCCGTGAGCGCAGCGCACTTGAGACTTCGCACCAGCGCGGGCATCGCAGACGGCCTTCGTATTCTTCGGGACATGAGCACCTCGCGGAGGCGCGTTGCTGCGGTCATCGTTGGCCCGCACGTCGGCGAACCGCTTTCGGTCGCGCGCGAGGTGAATCGACTCTCGCCTCGGACGCCGGTCGTCGTGCTCGCGCCCCCGGAGAACGCCATCGAGATCGAGCAGGCACTCGCGACACTCGACCGAAGGAGAAGTTCTTGGACAACGGCGAGTGTCGACGAGGATGCGATCGCTGACGCGATTCATGACGTCATCGCTTCGAGGAGCCGAAAAAGCCGTCTTCGGGGCGATCTAGACGACGTCGACGAGCAGCTCTTCTTCGAACGACAAACGAACACGATCACCGTCGGCAGCGAGTCCGGTCGCTCCGGACGAGGAACATCCGTCCACGAGAACTCCCCGACCTACGCGATCGTGTCGATCGACGACGAAGGGCTCATCGTGACCTGGAACCGTGCCGCCGAAGATCTGTTCGGCCTCGCCGAGACCGCAGTCCTCGGGAGACCGCTTGCTGACCTCGCCTCCAGCTCCTCGGTCGAGGAGTTGAACGCTCTCCTCAGCGACATGAAGCGCGGCGAAACTGTCACTCGACGGGAGCTTTGCTGCCGCCACAAGGACGGCACTCTGCTCGATGCGGAACTGACCCTGACGCGAGTTCATCACACGCCCGATCCCAGGATCGCGATTTCCGCCATCGTGCGGGACGTGAGCGCCCGCCGACGAACCGAGCGCCGCGAGGCTGCTCAACACGAGGCGACCCGAATTCTGGCCGAGTCAAAGATGTTGGGGGAGGTCACGCCGCGCCTCTTGAAGTCCCTTTGCGAGGTGCTCGGTTGGGACGTGGGGTGCTGGTGGAGTGTTGATGCTGCCAGCAATGTTCTTCGTCGAGACGAGACGTGCGTCGTACCCGCACTCGCGGACATGACTCTCGACTCATTCTCTCGGGACCGTTCGGTCGCGCCGGAATTTGGACTCGCGAGCCACGTCTGGAAGAATGGGGTGCCCCACTGCATTTCGGACATCGCCAACGATCCTGATTTCGAAGTCGATTCCTTACTCGCGCGCAATGGATTTTGTGCCGCCATTGCTTTTCCCGTCGTCTCCGGACGCGTGATTTACGGCGTCGTCGAACTCCTGAGCCGAAACGTTCAATCAGCAGACGCGGCCCTGCTCGAGCTGATGGGAGCGATCGGCGCACAAGTTGGACAGTTCATCGACCGACGGCACGCGGAGCATGCCCTGCGCGCGAGCCATGCGCTGAATCAGGCAGTCCTCGACTCCTTGGACGCGCAGATTGCGCTTCTCGATCGACAGGGGCGGGTGATCGCGGTCAACGAGGCGTGGAAGCGGTTCGCTCGCGAGTCCAGTGGCGACGATGGCAACGTCGACATCGGCGCGAACTATCTCGAAGTTTGCCGCCGCGCGCTCGATGCGAGTTTCACTGAAACGCGCACGGCGCTGGAAGGGCTGCGTGCGGTGCTGAGCGGAACGCGCCCTCATTTCACCATGGAGTATCGGAGCGACATACCCGGCCGAGAACACTGGTTTCTGGTCGACGCGACGTCTCTGCCGACCGAGATCGGCGGCGCGGTCGTTTCATACCTCGACATCCGGGATCGCAAGATGGTCGAAGAAGAGCGCGCACGTTTTCTCGTCGCGACCCAGGAAACGATCCGGTTGAAAAACGAATTCGTCGCCACGATCTCACACGAACTTCGAAATCCGTTGCATGCGATCCTCGGGTGGACATACCTCGTGCGGAATGGACGGCTCGAAGAAGGAATCCGTGTCCATGGTCTCGAAGCAATCGAGCGAAATGCACGACAGTTGTCCCACGTCATGGACGAGGTTCTCGACGTGTCGAACATGACCGAATCGACGCTTCGGCCGCGCCTGATTCAAGTCGACATGGCTTCGACCATCCTGCAAGCCGAGGAATCACTCCGGGCTGCGGCTGAGAAAAAAAGCGTCGAAATCCACACGCAGATCGACTATGAAGCCGGACACGTCCTCGGTGACAAAGACCGCCTCCAACAGGTGATTTGGAACTTGGTCTCGAACGCGATCAAGTTCACGCCGAGCGGCGGGCGGATCGACGTCGGTCTTCGGCAGTCCGATTCGAACGTCGAGGTCACCGTAAGTGACACCGGACAGGGTATCGACCCCTCGTTCTTGCCTCACGTCTTCGATCTTTTCCGCCAAGAGGACGGCACGATTCGCCGACGCCAGGGGGGGCTGGGTGTCGGTCTCGCGATCGTTCGTCACCTCACTGAATTGCACGGCGGCTCCGTGCGCGCCCACAGCGAAGGAGTCGGCCTCGGCGCAACCTTCACGATCACCCTGCCCGTGATGTCGTCGAACATCGACCAACACGCCACTTCACCGCCTATCCCGACGGCCGGGAGTCCCGTCCAAACCGCTCGTTCACTTCGCGGAGCGCGCGTGCTTCTCGCCGACGACGACCCAGAGGCTCGGGCGCTAGTGACCGCAATGCTCGAGCATTCCGGGGCCAACGTGCGTTCCGTCGCTTCGACGGGCGAGGGGGTCGAGGAATTGAAGCACTGGCGTCCGGACGTCATCCTTTCGGGCATCTGTGACCAATGCTCACTCATGCGTACGATGCAAGGTCTCGCTCCTCGTCGCGGTCGCGCAATACCGGCCATTGCTCTCATCGCGCGATCGGGCGGCGACGATAGGCTGAACGCGCTGTCGATCGGATTCCGGAATCACGTGTACAAACCCGTCGATTTCGTCGAGTTGACCACAGTCGTAGCGAACGTGCTCGGACGTATCGCCATGACCCCGAATGACTGAGCACAACCCGAACTGGAATCTCACCCGAGAGCTGGTGCGTTCTCGACCTAACTCAGCGTCTGCCTGCAGTCACTCGACGATTCCGACCCACCAATAGTCCACCCGAAAACGCCGAGTGCAGTCGACCTCCATTCTGCTCACACCGGGACTCCAGACGGCAAGCGAATTGCTGAACTGTCGTCCCGACGATCAGGCTCGTTCCTTTTCCGACAAACGAGGTCATTTCTAGGAGCGTTAACTGTGATCGACAAATGGCTCGCCGTGGTTGCATTCGGTGTCATTCCTGGCATTGCGCGCGCACAGTCGAGTGGAGAGCCACCAAACGTGGCCGACGACATCCTTCAAAGCGTGGCCTCCGACGAGAAGCTGACGTGGGTCCCCACGCTTCCTGCGAGTGGAGGCCCGAACGCCGAGTTCCGTTTCGATGCCGCCGCCCTTCCCGCACCCGTCGCCGTGCCTGCGCCCGCCGCACCTCCGATGAGCGACGACAAATCGTATGGACCACATGGCGGTAATTTCGAATTCACTCTTGCCGGAAGTGGAGTCAGCGACAAGCGCGTCCACAACAGTGTCGCAAACGTCTCCGGCAGTCTCGGTTTCTATCTCACTCCAGCAGTCGAACTCGCCGCGAGACAGGACTTCATCTGGATCAAATCCGCCGGACACTCTGATACCGCCGCTGCTTCTCGGGCTGCTCTCGATTTCCACATCGACCTCGACGTTCTTCAACCATTCATCGGTGCGAACTTCGGGTACGTCTACGGCGAACTCGTCAAAGACACGTTCGAGGCGGCCCCCGAAGCGGGGCTCAAGGTCTTCGTGAAAAGCGATACCTTCCTGTTCGGGATGGCGGAGTACCGCTTTTTCTTTCGTCACGGTGACGACGCGGACGCGGCCTTTCATGACGGCCAGTGGGTTTACTCGGTCGGGGTTGGCTTCACTTTTTGACCACCAGACCGGTTGAAACGACGACGAGGACGTAAGCGGCCGGCGCGCCATTCGGTCCGCTCTCCCTCACCGAGCGGTCGCGCCGGCCCGCGCATCGAGCCGAAACCCGAGAACTGAGACCGCTACCGGTGCGGTCCACGCGGCACGCGAGTTGCCATTTACCGAATCGAGTGCGACGGTCGCACAGATCGGTGGTTTTTTTTTGCGAGGCGGAGGGGCTGCCTTCGCAGGCTGGCGTCGAGCGAATCAGTCCCAGACTTCTCAGTAAGGAGTTTTCACATGAAGGCGACGATGATGATGATCCTTGCGCTGGCGTTTACGACAGGCGCCCTCGCGCAGGTCGAGAAGAAACCGGCTTCAGCGGACCCGGCGCGAACTGACAAGTCCGCGCGACTTCCTTTCAAACTATCGAAAGGGCAGAGTTTCGTATTCCACGTCGACATGACCGGAGACGCGGGCGGCACGACCGGAACGCCATCGGTCGGATCGAAGCGAACTCCCGGCGACACGGGTAAGGCGGGGGATACCGGCACGATGCCGGGCGAGATGCCTTCAATGATGGGGAGCGTCGACTACAAGGTAACCGCGCTCGACGTAACGACCGCGGGAACGACGCTCACTGTCGCCGTCGATTGTTCAAGCTCGCATTCGGGCATGAAAAGCGGTGTGTCCGGCGGGCTCTGGAAAAGCTCCGAGGACCCGAAATCGACCGGCAAGGAAGGCACGACAGCCGGCGACACATCGAAAGTCGGAGCCATGCCGAGCGACGGCGAACAGGTCTTCAACGTCAAGACAGACTCAAACGGGAGAATCACACAGGTAACCGGTCCCGGTGGGTCGACGTTCGAGCGCCCGCGCGGCGAACCCGGGCGAGCTACGGCCGGAACCAAGCAGACCCTCACGTTCGCGGAAGTCGGACCTCACATTGCGTTGATCCTCGGATCCGGGCTTCACGAGGGAACGCTCGAGCCGGGGCACGTCTACTTTGACAACGCCGGCGTGAGCGACGCCGCCGTCGGAAGCGACGCCTCGAGTGGAGAGCGCCCAAGCGGCGCCGCAAGTGGCGCAACCACCGATCGCGAGCGCAAGGTCTCGTCGATGTTCGGCCAATCCGTCGACTTGAAGAGCCTTCGGATGCGTGTCGAGGGGACGGGTTCGCAGGAGGGCCAAGAGGTCGTCCGGCTCAGCATCCTCAAGGCGTCTGACGTCAGCACGGATTATCGGAAGCCCACTCCAGGAGAAACCGGAAAGCCGGGTGAAACGGGAAAAACCGTACCAGAGAACAGCGGCGGCGTCGGGAAGACGCTCGGCCAGGCCTACTACCGCGTCAGTGACGGAATTCTCCAGTCGTGCACCGTCGATCTCGGAGGCCCCGCGAGCGGCGCGACGACGACGGCCGGCACCGGTCAGCGGATCACGATCCGAAGAGTCAGCGACTCGGAAGTCCCTCGGAACGATTGAGTCGCGCCTCGAAAACCGTCTTCTAATACAGGATTACGTCGCGCGGGCCGACTGTCGCATGCAACAGGTCGGCCCGCACAACAACCTCATCGCTGCAGTTGCGGTCATGCGAATCCTCTACTGATAATCTGGGAGTGGACATCCCGATGACACTCATTCCGACGACGAGTTCGGATGGAATTCGACTGCCATCCGATTTCTGGTTGCGTGTCGCTTCCGCGCGCCATTCTCTTCTCGTGCTCGACTATGACGAAGCGCTCGTGCCGTCCGGATCGCAAGGCATGGAGGCGGGCCCTAACCCCCGCGTTCTCGAGTTGATCGGCACCATTGCGTCGCATGGACGTTGCACGGTGGCGGTGGTCTCTCGACGCCCTCTGGCTGAACTTCGATCGCGCCTTGGTCCGCTGGCGATTCAACTGATCGGCGAGCACGGATGGCAGATGCTATTGCGCGACGGAAGAGTCGAAGAGTACTCGGTGCCCCGGGAATGGGCCGAAGCGCTTCAGCAAGCCGCGTTGCTCGCCGCATCACGCGGAATGCGGGAACGGTTGAGCTGTACGCGTTCTTCGGTTCGCGTCCGGTCCGCCGACCTCGAGCCCGACGAGGCGCGTTCGTTCGAACGCACGTGCACGCAGCTGTGGGCAGACCTCGCGTTCGCCCGCGGGCTCCTTCTCACACGTCACGACGGAGGTATCGAGCTGCGAGCGCCGAGTCGAAGCAAGGGTACGGCCGTCCAGCACGCGATCGCACACTGCGGAATCAACCCCCTTTCCGTGTACGTCGGCAACGACGAGGACTCTTTTCGAGCGGTTCACCACTTCGGCTTCGGCATTCGGGTCGGTAACGACGTTCGGCCGACCGACGCGGTTGGCACCCTCGCGTCGTACATCGATGTTGTTTCGTTTCTGGAGCGGTGGCACCGGAACTTGGGCATTCTGTCGTACGTCCATCCGCTTGGTATCGGGCCGACCCGCTCGCCGAATAACTCCCTGGAGGATGTCCGAAGGCACGCGGAAGGACCACGAAGCGTAGCCTAGAGTCTCGGTGCCCCCAAGTCGGCGACGTGCTCGTCGCCACAACGTGACACGACTCATCGGTTCCCTGCCGCCGTCTCGATCGGGCGTTGCCAAACGTCCCGCCGCCGCACAATCTCGCTGCTCCCGTTCTCGTCGCTGAAGCTACTTATTACACGATCATGGCGCACTCTTTCATGCGGTCCGTTTCTTCGCCTCATACGTCGCGGTTGAAACACCCTCGCAGACCGATGAACTGCAGTTCAACCCGCGGTCGTTCGCTATCTCACCGGGTTGGCATTTCAATTGCCAAGTCACTGCCGATGCCAACGCATGCGCTCTGAGGTGTCGAAATCGTTTCTTTCCGAAGAGAGCGCAAAACGAAGGAAACCTGAGAGGAGCGACTCACAATGGCTGCAAATCCGGAAGGCATGGGATCCGAGAGAACCGCCTCGAGAGTCTCGGACGTGATGAGCACGATGAAAGAGGCTGCACAGGAGAAGGTCGAACAGGGACGGGCCAAAGTACGTCAGCTGACGAATGGCCTCGAGACGAGCGTTCAAGAACAGCCGATGCGAGCAGTCCTCATCGCTCTCGGAATTGGGTTCTTGGCTGGTTACCTGATCCGGCGACGGTGATCGACGTCAGATGGCGTGAACGACGAATCGGTCGGCGACGCTGATCGGCACTTCTACGGTCGCAGAGTCGACCCCGAGCTACATCGCAACGAGAAAGGCACGCGACAAGTGGAGCAAAACGGGGGCTCGCCGGAAGAGAATCGCGGCACCACGTCGACGAAGAGCGCGGTCTCCGATTCTCTTCGAAGCGTCATGCACGACCTCGCCGAGATCAGCGAGTACGTTTCCTACCTTGCCTCGTCGCAACTCGACACGATTAAGTTGTCGTTTCGAAACGCCCTGTTTGGAGTGTTCCTGGGCCTCGTCTCCCTGATCGCGATCGGCGGCCTGCTCGTGACCGGAATCGTGCTCCTATTGACGGCGCTCGGCGGTGCGCTGGCCGCGTTGTTCGACACCCACGTTTGGGTGGGGAACTTCGTGGCCGGCGCGCTCGCGATCGCTCTAGGCAGCTTCGGAGTGTTTCTTGGTCACCGCCAATTCGCAATTGCGGGACAACGGAGAACGGTCAAAAAGTATGAACATCGACGGTCAGAACAGCGCGCTCGATTCGATCATGACGTTGCCGACAGAGCCGCGGCCCAACGGTCGAGAAAGTGAAGCTGAGTTTCTCGCCAGACAGTCGAGAGATGCCCAGTCGGCGATTGTGCAGACGCTCGGCACTCTGGCAGGCGACTTGAAAGAACTCGTCGACATTCGCGCGTGGGCGAAGCAGTTCCCGCTCGCCACGGTCGCGTCAGCGGCCGTCGCCGGGTTCGTCTTGGCCCGTGGACTGAACTCGAGGAAGGCGGACCACGGCGACCGGCAAAGCCAGCCTCAGACGGAACGAAGATCGCCTGTCGATCAGCCGGCGACGGCGGGCAGCAAGGACGGTCCCCTCGCAGAGGGGATCGATGAGGCGTTGAAATCGTTCATCTCGCCGATCTTGCAAATCGCGACTGCAGCGGCATTGACGGCAGTCGAGGAGGCCTTCACTCGATCGACCTCACCCTCCCCGGAGCCCAATGCCGGTGAGAACGGGAGCGCCAGAAGCGACTGAGTCGTCATCGCGGCTCCGCCGCGGCTCCGAAATAGATCAGCAGTGTCATCGCCGAACGCACCGCAACGTGCACCCGCCAGGGGAACGCCCGTAGATCCGAAAAGCGCCCAGGTCGCGACCCGGTGCCGCGACCTGTGGCGCTTGTTTTCGATTGATGACCGCGCGGACAAGAGCGACGCTCAATCGCCGACCGCCCCCCCCGGAACCTCGACGCTCAACGTCTGGGCTGCGGTCAGCGGAGTGTGGTCGTTGGCGACGAGCTGAACGTTGATCGTGTGTCGGCCCGGCGTCAGCTCGTGGAAGCTGAGCTTGGCGACCGGCGTCGCGACGATCGGGCCGTCATCCACCTGGTAGTGGATGTGCCCTTCCCCGACCTTCGCTTTTTCGTCGACCGAGTCCGGATCGACGAGATCAACTCCCGACGCTTTCACCACGACGGAGGCCGCGTGCGCCCGCGCGTTCTTCGATTGGTCGATCATCGAAACGATGATGCTGGGCACGCCGTCCGACGATTGCGCCTCGGACTTCGGTGGAGTCATCGGTTCGTTCGACGATTCCATCGCCTTTTCGCCAAGCGCGGTTTCCTCCCCTTTTTCGTGTTCGTTTTTCGCGCCAACGCCGCCGGCGATCACCGTGATCGACTTCGGAGTCCCGAGCGCGCTGTGATCGTTTGCCGCGAGCCCGACCGAAATCCGGTGCGCGCCCGGCGGAAGAGAACGAAAGCTGAGCTTGGTTGCAGTCGTCGCGACGACCGGGCCGTCGTCGACCCGATAGTGGACGTGTCCCTCCCCCTTCTTCGGCTGCCCGTCGACCGTCGCCGGATCGACCAACTCGATCCCAGACACGGTCACCTGCACGGTGGCGGTGTTTTCCTTCGATTTCTTGTCGGCGTCGACGAGGGTGGCCGTCAACGATGCGTCCGCGACACTGCTGCTCTGCTCCGCGCCGCGGGCAGCTGAGTCTTCCGCATTCTGCTTACGATCGGCATCCGTTGTCGTTGATTGCGCCGTCTCACTCCTTTTCGGAGGAGTCGTCGTGTCTCGGGATTCGCGCACCGGCTGCTTGGCTGTCTCGTTCTTTCTGTCGTTGGAACACGCCGACAGCAGGCCGAGGCCGAAAGCCATCGCGGTGCAACGCGCAGTCGTCCAGGCTGATCCATTCCTTCGTAATCTCATGACAAAACCTCCTTTGAAAATGCAGCCCAAGAATCATTAAGGCCGCTGGACCGGCGTCACGATTTCACCAGCTCGACGCGGACCCACCATGCGTTTTCCATCCGAGCGTCAGCGACTACTTTCGCTCGAGGGGATACCTGGCTTGTTGCCACGCGTCGAAGCCTCCATGGAGCGGGTGAACGTTTCCGAATCCGTGCTCCGAGAGAATCTGCGCCGCACGGGCGCTCGACGCCTCGTCCGGTCAGGTGCAGTACGTGATGATTTCCTGGTCCCGTGGAATCTCATCGAGCCGTTGCTCGATCTGATCCAACGGGATCCGAATCGCTCTCGGGATCTTGACCTGCGATTCTTTCCAGGCTTTCGGATTGCGCACGTCGATCACCGTGCGTGGCTCGCCGCGGTCCATGAGATCCTTCAATTCGTCGATGCCAACTCGGGTGGCTTCCATGGTCGTTCACCTCCCTGATGAGAGACTTGCACGGATGGGTGATTCTCTGCGGAGTCGCCCGCCCGCGAAATTGAGAATGCCGTGAACGGTTGCTGACAAGCGTGAACCGACGGCGGTCGAAAGCGATTGGCGTGCCATCGAGCGATCGAGCCTCTTCGTCGGTTGCTCATGCCGCAGGGTCCTGTGCCCGACCATCTATGGATGTGTGCAGTTCCGACGTGCAAGACATCCAATGTCGTGTACGTTCGTGAAATCGATCGTGGAATCGATGCTCGTCCGTGCGGAGGGCGTGCTTAGCGTCTCGGTCGAGAGGCGAAGCTACATCAGGCGTCCAAGAGGCCCGAGGTCGAGGTTCAGGTCTTCGGGCTCGAGCCCGAACCGGCGAGCCATCTCGACCAACGTCTCCTCGAGGCGCATCAGCGCGACACCGATGGTCTCGATTTCCTCGGGCGTCAGCGTCTCCTCATCCATCCTGCGGATGGCCTGTCGCTCGAGAAGTCGGCGGACGAACTCGGCTAGGGTCAAAACCAACTTCGCGACCGAGCGTTGCACGTCGTCGGGGTCCGCATTCCAACGCGGCACTCCGGAACTCGACGCCAGTCGCCCGAGCTCGGCCCGCAGAGATTCCAGCTCCTCGATCTTGAGACGAGCGACTCGCTTCTTTTTCATGAGACCAGCTTCGGGGCGAACGCGTAAGGCGGCCGCGGGCCGCTCGCGTGAAGTCGCACTCCGCGATTCGCGGCCGCAACCGATGCCACGACCCGCGAGTACTTCGACGCGTTCCCTCGTTCGATCAGATGGAAGACGCTGGCAACGAAGGGCCAGGCATCGTGACGCTCCGTCAGTTCAGCTCGGACGAGGGAGGCCAACGCCGGCCGCACTCCGTCGATCTCGGGAACGGATTGCGAACGCGCGTGCTCGCGGGCGCGCGCTCGGAGATGTCGCAATCCAGGCCCCCCGCTGCATGCCTCTGCGGCGCTTTCGGTACTCGCAATCATCCGACTCGGTGCACGACGGGACGCCGCAGTCTCGAAGACGCGAAGGGTCATTTGCTCCCGTCCTCGCACGAGGTCGAACGCTTCAGACAGAATCGACCATCGAGCCTCTAGGAACGATTCGAGCCACGCTCGATCTGCCGCAATCGAGCCGAACCGCACGGGTAGAACGGCCTCGGCGGCTCCAGCCACTCTGCGCACGACGGCATCGTGCCGGCGAAGCGCGCGAACGTCGAGACTCGGAATGGCGTCGACTTCGCCGACGACGGCGAAAGCATCGCGGACCGCCATCACTCGAAGCCGCTCGCCGGAAACGCCGTGCGACGGCAATCGACGCGGCTCGTCTGCCGTCAACGCATACAGGCAAAGGGACTTCATCGTCCGTCTCCAATGCGTCGCGTTGGGAACTCCGGAATGGCCTTGCGAGGCCTTCCGCGTTTCGGCGATTCCATCACATTCGGCAGGACTCGATCAGCCGCACAGAGAAGAACGGAAAGGCGAAGGTAGACGAGATCGACGTCCGCAATGGCCAAGACGATCTCCCCGTTGACGATGACTCCTCGATTGAGAACGTTGTCGATCAAGTCCAACAGTGAAGCGTTGGCGTTGTCGATGACGGGAGGAACCGCCGGGTCGGCTCCGGCTGCTGCCGGTGGCGGCCCGCGGCGGCGCTGGCGCTTCATGGCGGGCCCCCGACGAAATGGTACGGCGGCCACGGGCCCGACACCGTCACCTTCAACGCCTCCCGACCGAGCCCGCCTCGCTTCGTCGAGAAACGCTTCGTCGCGCCGCGAAATCGCGCCGTCGCCCCGAACGGAACGAGGAATGCGGCATCGAGCACGAGACGAGGTCCGCCGAGGAGCGTCCGGACGGGGGCTCGAGCACGCGCGAACTTGGCGAGGTTCGCGAAAAGATCGTTGGCTGTGGTCCGAGCGAGTGTCTGGAGATCGCGCACCGCGTCTCGCATCGCTTTCTTGTGGCGGAGGAAGCCGGCGCCCGATTGGCCAGGGCCGACCTTCGCCGAGCTTCGGACGACCGCGGCTCGGAGCGCTTTCTCTTCGTCGACGATGACGCGCACCGACCATTCGGAGCACCCCGACACGCGACGAACGATGTCGTCCAGCTCGGCGCGTGTTCGCTCCACGTGGGTCAACACGCGAGCGTCGCTGGCGAAAATCGTGAACAGCTTCGTGGGAATCAGGGCGTCTTTCTCGACGAAACGCTCGAGCACGGACTCGTGCGCGAGAGCGCAGCGGGAGACCCACTCGAGGTCGTGGAGACCTTTCTCGAGTGGCGCCTCTCCGTAGCGGGACAAGGGAACGTCGCTGACGACAACCCACAGTGCGCGTCCCGCGTCGAGCAGTCGGGGTCGGCTGCCGTCGGGCATGCCGTCGGGACCCCTCGCGAGCGACAATCGCTTCGAGCTTCGAACGAGGCCGTACAAGTAGACGGCTCTCGACGTTTCGTCTCGGTGTTTCGGCGGTTCTTTCATCCGCGCGCCGGTTTATCCGTCGACCAGGTGGCGAGTCAATGGCCCGCGCCGCGAAGAACTCCGAAGGGGTCGCCACGTGCGCAGCCACCGATTCAACGCGGGCGCGCCGCGCGGAGGCGGAGCGACGGCAGCCGTAGTCACGAACGAAAGCTCCCTTCCCCCGGATGTTCGAAGGTCGCGCACCAGACTCCGGATCTCCTTGCTTTCGGCCTTCGCTGCTCGCACACACCGCGCACATCCGGGCGGCGTGAGGGCATTGACGATCACGCCTCCGAGTGGAATGTGCAAGCGTTTGAGAGCCGCGAACAAGCGAACCGTCTCGGCGCGCGGAAGCTCGGCGGCGCGCGTCACCACGATGAATCGGGCTCGAGCCGGGTCGGAGAGCAAAGCTCGCAGCGCGCGCAGGCCACGAGACGTCGCCACGAACTCCGCCGCGACGTCGTTCAGCCCGACGACCTCGCGATACTTGAGGAGGATTGCGAGGAACGCCTGGACCCACTTCTGCGCCGTGGCAGGCACTTCCAACAGATTCAACGCATGACCGGTCGGCGCCATGTCGACGACCACGAGATCGTAGGGCTTGTGTGCCGGCGTGCGCTCGCTCGTGCTGTCACCCCATCCGGCGAGCGTATCGACGATCTCTAGCGTTGCAAGCACCTCGTCGAGCCCCGGCGGACGCAACTCGACGAGGTCCTCGACGACTTTTCGATCGAAAGCAACCTCGAAGCGCGACCCGCGGCGCATCCTGTCGAAGAGATCGTCGACGGCCTTGCGGTATCTCCGTCGCGCCGCGTCGAAACCCCGCCGCGCGTCCAATTCGCGCACCCGTAGGCGCGGCGGCGCACCGACGACCGCGTGCTCGTCGTCGCCGACCGGCTGCCCGAGGACGTCACCGAGAGAGTGCGCCGGATCGGTGGATAGGAGGAGGACGCGCAGGTCCGGACGCTCGGCAACGAGCGCGAGTGATGCAGCCGCCGCGCACGTGCTCTTGCCGACGCCCCCCTTGCCGCCGAAGAAGAGCAGACGAAGCGTCGGTGGCAGTTCGACGGGAAATCGTCGAATCTCGAGAGGTGGGGCGCGACGAAATCCGGTTCGAGCGCGTGCGCGAACCCCGGCGAGATCGGCGCCGCGTTGCCGGCTTCGGAGTGCCCGACCGATGCTGCGAAGCGCCGT
Source organism: Planctomycetota bacterium (assembly GCA_016178505.1). Lineage (GTDB taxonomy): Bacteria > Planctomycetota > JACOTG01 > JACOTG01 > JACOTG01 > JACOTG01. The sequence goes on from JACOTG010000239.1 coordinate 19,019, forward strand.
CACTCCGCGCGGCTCGCGCGCCAGCGCAGGCAGGAATCGCAGGGCCCGGTCGCTGACGATGCGCCGCAGGTCACGGATCACGTCCGCCTCGACGCGAACCCTGGCGTCGCAAAGCGAGCAGGGCTCGGACGGACGCGGGGTCATTCGGTTGACGATCACCTCATCGACGAAAAGGCCGTCGTTTTCCAAGGCGGCGATCGCGTCGCGCGTCTCTTCGACCGAGAGTGCCTCAGGAAGCGTGACCCAATGGAGCGACGAGCGTTCGCGATCCCGAAGTGTGTTTGCGATTTCTTCGCCTTCGGACGCCACTTCGTCGATCAGCAAGTCGGCACCGTCGGGGCGATACGCTCCTCCGAGGCTCTCGGTGAGAAAGCGGTGCTTGGCCTGCAAGTCGGCGAGAACTTGAGCAAACGAACGGAGGGTCGCCGGAGTCTCGAGCAGGCGAATGGCGTGGCCGGTCGGGGCAGTGTCGACGACGATCTCGTCGTACCGACCGAGGCGAGCGAGGCGTCGAACTTCGACGAAAGTCAGCAGCTCCCCGAGGCCCGGGAGCGAGAGGTCGAGGAAGCGATCGATGTCCTCGTCGTCCAGGTACGTACCGCGCAACGCAAGGGTCTCCAGCAAGACTCGGCGTTGCGCAAGCCATCGTTCGAGCACGACGTCGACAGCGACCTCGACGGCGAACAGCGCACCTCGAGACGTGTGCACGCGTCGCGGTGACGTGGACAGCTCGAGCGCAAGCGCGTCTCCGAGCGAGTGCGCCGGATCCACGGAAACGACCAGAACGCGACGACTCGCCTCGGCCGAAGCGATCGCAGTCGCTGTCGCGCACGTCGTCTTGCCCACCCCACCTTTGCCGCCGAAGAGCAGATAGCGGGGCGTTGGCTCGCTCGGAGGCGAGGATGCTGGTTTTCGGCGGCTACGCGTGCGACGGCGAGGCGCGTCGTGATCTTCAGCACCCTCCATCTCGCGCGAGCCTCCCGGATCCCATCACAGTTCCTCGTCTCCGCCGACGCTCGCCTCGATCCCGGTGACCTTGAGATTACCCTCGGTCGCGGTCGGAGTGGTGCGCCGCTCGCGGATCTCGCGAATCCGACGAAGCAAAACGTCCTCGATCGCGGCGAACTCCTCTTCGGAAATCTCACCGAGTTCGAGTCGCATCTGAGCCGCGAGCAGCTCGTCGAGGAGATGTCGATCGTCGTTCATCTCTTGGTCGACGGCCTTGGCAATCTTGTCGAACACGAACCGCAAGCCGCCGATGATCATCTTGTCGACGAGAAACACCGCGGAGCCTCCTCGATGTCGAGGCCGCCTCCGGGGCGATCGTCACGTCGAAGCGCTCGTCCCGCGAGGATTCGTGCGACCGCTATTGCGCGCGCTCGAGCTTCAACCGGATGTTGACGAAGTTGTATGGAGGCCAAGGTCCCGTGTACTTGAAGGTGAGCTTGTCGTATCGCGCGCCGATCTCCTTGACCTTCGTATCGAATGCCTTCTCGCGATCGCGTGCGACCAGAAATGCCGCGTTCATCAGCATCTTGTCGCCGATCGGCTTGTTCGAGCGAGATGCCACCGAAGCATCGCGAAGCGCCGAGAAAATCTCGGAGACGAAGCGTTCCGACCGGGCCTGCAGGGCGCCGTCGATGAGCCGGCCGTACTGCATGCGCGCGAAGTACGTCGATCCCTTCTGCGAAGAGAGTTGGGTTTTCAGCCGCCGAATATCCTCGTCCTCGCTCTCGATGTCTTTGACGATTTGCTCACGATCCCATAGCACCTTGAGCCCGAACTCGACCTTGCCTTCCATCTTCGAGAGCACGTCTGCGAACGCGTCGTACGCAGAACGCAAGAGCTCCACGATGTCGTCGTGCGTCTTGAACACCGTACCGAATGACATCGGGATAACCGTGCGTTCCTCCATCACGGTCTCGTTCACGCGCTGGTGCGCGAGCACGTTCTCCCGCGTTGCGTCGAGAGGACCGGGCGGCGTGTCGGAGACGACCGCCGCGACGTCGCGGAAGTTCACCATCTGTACGTCCGCCGCATGAGCGCCGAGGCCGATGCGACCGAACTTGAGCGGCTCGGTGGAGCGGACGATGCAGTACACGTACTTGCCTCGGCTGGCGGACCCTTCCGCGGCCGGAGAAAGCGCGCGCCCATTGCGCGAGTTGAGACGAAGCTCGGGCTCGGTGGATACCGGATCCACAGCCGCTGATGCGCGCTTGACCTTCGAGTCGGTTTCGCGCCTGTTCGAAACCGGGGCCGAAGGCGTGGTCGCCGATCGCGAGTTCGAAGCGGCGCGGCCCCTCGCGGCACGTTGAGGCTTTCCACCCGTCGCCTTGCTCGGCAATTGGCCATTCCTCTTCGCCTGCTTCAGGTCGCGCTTTCTCGCAGTTGGTCTCGCCATGACTCCCTCTTGCTCGTTTTGAATCATCGGTTCGTCGAATCGACAGATGATGATCGTCAGGAAACTCGGTGCTTCCGTGCGCGCTTCGCCGTGGCGCTCGCGCGGACTTGCGAAACCGGACGAAGACGCGCTTTTTTCGGCGAGGCGGATTTCGCTCGCGAATTGATCACACGCCGGATTTCCACGACGAGGGCATCCGGCAGACACGGCTTGGTGACGAAGGCGTCACAGCCCACGGCTTTCGCGCCTTCGGCGTGTCCGGTGAGGACGTGTCCGGTCAATGCCACGACCGGAATCCTCTTCGTGCGCTCAACCGACTTGATGTGCCGTGTCGCTTCCCAGCCGTCGACGCGAGGCAGTGCGAGGTCCATGAGAATGACGTCTGGCAACAACTCCGTCGCCTTGTCGATCGCCTCGAGACCGTTCGCGGCCTCAGCCACGCGAAACCCTGCGAACTTCAGGTACTCGACATACATCTCGCGCGTGTGCTGAAAGTCTTCGACCACGAGCACCAAGGGTTGTCGTACTTGCCGGTTGTCAGTCATTTCCGCCTCATTCGCTCAGGAAGCTGCAGCGTAAACGTGGAGCCCTCGCCGACTTTGCTTTGCAACGAGATGCTCCCGCCGAGCATCGTGGCTAGCCGTCTGCAGATCGATAGTCCCAGACCAGTTCCGCTGAATACGCGCGTCGTCGAGCTATCCAATTGCCGGAAGTCCTCGAACACGCGTTCATAGTTGGATTTGCCGATGCCGATGCCGGTATCCGAGACGGCGACTCGTATCGCCCCCGCCGACGCATCTCGATTCGCATGGATCGTGACGGAACCGTGGTGCGTGAATTTGAGCGCATTGCTGATGAGGTTGAGAAGAATCTGTTTCACCTTCTGGCGGTCGCTCCAGAACACGATTCGCGGTGAGATGTGCGTTCGCATCGTGAGCCGCGAGCGAGCGATGATCGGCTCCAATTCCGATAGCACTTCGGAAACGAGTTCCGAGAGGCCGAACCTCGAGACGTGAAGCGGCATTCTGCCCGCTTCGATTCGAGTGATGTCGAGGATGTCGTTGATCAGCGCGAGAAGGTGTCGGCTGTTCGAATCCACGCGCTCCAGGTTTCGTCGTTGTCCCGGTGACAGCTCGCCCGTCACGCCGTTCAGGAGCATGA
>JACOTG010000240.1 GCA_016178505.1 Planctomycetota bacterium
CGACGAGCGACGAGAGGTTGGATGACATCGTCGATCATTGTGCCCGAGGACCCGCCGCCCGTCTTCCGGGCGGTCCGATCGCGCGAGCGCGACTCGAGCCCCGCGTTCTACCGCGACGCGCTCGGCTTGGGCATCGCCCGCGAGAGCGATCACTGGGGCACCGACCACGAGCACCTGCGGCGCTAGAGTTTTCGAACTGAATTGACACGCTCACGTGGATTCTCCGAAGGCCCGGGATACCTTTCCCTTGCCACTTTTTCGCCCGAGTCGGTATGCCGATTCGGCACAGCGGCGAAACGGCACCGACGTTCGGAGCTACTACCGCAGCTCGCCGCGGCGATAGACCAGGCTTGAGCCTTCGTCACGTGTCCGCCTCACCGGTCGTTTGACAGCATGCACCCCTCGCGCCTAGAGTGAAGGTGCGTGACCCATTGAAGGAGCGAAATCATGAAGGAACAGCACTACCAGTTCACCGTGTTCTTCGAGCCGGCTGAAGAAGGTGGCTACGTCGTCACGTGTCCGGCGCTGCCGGGCCTCGTGACCGAAGGCGACACCCTCGACGAGGCGCGCGAGATGGCCAAAGACGCGATCCTCGGCTACATCGAGAGCCTTCAGAAGGACGGCGAACCGATCCCGGCGGACAAGCCTCGTCGAGTCGATCCGGTCGTGGAGAAAATCACCGTCGCCGTTCCCGCTGCATGAGCGAGCGGCTTCCGTCGCTCACGCCCCGGCAGGTTCTCTCGGCGCTTCAACGCGCCGGGTTTTTTGTGCATCACACGACCGGAAGCCACCAGTTCTTGAAGCATCCCTCGAAACTCGCACTCCGCGTCTCGGTCCCCTATCACCGAAAAGATCTGAAGCGCGGGACGCTTCACTCGATCCTTCGGCAGGCCGGATTCACCCCCGAGGAGTTTCTGAGGCATCTCTAGGATTCCTTTCTTCGATTCCTTCCCGTGCCGCCATGAACTCCTGGCGGCTCGCTCGTCCACTGTCCCGTCCGACTGTGGTGATTAGCGTTCCGGTTTCTCCGGCTGTTGAGCCTGGTCGCCTCGGGTTCTGGTGATCAGTCCGACTGTCCTCACGCGAAGTCCGTGGAATCGGGCGAGGAAGTCACGCACTCGTCGGACGCTCGCCGAGCCTTCGACTTTGCATTCAACGAGACTGACATCAGCAATAACAGCGGCGCCCTCGCCGTGACGATCGTTCGTCGGCGAGGTACTCCGCAGCGGAGTGCAACACGTCAACTGTCACGTTTGAGGAACGGGTCGCATCGCTGGCGACGAACCCAGGGGCGGGTCACCCAGCCCCAACTGGCTCGTTTGACCCCGTGCACCTCGTGCACCTGAAGCTCGGCGACGAGGCGATCACGGTTTCTTCTGCAGCCGGATTACGTGATCGGTGATCTTGCCGGACTCGACGACGACTTCTTGCTCCGGAACGGGCTCGTAGCCCTCGATCGCTGGGAACGTGAACCGGTAGCGCCCGGGTGCCGTTACGCCGATCATGCCGACGTCCGATTCTTCATCCCACGAGTTCGCCGAGCCATCCCCGTCGACCGCCTTCGGCTGAATCATCCACTCGTCACGCCAAGAAACCGTCTTGTCGCCGTCGAGGAGCTGGATCCGAATGGCGGATTGACCATGCAGCTCGAGTACAACTTCGTTTCTTCCCGCCTTGACGTCGATGTGCTTTGGCCACTTCTCGTAGTTCGAGGCCCATACCCGGACGTCGGTCTCGCCTTGTGGCGCGTCGAATTCGAAGCGATGCGTCTCGTCGTTTCGTGAGACCTCGTTACCCCCCCCGCCGTTCACCCCGTCGGGCCACTTTGGCGTCCAGGTCACTTGCGACACCGCCACGTCTTCTCGGGTCGAGGCATCGATCACGCGCAACGAGACGTGAGCAGGCGGCGGCACGTCGATCACGACGTCACGACGGCCGCCTTCGGGGACGTCGATGGTGATCGCAAAGCGCGGGCTGCGGTTCTCGAGTTTGTAGCGACCCGGCAGGGCATCGTTCGCCGTCCAGTCGTAGACGTCGACGTCGCCTTCGATTCGTTTGTCGCGAAGAGCGATCGAGTCTCGAAAGACTTTGCCATCGGGCGGTGTCCCCAAGTATTCGAGCGAGAGCGTCCGCCGCGCTTCTTTCCACGCCGAAGGAATGCGTGCCGTCCCCCACCTCGACGCCGATCGAGTGGACCGACGGCATCGTCGCCGCCGATTTCGATGGCGACCATCGCGACGAGATCCTCTCGAGACGTGCTTACTTTGGCGGCGTGACGCTGTACGGTTGGGACGGACCCAGCGGCTTCGTCGAGCGATCCACGACGCGCCGCACCGGGCCCGACACGTACTATCGGTTGACGGTCGCAGATCTCAACGAGGATGGTCGCGCGGACGCCGTGTCGAAGACGGAGAATCTCGCGGTCACCTATCTCTCCACCGCCGCCGGCACCATCGTCGAAGGCGCCGGCTTCCAGTTTCCGGGAAAGAGCTTCGCGATCGCGGACTTTGACGAGGATGGGCACGTCGATCTCGTCGGTGATGCACCCAGCCTCGGGCTCTTCCTGCGTTCCGGCACCGGCACCTCCTCGTTCGCCCCGGCGCGCAGGGTCGGGGCCGCATCGCCTGGGGATGCGTACCTGCGCGAGGCCGACATGAACGGCGACGGCCACGTCGACATCGTCCGGTTCGTCGTCATGCTCGACGGCTCGAACGTCACGGAGCCGCTCGACGTCCTGCTCGGCGACGGCGCCGGGAACTTCCAGCTACGACAGTCGCAACCCACGTTTGGTTTGGCGACGTCTCGCCTCGCCGATCTGGATGGCGACGGCAACGTCGACGTCATCGATCTCTCCGTGGGCGTCCGGATCTTCGCCGGAGACGGCACCGGTCGCGTTTACCCATCGCACAACTTCGGCGCCGGTTCCTTGGTGTCAGACTTCGAGATCATGGACGTCGACGAAAATTCCCAGCCCGACGTCGTGACCGCGGGGGAGTTCTCGGGTGACGTCTCCGTCCTCTTCAATCGATCGCGCGATTGCCGGAGCGGCAACGTCCACTCGGGCGCGGGTGGCCGCGAGGACGCGCTGTTCGTCAATGGATCGAGCGGCGGTTCCGGCCGTGTCGTCGTGATTCCGCGGCGCTCCCCGATCGCCGTGAGCCTCGCGACGTCGTCCGCCGGACCGGCTTCCGCGAACTATGCGCTGTGGGCGTGGACGTCGCCCGCACTCGCCGCAACCGACGTCACGGTGGGCGGTCGAGTCATCGGGTGCGCCGCGAATCCGACGCCGCTAGCGGCGCCGCGCCGGCCGCAGCCCTTCGTCTGTTTTCACAGTCCCGCGATCGAAGCGGCGTTGTGCGTCGGCGTACCGGCCATCGGTGCCTCTCCCGCCGCGGCGCCGTTCACGTTGGGAAGGGCTCGCGGCCTCGCGCAGCGCGCCACGATCACGATCCAGGGGGTTCTCGAGGACGCGGGCGCGGCGGGTGGCGCCGGCTTCGCCGTCACGAATGCGGTGACGCTTCGCATCCAGTGAACCATCTCGATTCGGGAGCACACGCGGGCGTGGTGACGCATCGATGGGCTGGGTGATCGTGCTCCCGTTGCCAACTGGAAAGGTAACAGTACAGGAGTCCCGAGCCATCGCTCCTCGCGAGTGCAGCCCTTGGCGGAGCTCGGTGAGCGAGCAGCGTCCGCGACGGCGCTCTCGTCTCACCGGACATCGTCACGCTGAGCGCGCCGGCTCCCGGCTTCGCGCGCGGCTGCGTCATCCGCGACCCCGACGGCCACGCGATGGAGCTCGCGCAGAACTGACGAGCGCTGTCACGGTCAGTGTGACCACCCGCCTGACCGGCCCGACATGCACGCGGACCAAAACACGCCTCATCCCGTCCTTCATGAAGCGTTCGCAAGAGACGGTAGGGGCCCGGTCATGCGGGCCCTAACATGAGACGTGGTCGCTCCCCGAGATCCTCATCGTCGAGCTTGTCTCCCCCGATCCTTTCCGGATAATCGCCTGCGAGCCGATCGGCTCAGTGCACGGGACCGCGCGCAATTCCCGTTATCCGTGGCACGCGAAGAGGCGACGAGAGCGAATGGAAAACAAGCTCTTCAAGCTGTACCAGAAAGAGAGCGAGGTGTTCGAGTGGTTCGAAGGGCTCGATCACGAGCCCTTGCGCCGGCTCCTGGTCGCTACATGGCAAATTATGCTGTGGAACCCCAACAGATGGCCGGAAACGCTGGTGAAGTTCTACGGACACATGATCGACGGGCCCCGGGTGATGAACTTTCTGAGATCGCTGCAATCGCGGCTAGATTGCAGTGAAATGTATTCCTGGGCCGTACCGAATGAGGAGGCGATCCAAGCTCTAGTCGAGTACTCCCCCGTGGTCGAGATCGGAGCCGGCCGGGGCTACTGGGCCGCGCTTGCTGCCGCCGCAGGTGCGGACATCCTCGCATTCGATGCGCAGCCGCCGGTCAAGGCCGGCGTGAACAGCTGGCATCGGCAACCGGGCACGTTCTTTTCCGTCGCCCAGGGGCTCCCTGAGATCGCGGGCCTGCACCCAGACCGGAGCCTTTTCCTGTGCTGGCCTCCGTGGAACTCGGACGTCCTGTCGCAGGCCGTACGGAGCTACACGGGAAAGACGGTCATCTACGTAGGCGACGACGGCCACGGTGCTGGCAACCCCCAATCCTATGCCGAGCTGGCAGCGGGTATGACGAAGACCCGTGTCGTGAACCTCCCCCGATGGCCCGGAGTCGAGTGCCGCATGGAGGTGTGGCAACGAGCGATTTGGCCGCGGATGTCGTCATGACGGCAGGACGAGCGTCGCTCTCGCCCTGCTTACCTCCACTCAACCGAGCTCGGCCGCCGTTGATCCGCCCGTGCCAGCTCGATCCCCGGGAGACGTAAGCAGCAGCTATCGGAACGAGCGCTCGCCTTTGCTCGCCTCAACGGATCGATCGATCGCAAACGGTTTCTGGCGGATCAGCAACGAGAAGGGTCAGTGTCGACCGGAGGCGCTCATGAGCGCTAACCGCTCGACGTCGACGCGCGCGTCGTTGTAGCAGGCGCCGCCGCCGATCTCGTCGACGTGGTCGGGGGCTAGCGCGTTTGCGGTCCAGCCGTTGTGCGTGCCGCGCTGCCATAGGCCCTTCGGCAAGGAGGCGACGCCGGGCGGGATCTCGGCGGACACCGTCGCCGTCACGATCACCTCGCCGAACGAGTTCCACGCGCGCACGCGATCGCCGTCGCGGATCCCGCGCGATGCCGCATCGTCGGGCGAGAGCACGAGCCGCGCGGCGCCCGGCGGCATCGACTCGTAGAGCGTCGAGCTGATCGCCTTGTCGGTGGCGGGCGAGATGAGCACGAGCGGCCGCGTCGCGTCGACGGGAACGTCACGATACGCGGGCGGCCCCGGCGGCGCCGCGAGATCGACGTAGCCTCGCGACGGCAGGTTGCCCTCGAACGGTCGCGGCTGCGGAATGGCCTCGAATCGCGAGCGATGTAGCGTGTCCAGGTCGACCTGGCCTGCCTTCGTGCCCGCGAGCGATGCGCGCGCGATCGTCGCCTCATCCTCGGCGAACGCCGCGTCGTCGAACCCCATGGCTCGCGCGAGCGACGCGAAGAGATCGTGATTCGAGCGCGCCTCGCCACGCGGCGCGACGACCGGCTCGCTCCACTGGAACGAGTAGCCGGAGTAGTTGCGGCTCAGCTCGCGGTGCTCGAGGAACGTGGTCGCCGGGAGAACGAGGTCGGCGTAACGACACGTGTCGGTGAACACCTGCTCGTGCACGACGGTGAACAACGATTCGCGCTCGAGCGCGCGCGAGAGGCGCACCTGGTTCGGCGCGGTCGCAAGCGGGTTGCAGTTGTAGACGAACATCGCGGCGATCTCGGGGTCGCGCGTCTCGTCGAGCGCGCGCGCGATCTCGCTCATGTTGATCGTTCGCGACGCGCGCGTGCGCAGGTCCGAGCGCTCCGCCGCTCGGAAGTCGGTGTGATATCCGGCCGAAGTCGAGAGCGCGACGCCGCTGCCCTCTCGATCGAATCGCCCGAGCACGGCGCGAAGCGACACGACGGCGCGCACGGCGTCGACGCCGTTGCGATTTCGCTCGAGACCCCAGCCCACGCGGAAGAACGGCGCACGCGCGCGACCGAACGCGCGAACGAATCGCCGGATGGCATCGGGGTCGACGTGCGCGAGCGCCGCCGCGCGCTCGGGCGAGAACTCCGCGGCCGCCGCGCGCAGCTCGGGCCAGCCGCGCGTGAAGCGCGCGATGAACGCCTCGTCGACGAGCCGCTCGTCGGCCGCGACGCCGATCATCGCGAGCGCGACCGCGACGTCGGTGCCTGGCATGATCGGCAAGTGGAGGTCGGCCTCGCGCGCGAGCGGCGTGCGCCTCGGATCGACGACGGCGAGGAACGCGCCCTTCGCCTTCGCTCGCCGAACGATCGGCACGAGATGGATCCCGGAAGCCGACGGGTTCACGCCCCAAAGGACGATCGCGTCGGAGTGCTCGAGCGCAGCGGGCTCGGCCGATGGCAGGTCGTCGAACACGGCGCGCCACGCGGCGGCTGTGTTCGCCGCGCACAGCGTGCGCGCGAGCTGGCTCGCGCCGAGCCGATTCCAGAAGCGCACGTCCATCGCGTGGCTCGTCAGGAATCCGTTCGAACCGCCGTACGTGTACGGAAGGATCGCCTCCGGCCCCGATCGCGAAACGATCGCGCGGAACGTCGATGCGACGAGCTGCAGCGCCTCGTCCCAGGAGATCCGTTCGAACGCACCGCTCCCCTTCCGCCCAGTCCGCCGCATCGGATGCAGGATTCGCTCGCTCGAGTCGAGTCGACGATCGAAGCGACGGACCTTCGCGCAAATGTAACCGTCGGTGAGCGGCGAGCGCGTCGACCCGTCGATCTTCACCACGCGATCCCCCTCGACGGTCACGTCGAGCGAGCAGCGGTCGGGGCAGTCGAGCGGGCAAACGGAGGGAAGCGTCACGCGGGTTGGCATGGGCCCCATCTTCGCATGACACTCCGGCCACGGCACCGGCGACGGGCCGTAAGTGGGGAAGAATTTCTGGCTCCGGCCGCGTCAATCTCGAAGTCTCGGTCGACGGTCGCGGCGAGGTGCTTTTACGCTCCGAGGTGCGTGCCGGACGCATCCGGCGCCGTCGCCGCATTTCCGCTCGTCCGAACCAGGATAGTGACCGCGGCAAACCCTACGGCGATCAAGACAATCGGCGGTTCCCATTGAATGGACGAGTCTCCGCCGATCCGCCGCGACAACTGCACGACGCCGAGCGGACAGAGGATCAACAGATCGATCCAGCAGATGAGTAGAAACACCCGAACAGGCCAGGGTCGTCGATGACGTCCGTTGACATCTTGCTTCGGCCCTTCTTGTCCGCTCAACAACCTCGTCTCCTTGGTCGGTCGCCGGAACTCCGTCACATCAAGCCGTCGGCGATCATACCGGACGTTTCGCTCGCCACGTAGACCGTTGGGCTGTTTCCGTCACTGGGCGATGGTCCTGGGAGGCGACATGGTGCGGGCGTCGCTGGAATATGTCGCCCGCGCGACTCGCGACCATTCTCGCCAGTTGCTCAACCTCGAACCGCTCCCGAAGCCAGTTAGTGTCCCCGTCTGGCGAGAATCGACAACTCCAGTGCGCCAAAGTGCGCGAAACCCGGGCGCCCGGGCGGCATCGATTCGGGGGTCGCGGACGGACGGTTGGACGCGACGGGAGAACGATGGGCGCCGAATCCAGTGGTTCGACGGCTCGCGCTCCCTAGAGACGAATCGACGAGAGAGCCCGATGGGCTGGAAAGGAAACTGGAGTCGTGAACGCGATCTTCGAATTCTGCCGTGAGAAGTCTTCCCTGATTCTGCGACTGAGCCTCGGCGTCATCTTGCTTTGGATCGGGGCGTTGAAGTTCGCGGATCCGACGCCGGTCGTCGGTTTGCTGAAGGCATCGTTCCCGTTCCTCGCGACGAACGGCGTCGTTTACGCGTTGGGCACCGTCGAGGTCGCCGCCGCCCTGCTTCTTTTCGCGAACCGCGGCGTACGCTTCGTCGGCACGCTCCTCGTCGGGCTGTTCGCCGGAACGCTCACGATCTTCGTGATCGCGCCCGCGGTCAGCTACGGTGCCGCCGGTTTCCCGTACCTATCGCTCGCGGGCGAGTTCCTCCTCAAGGATCTCGTCCTGGTTGCCGCGTCGGTTGCGCTCGTCGGAATGGAGACCGCGCGAATGGCGCAGACGTCGAACCCGATGATGCCGATGGGGCGCCGCGAGATGACCTCGCGCGAGACGATGCTGAGCGCGAGGTAAATCGGGATTTCGCGCGCACCGGCTTCGCACAATGCTTGAAGCGCGAGAGCGCTTGACGCAAGCTCTTCGGACCGGCCGACAGGCGGCCACCGCCCTACTGGAGAGATCATGAGTCGATCGAATCACGACGCGCACGACGAGAACCAAGACTCCTTGCACGCGCATCAGGACCCGGAGTCGCGCCGTCTCCACGAAGACGCGCGGCGCGAGAAGAACTGGAAGCGCTGGGGCCCCTATCTGTCGGAGCGCCAGTGGGGAACGGTGCGCGAGGATTACTCCCCGGACGGAACGTGCTGGGACTACTTCCCGCACGACCACGCGCGAAGCCGAGCGTACCGATGGGGCGAGGACGGACTGCTCGGCATCACCGACCGCGAGTGCCGCCTCTGCTTCGGCCTCGCGCTATGGAATGGACGTGACCCGATCCTCAAGGAGCGGCTCTTCGGACTCACGGGACCCGAAGGGAATCACGGCGAGGACGTGAAAGAGTCGTACTTCTACCTCGACTCGACGCCGACACACTCCTACATGAAGGCGCTCTACAAATACCCGCAGGGTGAATACCCGTACCGCAGGCTCGTCGAGGAGAATCGGCGACGCGGCAGGGATCAACGCGAATTCGAGATCGAAGACACGGGCGCGTTCGAAGGCAGTCGCTACTTCGACGTCGTCGCCGAGTACGCGAAGGCGGGGCCCGACGACATCCTCATTCGCATCACCGTGTCGAATCGCGGACCCGAGGCGGCCACCGTTCATCTGCTCCCGACTTTGTGGTTCCGGAACACGTGGACGTGGGGCTGCACCCATGACGGCTGCTGGATCAAGCCGCGCATCACCGCGCTCGACGACGCGACGCTCGCGGCCAATCACGTTTCGCTCGGACGATTCCGGCTGGCGATCTCGCCCGGAACGAACGGCGAGCGGCCGGACCTCCTCTTCACGGAGAACGAGTCGAACACCGAGCGCCTGTTCGGCTCGGAGAATGCGAGCCCCTACGTCAAGGATGCGTTCCACCGCTACGTGATCGAAGGCAAGACGGACGCCGTGAACCCGAAGGGGGTGGGCACCAAGGCCGCCGCGCTCTACCGCGTCGAGGTTCCGGCGGGCGGCCACACAACGGTGAAGCTGCGACTGTTCTCCGAAGACGACGCGCCTCAGAATCCGTTCAACGGCGGTTTCGATCGCATCTTCTCGAAGCGAGTCGAGGAAGCGGATGCGTTCTACGCGGCACGCCAGTCGACGGGCCTCACCGTCGAGGAACGTCGGGTCTCGAGGCAAGCGTACGCGAGCCTCTTGTGGTCGAAGCAGTTCTACCACTACGTCGTGAAGGACTGGCTCGACGGCGACCCGGAAATGCCGAAGCCCCCCGACAGCCGCAGGCAGGGACGCAACCACGAGTGGACGCACCTGTTCAACCGCGACGTGATCTCGATGCCCGACAAGTGGGAGTATCCGTGGTACGCCGCGTGGGACCTCGCCTTCCACATGATCCCGTTCGCCACGATCGACCCCGAGTTCGCGAAGGAGCAGATCGTGCTCTTCCTCCGCGAGTGGTACATGCACGCGAGCGGGAAGCTTCCGGCGTACGAATTCGCCCTCGACGACGTGAACCCGCCCGTTCTCGCGTGGGCCGCGTGGCGCGTCTACAAGATGTCCGCGCCGCCGGGCAAGCGCGACCAGCTCTTCCTCGAGCGCGTCTTCCAGAAGCTGCTCCTCAACTTCACGTGGTGGGTGAACCGGAAGGACGCCGAGGGCAAGAACATTTTCGGCGGCGGATTCCTCGGGCTCGACAACATCGGAGTGTTCGATCGCTCGCGTCCGCTGCCGACCGGCGGCCACCTCGAACAAGCCGACGGCACCGCATGGATGGCATTCTATTGCACCACGATGCTCGCGATGGCGCTCGAGCTCGCCAGCCACGACCCGGCCTATGAGGACATGGCGTCGAAGTTCTTCGAGCACTTCGTCGCCATCGCCGACGCGATGAATGGCCTCGGCGGCACGGGGCTCTGGGACATGGCGGACGGCTTCTACTACGACCAGCTCCACGTCGACGGGCAGAAGTGCCCGTTGCGGGTGCGCTCGATGGTCGGGCTCATCCCGCTCTACGCCGTCGAGATCCTCGAAGACGACGTGCTGAAGAAGCTGCCCGGCTTCGCCAAGCGAATGCGCTGGTTCCTCGAGAACAGGAAGGACCTCGCGAAGCACATCACGTACCTGGAGCAAGGCCATCACGCGCATCGATTGCTCGCGATCCCGTCACGAGAGCGGCTGGAGCGCGTCCTGCACCTCATGCTGAACGAAGGCGAGTTCCTTTCGCCGCACGGAATCCGATCCGTCTCGCGCGTGCACGCGGCGCACCCCTACACGTTTTGGATGGGGAGCGACGCTTTCACGGTCGAGTACGCGCCCGGCGAATCGACGACTGGTTTGTTCGGCGGCAATTCGAACTGGCGAGGACCGATCTGGATGCCGGTGAACTTCCTGCTCATCGAAGCGCTCGAGCGGTACCACCACTTCTACGGCGATTCGTTCATGGTGGAGTGCCCGACGGGTTCGGGCCACATGATGAACCTCCAGGAGGTCGCGCGCGAGTTGTCGCGGCGCCTGGTGAGCCTGTTCGTCCCCGATGCGAGCGGCGCCCGGCCGTGCAATGGCGGCGATCGTCGCTACGTCGACGACCCGCACTTTCGCGGGCTCGTCCCGTTTCACGAGTACTTCCACGGCGACACCGGCCGCGGGCTCGGCGCGAGCCACCAAACCGGCTGGACATCGCTCGTCGTCCGCTGCATCGAGGACCTAGCGAAGACGCGTACCGAGCCTGACTCATTCGCTCCGCAAGATCCCGTACCCCACGAGGCGGCCAAGACGCCGAAACGCCGATGACCCCGCAACCGACGCGTACGGAGCCAGGATCAGAATTCCCAGTTGCGCCGCCTGACCGCGCGTCGAGCGTTTCGTGGAGGCGTTCGTGAACCCGCAGTCGGAGTGGCTGGAGGCCGACGCGCTCGGCGGCTTTGCATCGGGTACCGTGTCCGGGATACGCACGCGCCGATACCACGCGCTCCTACTCACCGCGGTGACTCCGCCGACGGGCCGGTTCGTGCTCGTGAACGGATTCGACGCGTGGGTCGAGACGCCCGCAGGTCGGTTCGCGCTTTCGTCGCAGCGATATGCGCCCGACGTCGTCCATCCCGACGGCGCGTCACGCATCGTCTCGTTCGAGCCCGAGCCGTGGCCGCGATGGGTCTTCCGCTTCGCGGACATGACCGAGATCGAACAGGAGATCTTCGCCGTGAACGGCCACTCGGTCGTCGCGCTTGCGTGGCGAGTTCGCGGCCGTTGCAAGCCCGGCGGTGCCACGCTCACCGTGCGTCCGTTCCTCTCGGGACGCGACTACCACTCCACTCATCACGAAAACTCGTCATTCCGATTCCAGCCCGAGGTTCGCGACGGCGGTCGCCTCGTGTGGCATCCGTACGACGGCATTCCCAAGGTGCTCTCGCTGTCGAACGGCGAGTACGCGCACGAACCTCAGTGGTATCGGAGCTTCCTCTACGAGGAAGAACGAGCGCGCGGACTCGACGACGTCGAGGATCTCGCGGCGCCCGGAACGCTGCGCTTCGATCTGTCCCGCGGCGAGGCAGTGTGGATGATGGGCGCCGAAGGCCACATCGGGGACACGATGCCAGCGGGCGTCCCGGGCGAAAAGTGTTTGGCGATCTTACGCGCCGCCGAGCTGAAGCGGCGCGACGGTTTCGCGACTCCGATCGATCGCGCGGCCGACGCATACGTCGTTCGCCGCGGGCAGGGTCGCACGCTCGTCGCCGGCTATCCTTGGTTCACCGACTGGGGCCGGGACACGTTCATCGCGATGCGCGGCCTGTGCCTCGCGACGAGTCGCCTCGATCTCGCGCGGGAGATCCTCCTCGAGTGGGCCGGCGCGGTTTCCGAGGGCATGCTGCCGAACCGGTTCCCCGACCGCGGCGAGCAGCCGGAGTTCAACTCGGTCGACGCCTCGCTCTGGTTCGTGATCGCGGCGGACGAGTATCTCGACGCGTGCAAAGCAAGCGCAGAGCCCGTGCCACCGGGCGATCGGCGCGCGATCCAGGACGCGATCCAAGCCATTCTCGAGGGCTACTCGCGCGGCACGCGCTTCGGCATTCGCGGCGATGTGGATGGACTTCTCGCCGCGGGCGAGCCGGGCTGGCAACTCACTTGGATGGACGCGAAGGTCGGCGATTGGTGCGTCACGCCGCGCGTCGGCAAGCCGGTGGAAGTGCAAGCACTCTGGCTGAATGCGCTCGCGATCGGCGGACGCGGTGATGCTCGCTGGCGATCGACGTTCGAGCGCGGTCGCGCTTCGTTCGTTGCGCGGTTCTGGAACGAGGCCGGCGGATATCTCCACGACGTCGTCGACGTGGACCATCACGCCGGGGCGGTGGACTCGAAGTTCCGACCGAACCAACTCTTCGCTATCGGCGGGCTACCGCTGGCGATCGTCGAGGGCGAGCGTGCGCGTCGCATCGTGGATGCGTGCGAGCAGCGGCTGTGGACGCCGCTCGGCCCGCGCACGCTGGCACCCGGTGAACCCGACTACGTGAAGAGCTGCGAAGGAAACGCTCGCGCGCGCGACGGCGCGTACCACCAGGGCACGGTGTGGCCGTGGCTCGCGGGCGCGTTCGTGGACGCGTGGGTTCGCGTGCGAGGAGGCACGGCCGCAGCCAAGCGCGAGGCGCGCGACAAGTTCCTCGCGTCGCTTCAGGACGGTCTCGACGTCGCCGGCCTCGGCCATCTACCGGAGATCGCGGACGCCGATCCGCCGCACACACCGCGCGGCTGCCCGTTCCAGGCCTGGTCTCTCGGCGAGTTCCTGCGGCTCGATCGCGTCATCCTCGCGTCGAGCCCGGCGTCTCATTCGTCCCGCAACGGCCAGCGTCGTCGCTCAGTGGGCTCGGGAAAATAGTCGGATCGTGCGCCGCACAACGACGCGTCAGAGTCCGACGGACTCCGCGACAACAGAAAGCGCGCGATCGTGCGTCCATAGCTTGGCGCTCGCCGTTCGGGCCGAAGCGAGTAGCTGCCCATCCACCCAGCCGATTCCGCTTCCCTCGAGCGCAAATCGATCGATGAGATCGAAGATCGTCTCGTCGGAAACGACCGGCGCGAGCGGTAGTCTTCGCAGAGCAGACAAGATCTCGACACGACGTCGCCCGAGATTGCCGAGTGCAATTCCGCCGATCACCCACGGATGAACCATCACCTCTCGGGATTCGATCAGCTCAGACAGCCTTTTCACCTCGCTCGATCCGCGAAAGTGGTGGACCCAAATCGAAGTGTCCGCAAGTGTCATCGGCGACGCCGTGGTGCTCGTCGACGCGGCGGACCTTCGAGACTCGGCAACGCGCCCCGGAGCGCGATGAGCCGCTTTCGAGCAACGTTTTCGAGCAATGCTCGCAGACCGAGTTCGACGACGTCCGCCGTGTTCTTGGCGCCGGTCGCTCGAAGCGCTTCTCGCACGAGTTCCTTGTCCAGTTCGATGGTCGTCTTCATGGCCGAACATCATGCGAAGGCGAAACCGCGGGGTCAACGCGTCGAGTCGAGATTCGAGTCGAGCGCCGAATCGAGCCAGTCGACGTCTCGAGGGGAGCGCGACTGGCCGCTCGACGCGTTCACGACGAGATCCAGGTCACCGTCGCCGTCGAGGTCCCCTGCAAGGACATGTGATCTTACCGGCGCGACGTCGCGCAAGATCGCGAATTCTGACGAAGGGTTTCTCGCCGAGTGGCGTGTCGAATCCGACGGTCGACTTCACGGCCGCCATCCTGCGAAAAGGCGCCGCGTCAGGGCGCGGGTCGGGGCGCGCGCGAGATGCCGAGCTTTTGCATGCGGCTGCGAAGCGTGCTCGGGTTGAGGGCGAGCTTCTTCGCCGCGCCCGACGGACCGTCGATGACCCAGTTCGTCTTCTCGAGCATGGCGAGGATGTGCGCGCGCTCCACATCTTCGAGGCTCGCGCGCGTCGTTGCCGCATGCGTCGGAGTCGGCGACGAGCGCGGTGGCGCAACGACAGACGCCGCCTCCGACAGCGATGGGATCGAATCCATGTCGAGCACGTCGCCGCTCGCAAGGATTACGGCGCGCTCGATCATGTTCTCGAGCTCGCGAATGTTTCCGGGCCACCGATACGCCATGAATCGCTCCATCACGGAATCGGCAATCCCGTCGACGCGCTTGCCAATGCGAATGGAGAACTTCTTGAGGAAGAAGTGGACGAGGAGCGGGATGTCTTCTTTTCGATCCCGAAGCGGCGACTGCTGGATCGGGAACACGTTGAGCCGGTAGTACAGATCCTCGCGGAACGTGCCCTCCCTCATGGCGCTCAACAAGTCGCGGTTCGTGGCGGCGATGACGCGAACGTCGACCTTGATCGGCGTGTTGCCGCCGACGCGCTCGAACTCGCGCTCTTGGAGAACGCGCAGCAGCTTGACCTGGACATCCGGCGGCACCTCGCCGATCTCATCGAGGAAGATCGTTCCGCCGTGCGCCAGCTCGAAGCGGCCGATGCGCCGCGCGATCGCGCCGCTGAACGCGCCTTTCTCGTGGCCGAACAGCTCCGATTCGACGAGGCCCGTGGGCAGCGCAGCGCAGTTGAGCTTGATGAGCGGTCGATCGTGGCGCTTGCTCGCCGAGTGAATCGCGCGCGCGACCAGCTCCTTCCCCGTGCCGGTCTCCCCGGTGATGAGGACCGAGGAGTCGGTCGCGGCGACGCGGTGAGCGCTCTCGAGCACTGACAGCAGCGCCGGGCTCTTCCCCACGATCTCCGCAAAGTTGTGAACCGACTGGATCTCTTCGCGCAGGTACGTGTTCTGCGCCTCGAGCCGCGCCTTGTCCTGCTCCATCTGCACGCGGTCCGTGATGTCGACGAACATCGTGCGCGTGTACGTGCCGCTCGGGTCGGGCTTCGACCACCACTGGATCCACACCGGCTTGCCGTTGTCCTTGCGCCGTAGCTCGAGCACGACTCCGCTGGTGTCGGTCCCGCGGCCGATCGATTCGAACGCCTCGCGCACGCGCCTCTGCGCGTCGGGCGTGTCGGGCACCATCGAGATCCCCACGTTGCCGACCACCTCCTCGGGCTTCAGGCCTAGGATCCTCATCGCGGCGCGGTTCGCGCGGATGAAGCGCGACTCGAGGTCTTCGTGGACGTACGCGATCGGCGCCTCGTCGAAGAGATCGCGGAACCGCTCCTCGCTTTCGCCGAGTTCCCGCTCGACGTGGATGCGCGCCAGCTCGGCGGCCGCTCTCGCCGCGAAGATCTTGAAGAGCGCAAGCTGACGCGGGTCGAGCGGCAACGGCTTCGAATCGAAGACGCAGAGATGTCCGAGGTGCTGTCCGTTGGGACCACGAAGCGCGACGCCGAAAAAGCCGTCGACGACCTGCGTCACCTCGAGCGCGGCGTTGGGAAATCTCGGGCCGACGCCCGACGCGGGGTGGCAGAGATCGCCGTTCGAAACGCCTTCGAACGGAGTGCCCGCGAGCGCCCACTCTACGGGCGGCGCCAGACGACCCTCTCGCCAGAACGCGAGGGTTCGCGCGCGGCCGCCGCCGACGGATTCGGCGACGAGTGCGTAGCTCGTGCCCAAGGCTCTCGCGAGATGGGCGACGAGCTTGTCGAAGAGCGCTTGGCCGACCGCCGTCGCCGTCCCCTCGACGACGTGGAGAAGCGGCTCGAGATTTTCGACCGGTGGATCGGCATGGCGCTTCGATGAAGAATCCGTTCCAGGCATCGCGTCGACTCTCGGAGAATCCTATCCGCCTTCATCCCCCGGTTCGCCGGGGCAACGGGAGCAGAATGCACGGGATCACGGCGACTCGCAAGGCCCGCGGCAAGGGCGCGATGACCGCGCGTGCCGGCGAGCCCGGATGCAGACTACGAGGAGATCGGGCGCGCAAACCGGCGAGTCGGCGACGCTCCGAACGTGCCGAGATCGCGCTCGAGGAGCGTGCGTAGAGCCTGGCGTGCGCGATGCAGGCGAATCTTCACGGCGTTCGGCGTGATCCCGAGCACCTTTGCGGCTTCTTCGGTGTCGAGCTCCTCGATGTCCCTGAGCAGGAGAACGGTGCGGTACGTGTCGGGCAGTTGATCGATCGCGCGCCGCACGACCTCGCGAGTCTCGCGCCGCTCCGCGACCACGTCGCCGGGAAGGCCGAGGCTCGACGTCGACGCGATCCAATCGCCGCCGTCGTCGAACCGCGGAAGGAGATCCTCGATCGACTTCTCCGGGCGGCATCGGCGGCTTCTCATCTTCATGAGCGCGGCGTTCACGACGATGCGATGCAGCCAGGTCGAGACTCTCGACGAGCCTTCGAACGAGTCGATGCGCCGGAATGCGGAAAGGAAGGCGTCCTGCACGGCGTCCCGTGCGTCGTCCTCGCTGCCGAGGAGACGGCGTGCGACGACGAGCATTCGACCGCCGTACTCGCGCACCAGCGTCTCGAACGCGGCGTCGTCGCCGCGGCGAAGCCGTTCCGTGAGCTCGGCTTCGCACTCGGCACCGTCCGAGTCAGAGTCCCGCGACGCGATCGACTGGCGGGACCCAAGAAGTTCATCGACAAACGGCGAGCAACCGATCAGCATGACCCCCCTCCTTTCGAGTTCACCGAGCGCGACGACGCCCGGCGAATCCACGAAGCTCACCCCCGACAGGTCGAGGATGATCGTTCCCGTGCGACTTCCCGCGGCCGCCGCTTCGCACGTCGAGCGCAAAGCCTCGACGTCCTCGTGCGTGATGCGACCTTCCACGAGCAGTTGTCCGACTTCTGTCTTTCCCGCGACCGGCGTGATGCGAATCATGATGGGGAGCCCCTAGCGCAACGGTCGTGCCGTGGCTATCGACGGCGGATGAACG
>JACOTG010000241.1 GCA_016178505.1 Planctomycetota bacterium
CAGCGCACGTCCGTTCGCGCCATCCTTCCGCCGACGTCGGCGGCGGCGATCGGCGAGCCCGTCACCGCATCGACGACCGTCCCCGACACCGCGGTGCCGTGGAAGAGCGTGAAATCGACGACGTGGGCGCCGGGGACGCGCCCATCGACGGTCGCGCGCTCCGCCGAGAACCCCGGTGCGTCGCACCGAACGCTGAAGAAGAAGAGGCTGCCGCCCGCGGACATTCGAGCGATCGTGTACGCGCCGCTGCCATCCGACCGCGCGACGAACGGCGACGATTGATGGTCGAACTTCCCGATCCCGGAGTAGTAGTCCACGAACACCGCCGCTCCCTCGATCGGCCGGCCCGCGTCATCGCGCACGGTTCCTCGAACGAACGCTTCGCGCGCGAGCGTCAGCGTGAGCGGCGGTCCCCCGCAACGTGCGTTCGACAAGGCGAGCGACGCGTAGCCCTCGTGCTCGGCGAAGACCTGCACGATCCTTCCGCGCGGCGAACAAGGAAACGTGAACGAACCCTGTGCGTCCGACCACGTCTCAGCCCGCTTCGACACAACAGCGCCGAGCCTCGTCGTCGACTCGAACACGTGGGCGCCTTTGATGGGACTGCCGCCGGTGTCGACGACGCGGCCCGTGATCGCGCACGGCGCGACGAGAGTGAGCGTGCCCGCGTCCAAATCGCCCCACCGCGGGCGGAGATGTCGTTTCGTCGCGACGCCGCGCGCGGGATCGTCCGTCGATGCGCGAAGCGCCACGAGCTTCGTCCCGGACGGCAAGGTCAGCTCGAAGTCGCCGGCGATGTCGGTCGTCGTCGTGACGGCGTCCGCGAGATCGAGCGCAACGGCACCTGGTTCGGGAATCGCGCGAACGAGCGCACCGGTGACCGCGACGCCGGATTCGTCCTCGACGTGGCCGACGACGTGGATCGGCCCGATGAACATCCCGAGCATGCGTTCGACGAAGCTCGGCGTGTCGAACACAACTGGCAGGCGCGCGTCGGTCGCCGCCGATCGGTGAGCGCGGCCTCCGCGCGACGAGGGACGTCGATGGGATCGAGAAACGCGTGACGTGCCCGGCGAGCCCGGCTCCGGTATTCCCAGGAAGAGAACGAGCGCGAGCCCAGCGAGCACGAACCCGGCGAGAAGAATCCCCCTCTTCAGCATCACGAAACCGCCGCTCTCAGAACGCGGCGTCGAAGTCCGAGTCGTCGTCGCTGCCGCGGCGGGTCGTGGCGATCTCGTCCTGGAGGACGACGTCGAGGTCGAGGAGCGACACGATGCGGTCGCCGACGCGCCCGAACCCCGTGACGAAGCAGTTGCTCGGATCGGCGCCGAACGTCGCCAGCGGTTGGACGTTGTCGTCGATCAGGTGCACGACCTCGCCGAGAGCGTCGACGGCAAGACCGAATCGGTTCGCGCCGAGGTCGAGGACTGCAATGACCGTGTACGGCGTGAACTCGATCTGTCCGAGTCCGAGGCGCGCGAGGAGGTCGATGACCGGGAAGCTCGTGCCGTCGTCGAGGGTCATGATGCCCTTGACCCAGGGCGCGGCGCCGTCCGCGGGCGTCGTCGTCGTGAAGCGACGAACCTCGTGCATGCGATCGAGGCACAACGCGTACTCGACGCCGCCGGCCTTGAATGTGAAGTAGAGATCGCGGGTGTTTCCGAGCCCGAGTTCGTTGCCGATGGATTTGGGTCGTGCCATGAGCCCCTCCTGCCTTCCGAGAGTCCGCGATCTCGCCACGGGCGATTCACAGTGCGCCGGTGTGAGACGCGCCGTCTCCTCGTTCGACAGGCGACGCCGGAGGACTTGAGGGTTCTCACCGAGGTGCCGACCGGCGTTCCTCGTGCGTCCGAGTCGTCCCATCGACGGCTGGGTGACGAAGGCGAGTCAGCGGCGCGAGGTGATCTCGAGCGCGGCGTTGCGCGCGGCGCCGAGTGCGCCGGCGTCGTCGCCGAGCGCAGCCGGCAGGATCGTGAGCGTCGCCGCGACGGCAGGCAGAGCGCGGCGCTTGGCTTCCTCGCGCATCGGCGCGAAGAGGAAGTCGCCCGCATTGACGAGACCGCCCGCGACGACGACGACCTCGGGATCGAGGAGATTGCTGACGCTTCCGATGGCGACTCCGAGGATCCGGCCGGTCTCGGCGAGGAGATCGCGGCAGAGCGCGTCGCCGGCAACCGCTTCCTCGTGGACGACGGCGGCTGTGATCGTCGGCTTGGCGATGAGCGACGTCTTTCGGCCGGACGCGATCGCCTCGCGCGTCCGCCGAACGAGCGCGGTCGCCGACGCGTATTGCTCGAGACATCCGCGGTTCCCGCAGCCGCACGCGACGCCGTCGACGACGTAGGTGGTGTGCCCGATCTCGCCCGCGAACCCGCCGTGCCCGCGCCAAATCCGTCCGCCGAGGACGATGCCGCCGCCGATCCCGGTCCCGAGCGTGATGAGGAGAACGCTCGACGCCTCGCGCCCCGCGCCGAGCCAGCTCTCGGCGAGCGCGGCGACGTTGGCGTCGTTCTCGACGATCGTCGGAATGCGCACGGCCGTCTCCACACGTTCGCCGAGCGGGGCGTTGACCCAGCCGGTGAGATTCGGCGCGCTGAGCACGATCCCGCGGCGCGAGTCGAGAGGTCCCGGGCTGCCGATGCCGACGCCGGCGACGCGCAGACCGGACGC
>JACOTG010000242.1 GCA_016178505.1 Planctomycetota bacterium
ATTTTCGTAGCAGGCTCCGTATGCGTCAGATCGAGGGTCACCGGCCTTTGAAGACGTCCTTCGTGGAATAGGCCTCGCGCTGGACGGCGGGGATGAATTCGTCGAGGCCGGCGGGCGGCCACGCGAGGCGCTCGTTGCGCTCGGCGCTCATGTAGAGGGCCATGAGGAGTCGCGAGACCTCGAGCCCGTCGTGAAACGTTTCCATCGGCGGCTTGCCCGAGAGGAATCTCTGCACGACGTGGCGGTTCTCGTCGACGTAGCCGTACTCCATCTCTTCGTTGGTGACGACGGGCATGAGCCCGGTCTCGGCCGTCTGTTTTTCGACGAGGTCTTCGCCGGTCCCGCTCTTCACCTCGCGCGAGAAGAAGACGTCGAGGTGGCTCGTGAGCGAGTTGCCTTGCATGTAGTACTCGGGCCCCATGACCTCGAACGAGAGGCGCAGTCCCGGACCGACGAAGCACCACGACGTCGTCGCCTCGGTGACGACGGGCAAGCCGTCGTCCGTTTCCCACGCGACGCTCGCGCGTGCGAAGTCCTCGGCGGGCGCTTTCGCGTAATCGACGGCGCCGCGCGACATCGCGCGCAGCTTCGCCGCGTATTCGGGCCGCGACCACTTGAGCGTGGCGAGGTCGCAGTTGACAGTCCTTGGCTTCAGGCTGTCGCGTCCCTTCGCCGGATCGGTGAGGAGGAATCGCGCGGCTTCGATCGAGTGGCACATCATGTCGCTGAGCACGCCGCCACCTTGCTGCTTGCCGGACCAGAACCAGGGCTCGTGCGGTCCGCCGTGCTCCTCGGCCGCGCGCGCGAGATACGGCCGCCCGCAGCTCGTCGCGCCTCGCCGCCACAGGGCGTCCTTGCCGCGCACGACCGGCGGCATGAAGAGGTCGTTCTCGAGGTAGGCGTGGAGGAATCCCGGCGCGAGATCGACCATGCGCTTGGCTTCTTTCACGTTTCGCCCGAGCGGCTTCTCGCACGCGATGCCGACGATCTTGCCCTTGCCGGCCGCGGCGATCTCCTCCATGACGGAGAGGCGCGCGAAGTTCGGCACGCAGATCCAGATCGCGTCGATGCCGGGCGCTTTCACCATCTCGGTGACGGTGCGGTACGCCTTGGCTTCGCCGACGTCGAGGTCCCGTGCGAGCTTCGCGACGGCTTCCGCCTTCTCGATCGATCGGCTGCAAACGCCGAGCACGTCGGCGTCGCGCACGCCCACCCACGACCTCACGTGAAAACGGCTCACGAAGCCCGCGCCCACGATCCCGACGCCGAGTCGCTTCTTCATCGGCCTCTTTTTTCTCGCTTGCGTGACCCAGGGGAAGGCCTAAGATTCCGAATCTGTCTGCAACATTCAAGAGATTGTCGGAGACCACGCCATGAAGCTGATCGTCGCGGTCGCAGTCGCCGCCGCCCTTTTGTCGCCGCAAGAAAGCGCGAACTCGCGCGAGGTGAAAGTCACGACGCTTCCGGAGGGTTATGTTTCGCTGTTCGACGGGAAGTCGCTCTCGGGCTGGGCCGTGATGGGCGACAAGAGCTGGGAGGTCGATGCCAAGTCGGGCGTGATCGTGGGAAAGGGCGGCAAGGGGGGCTGGCTTCGGAGCGAGAAGGAGTACGAGAACTTCGTCTGGCGCCTCGAGTACCGCGTGCAGAAGGAAGGCGGTAACAGCGGCATGTTCCTCCGCGCGACCGAGGACGGCAATCCGGCGTTCACTGGAATGGAGATCCAGATCCTCGGCGACCACGGCAAGGCGCCCGACGTGCACAGCTCGTGCTCGCTCTACGGCTCCGTCGCGCCGTCGAAGAACGTCGCCAAGCCCGCGGGCGAGTGGAACGCGGTCGAGATCACGTGCAAGGGGCGCGCGATCGCGGTCGTGATGAACGGCGAGAAGGTCCTCGACGTGCCGAACCTCGACGATCCCGCGATCCCGTTCCAAGAGAAGAAGCTCTCGGAGCGCGCGAAGAAGGGATTCATT
Source organism: Planctomycetota bacterium (assembly GCA_016178505.1). GTDB lineage: Bacteria > Planctomycetota > JACOTG01 > JACOTG01 > JACOTG01 > JACOTG01. Next base: position 1,971 of record JACOTG010000242.1, read on the forward strand.
GGCGTGCAGGACCATGAAGACCGCGTTGAATTCCGAAACCTCGCGATCAAGGTGCTCTGAGAGATGTCGCCTGATTTGAGCCGTCGGGGATTCCTGGCAGGCGCCGCGGCCGGCGTCGCGACGCTCGCTTTCGCACAGGACAAGCCGGCGCCAAAACCGGAGCCGGATGAAAAGAAGCCGGCGGTCGCTCCCAACGATCGGATCGGCGTCGGTCTCATCGGCTGCGGCGGACAGGGCACTCACCATCTCGGCAAGCTCGCGAAGAATCCCGCGGTGCGCGTCGTCGGCGTGAGCGACGTCTACGTGCCGCGCCGCGAGAACGCGATGAAGGTCGGGAGCGCGCCCGGCATCCACGACTATCGGCGCTTGCTCGACCAGAAAGATCTCGACGCGATTTGGATCGCGACGCCCGATCACTGGCATTCGCGGATGGCGATCGACGCGATGGAGGCCGGGAAGGACGTCTACCTCGAGAAGCCGATGGCGCTGCACTGGCAGCAGGCGCGCGACATCTATCGCACGGCGCAGCGCACGAAGCGCGTCTTGCAGGTCGGCTCGCAGGACTGCTCGCGCGAGATGTGGTGGAAGGCGCGCGAGCTGATCCGCGCGGGCCGCATCGGCCGGCTCGTGTGGAGCCAGACGTCGATCGCGCGCAATCTCAAAGAGGGCGATTGGAACTGGTCGATCGACTTGGACGTGAGCGAGAAGAACCTCGACTGGAATGCCTTTCTCGGTCCGGCCGAGTGGCGGCCGTACGACCCCGAGCGCTTCTTCCGCTGGCGAAAATACTGGGACTACTCGGGCGGCATCGCGACCGACCTCTACGTCCACGTGCTCCACGCGCTGTCGATCTCGATCGGCCCCGAGTTTCCGTCGCGCGTCGTCGCGGGCGGCGGCATCTACTTCCACAAGGATCGCGAGACGCCCGACTGCTTCCACGCGATCATCGACTATCCGTCCGAGCACTCGGTCGTGATCGTCGGCTCGCAGGCGAACGAGCAGGGGCTGCCGGTCGTCGTGCGCGGGCACGAGGCGACGATGTACCTCGGCGGCTCGGGCGGCGACATCGTCATCCGCCCCGAGCGCATCTATGGCGGCAGCGAGCAGAAGTTCGACACGAAGAACGTCGACGACACCATTCAAGCGCATCACGACAACTTCCTCGACTGCGTGAGGCGTCGTGATCCGAAGACCAACTGCGACGCCGAGCTCGGCTACAAGATCGACGTTGCCATCGACCTGGCGGTCCAGTCGTGGCGCAAGAATCAGGTCTGCCGTTTCGACCCGGCGAGCGAAGAGGCGATCGCGTGAACCCGTCGGTTCACGAGTAGGCCGGCCGCGGAATGGCGACGTCCGTCGTTCGGCTCGCGCGCGCACTCATGGCGACCCGGTTCGAGATCGTCCTGTGCGGCGAAGATTCCGCGCGGCTGCGTTCGATCGGAGAGGAAGCGCTCGACGAGATCGCGCGACTCGACGCCCAGTTGAGCCTCTTCTCGCCGTCGAGCGAGATCTCGCACATCAACGCGCGCGCGGCGTTCGAAGCCGTGCCCGTCGAGCCGCGCCTCTTCGCGCTGCTCGAGCGCGCCGAGCGACTCCGGGTCGAGACCGACGGCGCGTTCGACGTCGCGCTCGGCCGGCTCGTCGATGCGTGGGGCATCTACGACGGAGTGACCAAAGCGAATCGCGCGAGGGCGAGTGGTGCAGTGAACGAGGATGCGTTGATCCTCGACTCGCGAGATCGGACCGTGCGATTCGCGCGGGACGGCGTCGCGCTCGACTTCGGCGCGATCGGGAAGGGCTTCGCCATCGACGCGGCTGCGGCGATCGTGCGCAATCGCGGCGTGACGCGCGCGCTCCTCCACGGCGGCAAGAGCACGATCCACGCCATCGGCGCTTGGCCCATCGGGCTCGCCGATCCTCGCGATGCGTCTCGGCGCGTCGGTCGGCTCGTCCTCGAAGACCGCTCGCTCTCGACGTCGAGCGCGTGGGGCCGCTACGTCGTCGACGGCGGCGAGATGCGAGGCCATGTCCTCGATCCGCGATCGGGCGCGCCCGTCGCGGGCCGCGTCGCGGCGTGGGCGATCGCGCCCTTCTCGACGGATTCGGATGCGCTCTCGACCGCGTTCTACGTGCTCGGTGCGGAGGGGATGCGCCGATGCTGCGAGCGCCTGCGAGGCGTCGGCGGCATCGTGATGACGGAACGCCGATTCGTCGCATGCCACGCCGACGTCGAGCGCGTTCGCGAATCGACGGGCGAGCCGCAGCCGTGCGTGTCGCGTCGCTCGTTCCTCAAGGGCGCGGCCGCCGCAGCCGCCGCGTTCTCGATCGGACTTCCCGCGATCGCCAACGCCATGCCGCAGGCGGGCGACAAGAAGGCGACGCTTCGCTGCGCGCTCGCCGGTGCCGGCGACCAAGGACGGCTCCTCCTTTCGCAGCTAGCGCGCATGAAGGAGGTCAAGGTCACCGCGATCGCGGAGCCATGGAAGTCGCATCGCGACAAGGCGCTCGAGATCGCGGGCCGCAGCGTCGAGACCTACGACGACGTCACGCACCTCCTCAAGGAAGAGACCGACACGGATGCGCTGATCGTCGCGGCGCCGACCTACCTCCACGCGACGATCGCCGTCGCGGCGCTTCGGGCGGGGAAGCACGTCTTCTGCGAAGCGCCGATGTCGCACACGATCGACGACGCGAAAGCGATCGTGCGCGCTGCGCGCGCGGCGGCGAGCTGCGTGTTCCAAATGGGCTACCAGCGCCGCTCGAGCAAGCTCTTCCCGCACGCGCTGACGCATGTCGAGTGCGGAGCGATTGGCGATCTTACGCAGGTGCGGGCTCAGTGGCACAAGAAGCAGAGTTGGCGGCGCGTCGTCGACGACCCAAAGAACGAAAAGCTCGTGAACTGGCGCCTCTACCAGGCGACGTCGGGCGGGCTCCTCGTCGAGCAATCGAGCCACGCGATCGATCTCGCGAACTGGTACTTCGGCGACGTGCCGGCGTCGGTCTCGGGGCTCGGCTCGCTGTTGCAGTGGAAGGACGGCCGCGAGGTCCACGACTCCGTGCAAGCGCTCCTCGAGTATCCCGGTGGAAAACAGGTCGCCGTGAGCGCGACCCTCGGCAACTCGTACGGCGACGAGTGGGAGCTCTTGATCGGCACGGAAGGCGCGATCTTGCTCTTGGGTCAGGGCAAGGGCCTTCTCTTCAAGGAGCCGGACTCGGTCGCGGCGGGCTGGGAACAGTACGCGAAGAAGGAGATGCTCGGGGAGTTTCGAGGCATCGTGCTCGACGCGGACGCGACGAAGTACGCCTCGCACGACAAGCCGGAGAAACTACCGGACGCGGGGACGGCGGACACGTTCGCCGAGCTGGAGGACTTCTTCGCGGCGATCCGCGACAAGAAGCCGCGCGGTGCCGACGCGGAAGCGGGACTGCACGCCGTCGTCCCGTGCATCGTCGCCGCCGAGGCGATCGAGAAACGCGCGACGATCGCGCTCACGAAGGATCACTACGGGGTTTGACATGAATCGATTTCTTGGGCTCGTGCTGTCGCTCGTCGTCGCCATTCCGTGCCTCGCCGACGGTCCGTCCCGCGAAGAGGTGCAGGCGCTCGCGGCAAAGGTCGGCGACTATCCGACGAAGTTCCGGCTGATCGAGATCGGCGTTCCCGCGATCGCGCCCTTGCTCGAGCAGACGGCGAGCAGCGACCCGTGGCTCGCGCTCGAATCGAAGACGACCGTGCGTTGGATCGCCGAGCGCGCCGCCGCGAACCCGAAGGATTCGCGCGTGGTGGCGGAAGCCATCGCCGCGTTCACCACGGCCGACAAACCGGCATCGTCGCGCCTCGCCGCCGCCGAGCTGCTCGGGCACGCGGGAACGGCGGTCGCGGTCGAGGCGTTGGGCAAGCTGCTCGGCGAGGAGCCCCTTCGCGACGTCGCTCTCACGTCACTCCGACGAATCTCGGGAGCCGATGCCGAGTCCGTCGTCCGCGAGGGCTTGCGTCGGGCTCCACGGGCCGCGGTCCCCGCGTGGCTCCGAACACTCGGTCGAAGTCGTGATCCCCGCTTCACGCCGCTGCTCCTTTCCGCGATGGAGGATCCCGCAACGCGCGAAGCCGCGTTCGAGGCGCTCGGCGCGTCTGGCGATCCTGCCGCCGCGCCGCCGCTCGTTGCGTTCCTGAAGCGCGGCGGCACCGTCGACGACAAGCGCGGTGCGTTCGCCGCTCTCGTTTGCATCGCACAGTCTCCGCTCCGCGCCGCGGACGTGTCGGAGATCTACGCGGACGCGCTCATGGTCGCGCCCGACGATGCCGGTCGCATCGTGGCGCTCGACGGACTCGGCAAGGGTGCGAACGAGGCGGCGCTGCCACTCGTCGAGTCCGCGGCGAAGTCTCCCAACGACGACGTGAAGGCCGCGGCGCATCGAGCGCTCGCGGCGATTGCCGACGATCGGGCGCGGCGCAAGAACCTCGCGGGTGCGGCGTCGCTGTACGCGCGCGTCGCGGCCGAGGCGAGGGACGAAGTCGCGCTCGTGCGCGCGATGGCGGGCCTCGGCGGCATCGGCAGCGCCGACGAAGTCGCCGACATCGCGAAGCACCTGAACGATCCGAGCCGTCGCGTCGCTGAAGCGGCGATCGGCGCGCTCGTCGACATTCCCGACACGCGCGCGACGATGGCTCTCGTCGGGGAACTCGGCGGTCGCTGCCGGCCGCTCGTGCTGGATGCGCTCGCGCGGCGTGGAGACCCGGCAGCTCTTCCGGCGCTGAAGGCATTAGCGGAAAAGGACGTCGTCGACGCGATTCCCGTTCTCGGCGCGATCGGCGACCCAAGCGTCGCTGACTTTCTGCTGGGTCGTGCCGCGCAGCACAATCAGGCCGCTCTCACCGCGTACCTGAAGATCGTCACCGCCACGGCGACGCGGGACCCAGCGACGGCTCGCAAACTCTGCGAGCGGCTCCTCGAAAAGGTGCCGTGCGCGGCCGGCATCACGGCACTGGAAGGAGTCGCGGACGCCAGCTCGTCCCTCATTGTCCAGAAGCTTTTCGACGTGCCGGACGAAGACGTGAAAGCCGCGGCGGTGCATTGTCTCGTCACGATTGCGGATCGCGCCGTCGCATCGGCCGATCGCGAGCTGGCACTTCGGCTTTACCGCGTCGCGCTCGATCGCAACGCGCCCGGGCTCGAGGACAAGCTCCGCGACCTCGGCGAGCAGATCGAGGTCACGGCGCGCGACGGCCGCGTGAGCGCGTGGTGGGTGATCGGTCCGTTCGCGGCGCCGAATGCCGCCTCGTGGGAGAAGCCCGAGTTTCCCGAGAAGGGCGTCGACCTCGCGAAGAGCACGAAGATCGGCGATCGCGATTGTCGTTGGCGGTCGGTCGCCGGTGCGGGGGACGCCGCGGAGGTCGATCTCGCGGCGGTGCTCGATCCTCACGAAAACGTCGCGGCGTACGCGTACTGCGAGCTCGTCAGCAAGCGCGAGCGCGAGGTCACGTTCCACGGCGGCAGCGACGACGGCATGATCGTCTGGGTGAACGGCGAGCGCGTTCACGCGTTCCTCGGGCCGCGCGGGCTCAAGCCGGACGAAGACACATTCAAGGCCAAGCTCAAGGAAGGCTCGAACACGATCCTCGTGAAGGCGCTGCAGATCGGCGGCGGCTGGGCGTTCTGCCTGCGCGCCGACGACGAAGAAGGGCTGCCTCTCAAGTTCAAGATGAGGTGAGGGAATGTCTCGCGGACTCGTTCTCGTGGCGTTCGTCGGTTGGCTCGCGTGGGCTCTCGGAGACGAGCCGAAGAAGTGGCCGGAAGGAATCTTGCCGGGCGGCAACGTGCTCTCGTGCGAGAGCTACAGCTTCAACTCGCTCCTCGACAAGAAGCAGATCACGCTCTTCGACGTCGCGCTGAAGCTGAAGCAGCTCGGCATCAAGGGAGTCTCGCTCAACGACATCTACTTTCCGTCGTTCGACGACACTTACCTCGATCAGCTGGACGCGGCGATCAACGGGTGCGACCGCGTCGTCACGGCGTTCATCATCGACAAGAACGGCGACTTCGCGAACGACGACGAGGCGACGCGGCGCGCCAACGTCGAGGCCGTGCGCAAGCGACTCGCGGTCGCCAAGCGTCTGAGAGCGCCGGTCGTCCGCATCAACGTCGGCTCGACGGGGCGCGGCGAGGCGGCCGACGGCAAGGAGGGCGTCGACCGCGTGATCGAAGCATTCAAGTCGCTGCTTCCGACGGCGAAGGAGTTGGGGATCAAGCTCGCGATCGAGAATCACTGGGGCGCGTCGACCCGCTCCGCCTTCGTCCTCCGCATCATCCAGGCGACGGACATGCAGTGGGTCGGTTCGTGCCTCGACTTCAAGAACTGGCCGAAGGATGCAGATCCGTATCTGGAAATCCGCAACCTCGCGCCGCGCGCGTTTCACACCCACGCGAAGTCGCACGCCTTCGACGAGAACGGCGAGGAGACCGGCTGCGACTACGCGCGAGTCTTCGCGCTGCTGCGACACAACGGCTATCGAGGCGCGATCTCGATCGAATGGGAAGGGCAGGGCGACTGCATCGAGGGGATCAAGAAGACGCGAGACCTGATCCTCAAGCACTGGACGAAGGCGTGAGCGAAACCTTCCTCACGCATCTCGAATGTGGCGCGTGCGGCGCGTCTCACGAGGCCGCCGAACCGCAGACGGTCTGCAAGAAGTGCGAGAAGCCGCTTCTCGCGCGCTACGACCTCGCCGCTGCGCGACGCTCGCTTCGGCCGGATGCGATGGCCGCGCGGGGCGGCGGGCTGTGGAAGTGGCGCGAGCTCCTGCCGGTTCGCGACGACGCGAGCGTCGTCACGCTCGGTGAAGGGTCGACGCCTCTCATTCCCACACGCGCTCTCGGGCGAAAGCTCCGCCTTGCTCGGCTCTTCGTGAAGGACGAAGGGCAGATGCCGACCGGCTCGTTCAAGGCGCGGGGTCTCGCCGTCGCGATCAGCCGCGCGAAGGAACTGGGCATTCGGCGCGTGGCGCTGCCGTCGGCCGGAAACGCGGGCGCCGCGGCGGCGGCATACGGCGCACGAGCCGGCCTCGAGGTCACGGTGTTCGTGCCGAAGGACACGCCCGTTGCGAACGTGAAGGAGACGGTCGCCGCGGGTGCGGTCGTGCACCTCGTCGACGGATTGATCACCGATGCAGGACGCTTCGTCAGTGCGGGGGTCGCCGAGGGGAAGTGGTTCTCGCTCGCCACGCTTCGCGAGCCCTACCGGATCGAAGGCAAGAAGACGATGGGCTACGAGCTCGCCGAGGCGTTCGATTGGCGGCTCCCCGACGTCGTCGTCTATCCGACGGGCGGCGGCACCGGGCTCGTCGGGATGTGGAAGGCCTTCGAGGAAATGGAAGCGCTCGGTTGGCTTCGCGCGGCGAAGCGGCCGCGGATGATCTCGGTGCAAGCGGAGGGCTGCGCGCCGATCGTTCGTGCGTTCGACGAGGGCGCCGAGTTCGCGCGGCCGTTCGAGAACGCGCACACGTCGGCGTCGGGCCTGCGCGTGCCGAGCGCGATCGGCGACTTCCTCATGCTGCGTGCGATCCGCGCGAGCGGCGGCTGCGCGCTCGCGGTCTCGGATGAGGAAATGATCGCGGCGATGGGCGAGATCGCGCGAGACGAGGGTCTGCTCGTTTGTCCCGAGGGCGCGGCTTGCCTCGTCGCATTACAGAAGCTCGTCGCGCGCGGCCAAGTCGGCGCCGACGAGAGCATCGTGCTCTTCAACACGGGGACGGGGCTCAAGTATCTCGAGCTGCTTCCGTAGAGCTGAACGACGCGAGGCGCTCGAACGAGGGGCGAAGGCTCGGGTAGAGGTCTCGGAACGCGCCGTAGGTTTCCCGATACCACGCCGCGATTGCGGGTCTGGGTCGCGCTCCCGGGCGCGCCTGCACCCACGAGCGAACGGCCGACGGGACGTCGGGAAAGGTTCCGGCGCCGACCGCCGCGAGGAGCGCAGCCCCGTAGGCCGCGCCCTCGTCCGCGGCGACGGTGTCCACGGGGAGATCGAAGACGTCCGCGAAGATCTGTCGCCACACGGCGCTTCGCGCCCCGCCTCCCGTCATGCGAACGCGAGTCGCGGCGATGCCGAGTTGCGAGAACACCTCCAGCGAGTCGCGCATCGCGAACGCTACGCCTTCGAGCACGGCGCGCGCGAGGTGCGCGCGACCGTGGTGGAGCGCGAGCCCGACGAACGCACCGCGCGCCTTCGGGTCCTTGTGCGGAGAGCGCTCGCCGCACAGATACGGAAGGTAGAGAAGGCTCGAGGCTCCCGGGTCGACGCCCGCCGCGAGCCGATCGATCGCCGGATAGCCCCCGTCGCGTCGGCGACGGAGCTCGGGGAACACGGTGTCTCGAAGGTGGCGAAGCGATCCACCGGCCATGAGCATGACGCCCATGAGGTGCCAGCGATTCGGCACCGCATGGCAGAACGCGTGCAGACGCCCGCGAGGATCGATCGTGGGCCGCGCGCAATCCGCGAAGAGAACGCCGGACGTGCCGATCGAAAGGGAGAGGAGTCCCGGCTCCACGATTCCCGTCGCGATGGCTCCGGCCGCGCAGTCGCCCGCGCCGGCGACGACGGGGATGCCGGGTCGAAGTCCGGTGCGCTTCGCGGCGCTTTCCGTGAGCTTCGCCGCGGGTTCGGGCGATTCGCGGACCTCTGGGAGCCAGCTTGCAGGGATCTGGAGCGCCTCGAGGATCTCGCGCGACCAACGCCTCGCGGGCACGTCGAGGAGAAGCGTCCCCGACGCGTCCGAGACGTCGCTCTGCATCTTGCCCGTGAGCGAGAGGCGGACAAAATCTTTCGGAAGCAGGACGTGGTGCGTGCGCGCAAACGCGCGCGGCTCGTGGCGTCGCAACCAGAGGATCTTCGGCGCGGTGAAGCCGGCGAGCGCAGGATTGCCGGCCACTCGACGAAGGCGATCGGAGCCCACGAGACGCTCGACCTCTTCGCACTCGCGCTCGCTGCGCTGATCGCACCAGAGAATCGCCGGGCGAATCGGACGGCACGCCGCATCGAGGAACACGGCGCCGTGCATTTGCCCCGTGAGGCCGATGGCGCGCACGGACGCGGCGCTGGAGCCGATCGCCTCTCGAACGGCGAGCACCGATGCGCGGGTCCATCGATCCGCGTCTTGCTCCGCGAAGCCGGGACGCGGGACGTCGAGCGGATAGCCCGCGCTCCCGCGCCGGCGAATGCGACCGCGGCCGTCGACGAGAAGGGCACGCGCACCCGTCGTGCCGACGTCGAGCCCGATGGTGAACCCGCCGCCGGCATCGCGTCTCACGCGCCGTGCTCGCCGTAGGCTGCGTCGACGAGGTCCGCGTAGCGACGCGTGACTACGTTGCGCTTGATCTTGAGAGTCGGCGTGAGCGTGCCGTCGTCGATCGACAATTCGCGGGGCAGGAGTCGAAACGCCGCGATTCGCTGGTACGGTGCGAACCCACTGCGGTTCGAAACGAGATGATCGACCTCGCGCCGGAAGAGCCGCTTCACTCGCTCGTCGTCGACGAGATCGGCAATCGTCGAAGACGGAGGCATTCCGAGCGCGCTTCGAACCGCTTCTGCGGCCGGGACGATGAGCGCGGCCAAGTGCTTGCGGTCTTGTCCGACGACGACCACCTGGCGCACGAAGGGGCTTCGGAGCAATCGATCCTCGATCGGGCGTGGCTCCACGTTCTCACCCGAGAGAAGCACGATCGTGTCTTTCTCACGGCCCGTGATGCAGAGGTCGCCGGCCAGCGTGAGTCGACCCAGGTCTCCGGTGTTGAACCAACCGTCGTCCGTTCGCACCTTCGCCGTCTCATCCGGATCGCGGAAGTATCCCGGCATGACCTGGGGGCCGCGGACCCAGATCAGTCCGACGTCGTTTTGCGGCGACGCTCGGCCTTCAGCATCCGCGATCACGACTTCCGTGCCGGGGACGGGTCGACCGATCGTGCCGAGCACGTTTCGGTGCGGGACTCGAACGGAGATGATCGGAGCGGTCTCGGTGAGTCCGTAGCCGTTGAGCAGCGGCACCCCGATTGCGTTGAAGAAGACGTCGATGTGGTCCGGCAACGCGGCGCCGCCGCTGATCGCGAAACGCAACTCGGCGCCCACCGCTTCGCGG
>JACOTG010000243.1 GCA_016178505.1 Planctomycetota bacterium
AATTCATGACGGATCACCCGGCGGAGGCTTACGCGATCATGGCGGATCGCGAGCACGTCAGCGTGGAGGAGTTCATCGACGCGCTCGCCGGATGTCGCATTCTGTCGTCCGACGAGCAGCGGGCCTACTTCGTGCAAGAAGGCGTCCTCGAGAAAGCGATTCGCGCGACGGATCGCGCGCTGCGCGCCGTGGGACAGATTCGCGGGGAGGACCGGACATCCGGCTGCGTATCGGGCATCGCGCTGATTCCCGACGGAATGCGAAACTGATGGCGACGTACTTCACGTCTCCTTTCCGATCGCTTCAAGCAAAAGTCGTCGTCCCTCTAGTCCTCGTCGGCGCCGTTGCCGGGGGAACCGCCGTCCTCTTCACCAATCACTTCTTCTCGGATCGACTCGAAGATCAGGTTCGACTGCGCGCCGAGAACTTGGCGAACGCCGTCAACGACTGCGGGGAGATCACGGGCAACGGACCCGAGCTGATCCGGATCGTGAATTCCCTCGGTGGCGAACAAGACGTCCTGCTCATCCTGGTAGCGGCCGGGGATCCGCCGACCGTGGTCGCTTGCAATCGAAATGCCTGGATCGGCAAGCCAGTCGCGGCGTTGCGCGGCTCGGAGCACGCGAGACACTTCGCCGACGTGCTCGAGTCGCGGTCGTCGGGATCGCACTTCCACGCGACGTCCGACACGTTCGACTACTTCGCTCCGCTCTTTTCCAAGGACTGGACGTCCTCGCCCTCCGCGCTCGGCGGCGGTGCGGTCGTCGTCGTGCTCGACACGGGGCCCATCAAGGCGCAGCTCTCACGGTCGGTTTGGCAGGCGACGGCTTTGATCGTCGTCGCATCGCTCCTATTGACGTTGATTGCGTATGCGCTGCTCCGGCGATTCATCCTCACGCCGGTCGAAGCCATTTGTCGTGCCATGGACCGCCGGACGGCCGGAGACGCGAACGCGCACGCGCCCGTCGTGTCCAGGGACCAGATCGGTGTCCTCGCCGAAAGCCTCAATCGAATGCTCGACGCGCTCCGTCGCAGCGAAGCTCGCTTTCAACGACTCGCGGAGTCGAACGTCATCGGCATTTTCTCGACGAACGCGAGCGATTGCGTGGTCGAAGCAAACGACGCCTTCCTTGCCATGTTCGGCTACACGCGCGAGGACGTGCTGGCGCGGGGCATTCGTTGGGATCGAATCACGCCCCCGAATCATCGCAAGAACGACGAAGCCACGTTCGAACGGCTGCGCCGCGGCGAGCGGTGCGCTCCGTGGGAGAAGGAGTTCTATCGGTCCGACGGCACGCGGTTCCCGGCGCTCGTGGGCGTCGCCGCGCTCGGCCAGGAAGACGCCAACGCACAGCACATCTGCCTGGTCCTCGACGTGTCGCAGCGACGTCGAGCCGAAGCCGCGCTCCGCGAAAGCGAGACCCGGTTCCGGGCGCTGATGGACTCCGGGATCATCGGAATCATGCTTGCGGACTCGACCGGGCGAGTGACGGAAGCCAACGATGCTTTTTTGTCGATGGCCGGTTACACCCGCGATGACCTTCATGCAGGCAGAGTGAATGCTGCGTCCCTCACGACGAACGAGTCCGCGCCGGCAATCGCCGAAGCGATCGAGAAAGTTCGTCGCGACGGTTATTCACCGCCCGTCGAGGTTGCGTACGTGCGAAGTGACGGGCGCCGCGTCGACGCGCTGGCCTGCGGGGCCATGATCGCGAGCGCGGGCCCCGAGACCTACGGGATCGGCGTCGTCCTGGATATCTCGGCTCGCAAGCAGATGGAAGTGGAACTGCGTCGCGCCAAGCAGCAGGCCGAGGCGGCGAGCCGCGCGAAGAGCGAATTCCTCGCAAGCATGAGCCACGAAATCCGAACCCCAATGAACGGCGTCATCGGTATGACGGGGCTCCTCCTCGAGACGAACCTCGACAAGGAGCAGCGCGAGTACGCCGAGACCGTGCGCACGAGCGGCGAGGCCTTGCTGACGCTCCTCAACGACATCTTGGATTTCTCGAAGATCGAAGCTGGCCGGATGGCGATCGAGATCGTCGATTTCGATCTCGGTTCGGCCGTGGAGGACGTGGTCGACTTGCTCGCAGCGGTTGCCTATGGGAAGGGGCTGGAGCTCCAGTGCTTCGTCGATCAGAGGATCGCCACGATGCTAGCCGGGGATCCGGGGCGGTTGCGCCAGGTGCTGACCAATCTGCTCTCGAACGCGATCAAGTTCACCGCCCACGGGCACGTCTCCGTCAAGGCGATGCCGATCGAGCACCGCGATGATTCGACGCTCGTCCGATTCGAGATCGGTGATACGGGCATCGGCATCTCTCCCGCGGCGCTCGAGCGACTGTTCCATCCGTTTTCGCAGGCGGACATGTCTACCACTCGGCGGTTCGGCGGAACGGGACTCGGACTCGCCATCTGCAAGCGGCTCGTCGAGCTGATGGGCGGAGAAATCGGCGTTCGCAGCATGCCCGGCAAGGGAAGCGTTTTCTGGTTCACCGCACGGCTCCACAAGACGGCGAAACCGTTGGAATCGACGCACGACTCGACCTTCGACGAATCGCTGAGGGTGTTGTGCGTCGATTCGATTCCCGCGGGGCGGACGGCGTTGCAGCATCACCTCGAATCCTGGGGCGTGCGCGTCGAGACGGTCTCCACCTGGGAATCGGCGCTCGATCGCTTGTGGGCAGCGCAGGAGGAGGGGCAGCCGTTTCGCGTGCTGATCGCCGCGAGAGGGACGCCGGGATTCGACCCGGCGTCCTTCCGTGAACTGACGGGGAAGGGGACGGACCTCGGCGAAGTCGGGCTCATCATCGTGGCTCCGTTCGCCCTTCGAGCGCCGGATTCCGCGAGCCAGGATCTCGAATCGTTTGCCCTCATCAGCAAGCCGGTGAGGCCATCTCACCTCCTCGGTTGCATGCAGTCGGTGCTGAGAGGCGAGTCGGGATTCCGAGCATCACGCTGGAAAATGGACAGCGCCAGCCCCATTCCGAGAGTCGATTTGCACGCCGCGCACGGCCGCGTCCTTCTCGCCGAGGACAACCCGGTGAATCAGCGTCTCGCGCTAGCCCAGTTGGCTCGCCTCGGTTTTCACGGTGATGCGGTGGCCAACGGGCAAGAAGCCGTCTCCGCCCTCGAGAGCATTCCCTACGATGCAGTCCTCATGGATTGTCAGATGCCCGAACAGGACGGCTACTGGGCGACCGCGGCGATTAGGGAGCGCGAGGGAAGCGATCGGCATACACCCATCATCGCGATGACAGCGAGCGCCATGCAAGGCGATCGGGAACGCTGTCTCGCCGCCGGAATGGACGACTACATCTCGAAGCCGGTGACGTTGGATTCACTGCAACGAGTTCTCGACCGCTGGGTCACTCGTGAGAAAGCGTCGGTCCCGGCCCGTGCCCCGACGATCGCACCTACCGAGGCAGGTCCCGCGGTCGATCCCGAAGTGCTTCGCACAATCAGCCAACTCGACGACCCGGAAGGCCCGAGCCTCAAAACGGAGCTCATCGACATCTTCCTCGATGATGCTCCGAAGAAATGCGCGATCCTGAGGGATGCAGTGAAAAAGGGTGACGGTGCAGGCCTCGAGCGCGCGGCTCACGCGCTCAAGGGCGCGAGCGGCAACCTCGGCGCGCGGCCGCTCGCGGCGCTCTGTGCCACGCTCGAACAAGTCGGACGGTCGGGAAACGTCTCTACGGCTGGGGCGGCGGTCGATCGGCTCGACGCGGAACTCGATCGAGTTCGAGAAGCGCTTCTGCGGGCGCGCGACGAAAAGTAGTTCATCGCGGACGACTCTTCTCGTTTCGCGCAACCACCGTACAATCGTCGACCCGTGACCCCAAACGAGCTCGCATCGGTGACTCCTCCTCTGGTCCGTCCGGCGCTCGCCGGGCGGGTCGGCTTTCTGCTCGTCGCACTCATTGGATGCGCCGTCGATCTTTGGTCCAAGACGGCAATCTTCGCGCGGCTCGGCGACGGCGGCACCGGAATGAACGTACTGCCGGTGATCCCGGGTTGGCTGTCTTTCCAGACCGCGATGAACAAAGGCGGGGCATGGAGCCTATTGCAGGGATATCCCGGTTTTTTCCTCGTCGTTCGGTCGATAGCGATCGTCGTCGTCTTCTATTTCTTCACGAAGGCGGACCCGAAGCGCTTCTTGTTCCTGTGGGGGCTCGGGTTCGTGCTCGCGGGCGCCGCCGGCAATCTCTGGGACCAAGTTGTCCACGACGCCGTTCGTGACTTCATCAAGCTCGACTTCATCCACTTTCCGATCTTCAACCTCGCCGACACGTGGATCAACGTCGGCGCCGGCCTCATCGTCCTGCAGTGGCTGCTCGAATCGCGCAAAAAGTAACGCGCACGGAGCCAGGGCCTGACGCGCACCGTGCCAGGCCCAGTTTCACCCGATTTGCAGTGGGGCATTTGCGAGAGGTTGGGGTAGGGGTCTGGTGAAACTGAGCCACGCACGACCCCTGGCAGCGCGAAAACTGCCGTGCTAACGTGACCGCCCTTCGAGTTCTTGGAGAGGTTTGATCGTGCGAGACGTCGTCATCCTGCAGGCTCTGCGCACGCCGATCGGCAAGTTCCTCGGCTCGTTTTCGTCGCTTTCCGCCGCCGACCTCGGAACGGCGATCGTGCGCGCGACGGTCGAGCGCTCAGGCGTTCCGCCCGCCGCGATCGACGAGCTGATTTTCGGTTGCGCGCGTCAGGCCGGCGGAGGCCCGAACGTCGCGCGACAGATTTCGGTGCGCGCCGGGATCCCGGAGTCCGTCCCAGCGTTCACCGTGAACATGGCTTGCGCATCCGGCCTGAAATCGATCGCCCTCGGCGCGGAAGCGATCGCGTCGGGACGCGCCGACGTCGTCGTCGCCGGCGGAGTGGAGAACATGACACGCGTGCCGTTCCTACTCGATCGCATGCGCGAGGGCTATCGCCTCGGCAATGCTGAGCTGATCGACGGCATGTACCGCGACGGCTTTCTGTGCCCGTTGGCGAAAGAGCTGATGGGCGAGACGGCCGAGAACCTCGTCGATCGCTACCAGATTCCTCGGGACGAGCAGGATCGCTTCGCGCTCGCGAGCCAGAGGAAGGCTGCCGCTGCGTGGAGCGCCGGTCGCTTTCGCGACGAGGTCGTCGCGGTCGAAGTGCCGGCGCCGAAGGGCGCCCTCCTTCGCGTGGATCGCGACGAGCACGCGCGCGCGGACACGACGCTGGACGGCCTCGCGAAGCTCCCGCCGGTCTTCCGAAAAACGGGGACCGTGACTCCGGGCAACGCCTCGGGCATCACGGACGGCGCGGCGGCGCTCGTGCTCGCGAGCGAAGACTACGCGAAGAAGCTCGGCGCGCAGCCGCTCGCGCGAATCGGTCCCGCCACGCAAGTGGGAGTCGACCCGCACTTCATGGGCATCGGGCCGGTGCCTGCCGTGCAGAAACTCCTCGCAAAGATCGGAACGGGTCTCGACGCGTTCGATCTCGTGGAGATCAACGAGGCGTTCGCCGCGCAGGTGATCGCGTGCGATCGAGAGCTTCACTTTCCGTCGGATCGCACCAACGTCAACGGTGGCGCCATCGCACTCGGCCATCCGATCGGTTGCACTGGCGCCCGCATCGTCGTGACGCTCGTGCACGAGATGCGACGTCGCGGCGCGCAGCGCGGCCTTGCGACGCTGTGCGTTTCCGGTGGACTCGGGCTGGCCTCGAGCTTCTTGCGCGCGTGAGCGCTTCGCGAAGCCGTCTCGACGTCCGCGTGACGCGGCGCGACCGCGTGGCAACGATCACCATCGATCGTCCCGACGTCCGAAATGCGCTGCGTGCGAAGACGCTCTGCGAACTCACCGCCGCGTTTCGGGACGCCGCCGCGGACGAGTCGGTCGCCGTCGTGGTCCTCACCGGCGAAGGCTCCGAGTCCTTCTCTTCGGGCGCGGACCTGCGCGAGTATCGCGACGCCTATCTCGCGCGCCCGGCCGAGTACGCGCGCTACATCCGCCTCTTTCGCGAGACGATGGACGCGCTCCTCGACGCCGGCAAGCCGACGATTGCGCGGATCAACGGCGCGGCGGTCGGCGGCGGCAACGAGCTGCAGCTCGGATGTGATCTCGCGGTCATGGGCGATCACGCGATGCTGCAACAAGTGGGCACGCGCGTCGGGAGCGTGGCGTGTCTCGGTGCAACGCAGTGGCTGCCGATCCTCGCGGGCGATCGCCGAGCACGCGAGATCTTGCTGCTGTGCGAACCGGTGCCGCCGGCGGACGCGCTCGCCATGGGGCTCGTGAATCGTGTCGCGCGATGCCGCCGGGGACGGCGCGTCGACCTTGCGCCGTTGGATCGCGCGGTCGATGAGCTTGCCGACAAGCTGGTGAACAAGTTTCCGGAATGCACCCGTGCGACGCGCGAGCAGATCGGCTTTTGGAAGCGGCTCGCGTGGTCGTCGACCGTCGGCGGCGGTGTGGAATGGCTCGCGGCGCACTTCGCGTCGCGCGAGGCTCGCGAGGGGATCGCGGCCTTCTTCGAGAAGCGACAACCGAAGTTCAGGGAGTAGACGAGAGATGGGATACGAGAGCATCGATTTTGGGATCGCCGGAGGCGTGGCGACGCTGACGCTGCGCCGCCCTCCGCTCAACGTCTTCAACATCGCGATGATGGGGGAGATCACGGACGCATTTTCGAACGGCCTCGCGCCGAGGAACGACTGGAAGGCGCTCGTGATCCGCGCGGAAGGGAAGGCGTTTTCGGCAGGGGTCGACGTCGGCGAGCACCTCGGCGACACGGGGCGTCGCATGATCGACGTCTTCCACCGGATCTTTCGAATGCTGAACGACGTGCCGTTGCCGATCGTTGCGGCGGTGGAAGGTGCCGCACTTGGCGGCGGCTGCGAGCTCGTCTCGATGTGCGACTTCGTGGTGGCGTCGCGGACGGCGACCTTCGGACAGCCCGAGATCAAGCTCGGCGTCTTTCCGCCGGTTGCCGCCGTCGTCTTCCGCCGAAAGCTGGCAGCGAACGACGCGCTCGACCTCTTGCTGACGGGGCGCACCGTCGACGCCGTCGAAGCCCAACGCATGGGAATCGTGACGCGAATCGTCGAGCCGGGAAAAGTGGACGCCGAGTGCGCGACGCTGTGCGCCGAGTTCTGCAAGTTGTCGCGCGCTGCTCTTCGCGCCACGAAACAAGCGTATCGCTCGCGCGAAGGCGACGATTTCGGATTCGACCTGCGCGCCGTCGAGAAGCGGTATCTCCGCCACCTCTTCTCGTCGCCGGACGCCGAAGAGGGACTCAAGATCTTCCTCGAGAAGCGGCCGCCGCGTTGGCGCGACGAGTAGGGGCAGTGAACATGTGTCCGACACCGAACGCGGGTGCAACTTCCGTCGGCCGGTGCCTGGCACCGTTAGCCGGCACCGTTAGACGCGCGGGGACGCGAATGTTGTTGTTCGGAGTCTGACACCGTAAGCGAAAAGGAAAGGAGCGATCGATGGGAGTGAAATCCGTCGGCGTCGTGGGATGCGGGCTCATGGGCTCGGGCATCGCACAGATCGCCGCAAGCAAGGGGTTCGTGGTCACGGTGCGCGAAGTCAACCAGCCGCTCCTCGACAAAGGCCTGAAGTCGATCGAGGGGTTCCTGGCCAAGGGAGTCGAGAAGGGAAAGGTCACCCGCGAGGAGATGACGTCGACGCTGTCTCGCCTCAAGGGGACGACGAAGCTCGAAGATCTCGCCGACTGCGACATCGTGATCGAGGCGATCACCGAGAACATGGACTTGAAGAAGGAGACGTATCGCACGCTCGACGCGGCGTGCAAGAAGTCCACGATCTTCGCGAGCAACACGTCGTCGCTCTCGGTCACCGAGATGGCGTCCGTCACGAAGAGACCGTCGCAGTTCCTCGGCATGCACTTCTTCAACCCGGTGCCGTTGATGCCGCTCCTCGAGATGGTGCGCGCGCTCCAGTCGTCCGACGAGACGATTGCCACCGCGCGCGCATTCGGCGAAGCGCTCGGCAAGCAGGTGATCGTCGCCAAGGACACCCCCGGCTTCATCGTCAACCTCCTGCTCGTCCCGTACCTCGTCGACTGCGTGCGGGTGCTCGAAGCCGGCATCGCGACGAAGGAGGACATCGACAAGGGCATGGTGCTCGGCTGCGGCTACCCGATGGGTCCGTTCACGCTCCTCGATTTCGTCGGGCTCGACACGACGCTGTTCATCGCCGACATCATGTTCAACGAGTTCAAGGATCCGCGATATGCGGCGCCGCCGCTCCTTCGCCGAATGGTCGCAGCCGGTTATCTCGGCAAGAAGTCGGGCCGCGGCTTCTACGACTACAGCCAGAAAAAGGTGGAGACTCGACCATGATCGCGTTCGCGCTTCCGTCCATCGTCGGTTTGACGCTCGCCGTCGTGCCCGCGAAGAGCGAGGCCGAATTGCAGCAGGCGGTCGAGGCGGTTCTCAATGCCTCGAAGGACAAAGGGATCGTCGTCGCGATCGCCGCCGACCGCGAAAAAGCGGCGCTCGGCGACGAGTTCGTCGTCGAGGTCGGAGTGCAGAACAAGGGCGACGGCCCCGACAAAGTGAAGGACCTCGGACTCGACACGCAGTCGATCGCCTTCGAGATCGATTGGACCGACGGCAAAGGCAAGCCGTTCCTCTACACCGAGACGCACGAGTCGTACGCGAAGCCCGCCGAGTTCAAGATGAACGACCTGAAGCCGGGCGACAAGCTGTGGAAATCGTTCACGCTTCCGACGCTCAAGGAGGCTCCCTACAAGATCAAGGCGATCTACAAGGGCGGCGTCAGCGAAGTGCGCTCGAACACGGTCACGATTGCCGTGGGGGAAGGGGAGGAGGCGAAGGAGCTGGGCGTCGTCGCGGAATCGACGAAGGGCACGTTCACGATTCGCTTCTTCGCAGACGACGCGCCGAACACGGCGCTGCACTTCGTTCGCCAGGTCAAAGCCGGGTTCTATTCGGACAAGTCCATCTTCCGCCTCGAGCCCAGCCGCCTCTTCCAAACGGGCGATCCGAAGGGCGACGGCACGGGCACCGCCGGCTACACGATCAAGGGGGAGCTGAACCCGAGGAAGCACGTCGAGGGCACGATCTCGATGGCGCGAGCGAACCATCCGGACGGCGGCGGAACGCAATTCTTCGTGTGCCTGTCGCCGACTCCGTTCTTCGACGGCGGCCCGCCGCCGGGCGGTTATCCGTGCACGGCATTCGGCGAGGTCGTTTCCGGCATCGACGTCATTCGTGAAATCGGCAAGCTCGACGTTGCGGAATGGAAGCTGCCCGACGGGAAGACGACATGGCACAAGCCCGTGGAGCCTGTCGGCATCACCAAGATGAGCCTTCAACTGATCGACAAGCAGACGGAGCAGAAGCAGTAGCGTCGAACTCGGGGACCGATCGTGTCCATGAGCGAGCCGCGTAGCGAGGAGACGAGCGTTCGCGACGGAGGCTCGAGAAAGAAAAAGGAGCCGCGATGACGACATTCAAGAACGTCCTCTACGACGTGAAAGACGGGCTCGCGACGGTGACCGTCAATCGGCCCGACAAGCTGAACGCATTGAACGCGGAGACGGTCGACGAGCTTCGACTCGTGTTCGAGACCATCCGCGACGCGTCCGACGTGCGAGCGGCCGTCCTCACCGGAACGGGCGAGAAGGCGTTCATCGCTGGCGCGGACATCGGCGAGCTCGCGAAGCAGACGCCGATCGTCGGCGTCGAAACGTCGCGAAAGGGTCAAGCCGTGCTGTCGCTCATCGAGTCGATGGGCAAGCCCGTGATCGCCGCCATCAACGGCTATGCGCTCGGCGGCGGTTGCGAGATCGCGCTCGCGTGCACGCTGAGAGTCGCGTCGGAGACCGCGAAGATCGGATTGCCCGAGGTCAGCCTCGGCATCATTCCGGGCTATGGAGGCACGCAGCGGCTCGGCCGGCTCGTGGGTCTCGGTCGCGCGCTCGAGATGATCCTGACGGGCGACATGATCGATGCGAAGGAGGCGCACCGCATCGGCCTCGTCAACAGAGTGTTCCCGGCGGATTCTCTCCGCGGCGGCGCCGACGAACTGGCCCGGAAGATCATGACGCGTGCCCCGATCGCCGTCGCGCTCGCCAAGCAATCCGCGATCTCCGGCTGGGATCTACCCATCGCCGACGGCCTCGCGCTCGAGGCGGCGCTCTTCGGCCTGTGTCCGACGACCGAAGACATGAAGGAGGGAATGGGCGCGTTCCTCGAGAAGCGCAAGCCGACGTTTCGCGGAAAGTAAGTCGCAGCGCCGATTCTCGGCCACCCCTCTCAACTCGGGCGGCGCTCCATGCCGATACACTCGTTGGCTGAAGCGCAACGGCTGTCCTCGAATTCGAAGCTTCGACTTTGGCTCGAATCGAGGGCTGTCTCCAAACGAGAGGATGGGAGGTGGCCGAGCAACCGACGCAATTCTCGACGGCCCATCCGTGGCGAAGCGTGACGGCCTGGGCGGTCTTCGTCCTCTCGCTCGTCGTGACGTTTTGGGGTTGGCGTCTTGCGGCCTCGGTGGAGGCTGACGAGACACACAACCGCTTCGATCGCGAGGTCGAGAGGGCAACGACTTCCGTCGAGCACAAACTCCACGAATACGTTTCGCTCCTCCAGGGCGCGCGAGGACTTTTCGCGGCATCGAATTCCGTCGGGCGGGGTTCATGGGGCCAATACGTTCGCAACATGGCCCTCGATCGCGAGCATCGCGGCATCGCCGCGTTGTCGTTCGTCTCCGCCGTTCGCCGCGATAGCGTCACGAGATTCCTCGAGGCTGCGCGCGCCGACGACGCGCCGGATTTTGCGATACGGCCTTCCGGCGAGCGCGACACCTACTTCGTCGTCAAATACGCGGAACCCGCCGATCGAAACCGCGCGGCCATCGGGTTCGACGCCGGAACCAGTCCCGCAGCCCGCAGTGCGCTCGAGCGAGCGCGCGATTCGGACGCGGTCACGAACAGCGGCAAGCTGCGGCTCATCCAGGATTCCGAGGACCAGCCCGCGTTCGTGCTCTACATTCCCGTCTACCGAAACGGAGTGCCGCACGAAACGGTCGAACAGCGGCGGGCGGCGATCGAGGGTTGGATTGCTGCGCCCTTTCGGAGCAGCGAGTTCTTCTCGGACGTCTTTCACGAGTTCCTGTCGAGCGCGAACATCGAGGTCTTCGATGGCCTGCGATCGAACGAGGAGAATCGCGTCTTCACCAACGTCGATGCCGCCCTGTCGGCGCCATCGACCGACCGCGGCTTCTCGGCGACCACGGTCGTGACGGTCGGCGATCGCGCGTGCACGATTCACTTGACGCCCAACTCGGCGTTCTTCGCTGCTCAGACCCGCGAACCCTCGTGGATCGTGCTCGTCGCCGGACTCGTCTTGAGCTTGCTCCTCTCCGGAATCGTCTGGTCCCTCGCGACGAGCCGCGCACGTGCCGCTGCACTTGCGGGGGAGATGACCCAGACCCTTCGCGAGAGCGAGACGCGATTCCGGTCGCTTAGCGCGTCCGCGCCGGTCGGGATCTTCGAAACCGATGCCGCAGGAAGCGCGGTTTACTTCAACGCCCGTTGGCTGCAGTTCGCCGGCCTCACCTCGGACGAGGCACTCGGAAGCAATTGGGTGCAGGCCGTGCATCCCGACGATCGGGAAGCGGTGACGCGCACCTGGCGCGATCTCGCGCGAGCCGGTGAATCGTTCGACGGAGAGTTTCGCATGAAGACACCCAGCGGCGACGTGCGATGGGTGCACTCGCGGTCCTCCGCGCTTCGCTCCGACGCGGGCGAGGTGATCGGTCACGTCGGTACGACGGAGGACGTCACCGAGCGCCGGCGAAACGAGGAGCGCATGCTGGGACTCGTGCGGGCGATCGAGGCCAGCGCAGACGCGATCTACATCACCGATTTGAATGGAAACGTGCAGTACGTGAACCCTGCGTTCACTCGGATCACGGGTCGATCGAGTGATGAGGTCCTGGGCCAGCAGTGCGGGATGTTCCGCTTGGTAGAACCGACGCATCCGAGCTACGTGGCGCTCTCCGAGGCGATTCGACGACGTGAAGTCTTCTCGGGGCGTCTCGTCGTTCCTCCGGGATGCGACGATTCGGCGAGTCGCGTGGTCGTCTCCAATGACGGGAGCGGTTTGCCGCCCGGTGCGTTTTGGGCGCACTTCACCATGTCTCCCATCAAGGACGACGCCGGCGCAGCACTCGGGTTCGTCGTGGTCGAGCGCGACGTCACCGAGGAGGTTCGACGCGAGGAGCGCCAATCCGTCGAACAAGCACGGGCCGCGACTCGCGCGACCGTCGCGAAGCTCCTCCAAGAACAACGTCCGCTGCAAGACCGAGTGCGGGACGCTCTCGAGGTCATCCTCGCGACCGGAACGCTCGGAATCGCTAAACGCGCTGCGGTGTTCGTGCGGTCGCCGGGCGGCAGGCTCGATCTCCTCGCAGAGGTTGGAAGCGTCCCGCACCATTTCTTGCTCGAGGGTCATCCCTTCCAGACGGCGAGGCCCCGACAACGTGGTGACGCTTTGCTTCAAGAGATATCGATCATCGATTCGTGCTCATGCGGCGGACAGGCCGCCACGGGCGATGATGGGGATCACGGTCACGTTTACGCGCCCCTCCTCCATCGAGGCGAACTCGTCGGCGGGCTCCTCCTGTACACGCCTCCGAACTCGGCGCCCGAGAGCGGCGAATTGGATTCGATTCGCGCGAAGTGCGAGCTGATCGGTCTCGCGATCGCGAACGACCGCATGCAGATGGAAATCCAGCGGGCGCGCGAGAGCGCGGAGGAAGCGACGCGCACAAAGTCCGAATTCCTCGCGAACATGAGCCACGAGATTCGAACGCCGATGACGGCGATCGTCGGCTACACCGATCTGCTTCTCGAGCCAGGGCGAACGGATGTCGAGCGAGAGGAGTTCATCCGAACGATCCAGCGCAACGGTGCTCATCTCATGAGCATCCTGAACGACATCCTGGATCTCTCGAAGATCGAGGCCTGCAAATTGACGTGCGAGCGTGTTCGATTCTCGCCGCGCGCGGTCGTGAGCGACGTCGCCTCGATGATGCGCGGCCGTGCCCTCGAAAAGCATCTCGACTTCGGCGTTCAATTCGTCGGCATGATCCCCGAGACCATCGAGAGTGACCCGACTCGTCTTCGCCAGATACTCCTCAACCTCGTCGGCAACGCACTCAAGTTCACGGAACGGGGAGGCGTGATGATCCTGACGAGCCTCGTCGACATTCCGACCGCTCCCGATCCTCGCCTGAGCTTCAGCGTGATGGACACGGGGATCGGAATGACGCGGGAGCAGCGCGAACGGCTGTTCCGTCCGTTCACGCAAGCGGACAACTCGATGACTCGCCGCTTCGGCGGGACTGGGCTCGGGCTCACGATCTCCAAGAGGTTTGCCGAGATGCTCGGCGGCGACATTTGCGTGACGAGTACGCCGGGCCGCGGGACGACGTTCACGGCGACCCTTCGCACCGGCTCGCTCGCGGGTGTCCCGCTAGTCGACGGTGCCCGCGAGGCGATGATCTACCAAGCAGAGTCCAAGCCCGTTGCGAGGCCGAAGGCCGTGAAGCTGCAGGGCCGCATCCTTCTCGCCGAGGACGGCGTGGACAATCAACGGCTCATCTCGCTTCACTTGCGGCAGGGCGGCGCCACGGTCGAAGTCGCGGAGAACGGCCGGGTCGCGATCGAAAAGATCGTGGCCGCGAAACGTGACGGCGCTCCGTTCGACTGCATCTTGATGGATATGCAGATGCCCGAAGTCGACGGCTACACGGCGGCGACGCGATTGCGGCAGATGGGGCACGACGGCCCGATCATCGCGCTCACGGCGCACGCGACCGAGGGAGACCGCGCGAAATGCCTCGCCGCCGGATGCGACGACTACGTCTCGAAGCCGATCGATCGTGCGCGACTGTTCGCCGCGGTCGACAACGCGCTTCGAAGATCCCGCGGTCCGCGCGCGACCGAGGCGGCGGCGACGCCAACTCGCGGACCCGATTCCGTGGGATCGACGGACGCCTCGACGCTCCAGAGCACGTTCGACTCGGATGTCACGATGGCCGACATCATCGCTCACTTCACGGCGGAGTTGCCCGATCGGGTCGCTGCGATGAGAGCGGCGGCCGCTGCAAGAAACCTCGAACGGCTTGCGATCCTCGCGCACCAGATGAAGGGCGCGGCCGGTGGCTATGGCTTTCCTTCGATCGGCGAGAAAGCCGCCGAGATCGAGACGCTCGCCAAGGCTGCCGCGGACGGCGATGCGATACGCCACAGCATCGAGGATTTCGCTTCCCTCTGCTCGCGCGTTCGCCCGGCGTTCGGAGATGACGTGCCCGTCGCATGAACCCGGCGGGTCGGTCCGCGCGGCACGAGGCGTTCGAGGAGAACGGGTGAGCCCTGTGGATGCGAACGACGGCCACGCTCCCGTTGACGAAAAAAGCGGAGCCGGGTTCGAACCCGGCTCCGCATCGATGGCGATTGCGAAGCGATCGCGCCGGCGAATCAGCGCGGCTTCTTCTCGGGCGGAGTGTTGCCGTCCTTGCCGTCCTTCGCTTCCTTCTTGGCAACGAGGCTTTCGATCTTCGCGATCAGTGACTTCACGTCTGCACCAGCCTGGCCATAGACCAGCTTGCTCTTCGGATTGACGATGGCGCAGAACGGCGTCTTCGTCGCGGCGAAGGCTTTGCTGACTTCCTTGTCCTTGTCCACGAGCACTGGGAACGTGATGGCATGTTTCTCGACGAATGCCTTCGCGGTGGCGGCGTCGTCCGTCGTGATGCCGAGGACGATCACGCCGTGGGCCTTCTGGCCTTCGGCGATGTCCTTTTGGATCTGCGGAATGGCCTCGCCCGCGGCCGTGCCGTCCTTCGAGAAGAAGAACATCACGATCGTCTTGCCGCTGTAGTCCGAGAGGTGGGCGTCGCTGCCGTTGGAATCCGCAAGCTTGAAGTCCTTCACGGTGTCGCCGACCTTGTATGGTCCGGTCTTTTCGGCGGGCGGCTTGTTGGCGGTGTCGCCGCCTTTCTGGCCGTTGCCGCCAGCATGGTTCTTCGGCTGCTTCTGTGCGAACGAGCTGGTGCCGACGACGAGGAGCGCACCGAGCATCACCACTGCGGTGAGCGGTCGAACGATTCGTGTCATCTGATTAGCCTCCTGTTCCTTTCTTGGTGTACCTACACGGCGTTCCGCCGTGTGCGCGCAAAGGGCAAATGATACAGCCGCGAAACCCTTCGGTTTCGGGAAAACCGTGCAAGCTACGAATCGACGATGCCGGCGTTGGCTCGAAAGTAGCCCATCGATTGGGATATCGCGGGCCGGGAGCCCTAGGTCTCGACCGGAGAATTGGGTCGGTAGGACGCGCGGAGGTGGTCGTAGGTCTTCGGACACTGCTTCCGAAGCGCCGCCGGTCTCTCGAAGAACTCCTCGGTCGCGACGGCGAAGAACTCGGCCGGGTTCGTGGCCCCATACGGTCCATTGGCGGGCTACAATCATGGCCCTCAATGACCGACGGGACAAGCATGCTGCCGATCGATCGACTCGTCCGCGACCGCAAGCCCGCGCGCTCTGCGCCGTTCCTGCCGATGTCGCGCGCCGAGATGGACGCGCTCGGCTGGGCAGAGCCGGACGTCGTGTTCGTCACGGGCGACGCCTACGTCGATCATCCGTCGTTCGCGATGGCGCTCCTGGGTCGCGTGCTCGAAGCCGCGGGATTCCGCGTCGCCATCCTCGCGCAGCCCGATTGGAAGAGCGCCGCCCCATGGCTCGCGCTCGGGCGGCCGCGACTCTTCTACGGCGTCTCGGCTGGCAACATGGACTCGATGATCAACCACTACACGGCGAACAAGAAGCCGCGCTCGGACGACGCCTATTCGCCCGGCGGCCGCACGGGCCTTCGCCCGGATCGCCCGACGGCCGTCTACGCGCAGCGCTGTCGCGAGGCGCACTCCGGCGTGCCGGTGGTGATCGGCGGGGTCGAGGCGTCGCTGCGCCGGCTCGCGCACTACG
>JACOTG010000233.1 GCA_016178505.1 Planctomycetota bacterium
CCGTCGTCGTCCGCGTCGCCGGGCTTCCCCGTCCATGCGGCGTACGTGCCGGACGGGCGGTAGTCGGGTGGCAGCGGCGCCGGCGCGGGCCTCATGCACGGCGTGAACTGGCGCACGGGCTCGTTCGTCTCGCGCCGGCGAACGACGAGGCGAATGGGCGCGAACGAGGCCAGCACGAGATCGATCGGACGTCCGGGCTGCGCATCCGCGCACTCGCTGCGCGGCCGGTCGCGGCCCGCGAAGAATCCCTCCTTCCACGCGGCGACCGGCAGCGGATCGTCCGTCGGAAAACCGCCGAGTGAAAACGAGCCGTCGGCCGCCGTCGTGGTCGAGAAGATCGGACGCAACGCACGCGCGCGACCGGGCAAGTACGTCTCGTCCGAATCGAAAAAGCGCAGGCCTCGGATCGACCCGGTCTCGCCGGCGAGAACCGACGCGCCCTCGATCGAGTTGCCGACGACGTCGAGGACTCGCCCGGTCAGCGCGAACCCGCGGCGCACGGTGACGTCGCACTGCATCGAGAATTCGCCCTCCGGGAGCGACACGTCCGGGGCGAGCGTTGGACAGTATCCGGCGACAGCCGCGCCGAGATCCCACGTGCCCGCGGGCGGGTCGACGAATCGAAAGGCTCCATTCTCGTCCGTGGTGACCACGACGTTCGCCGACGCGCGAAGCGTGTTCTCGATCGCCGGCGCGTTGGCAGCGACGAGGTAGACACGCGCGCCTGCGATCGGAGCGCCGGCCTCGTCGAGGACCCGCCCCTCGAGCCGCCGCGTGGACACCGAGTCCGCTTCGGTCCCGGGTGGCGGTACGCTCGGTGTGGCGGCAGGCGCGTTTGCGGACACGGTTGCGGCGGGCAGCGCCGAAGGCGTCGCTCGTGCAGTCTCGGCAGGCGGCGTCGACGCGACGGTGGATCGTCGCGGCGCGTCATCGTGCTGCTTCGGGATCAGCCACGCGATGAGAGCGATCCCGATCGCCAACACGAGTCCCGCACCCACCACCGTCTTCGTCGTCATGACACCGATGCCTCCGATGAGAGTGCCTGCGCCCGCTGCCGCCGTCGCGGGGATCACGCGCGCGCGCACGCGCTCGAGCGCTTCCATGCCGAGGAGCGGCGCCGGCAGCATCGCGAGCGACGCGACGCCGAGCGTGCGCCGCAGCTTCGCCGTTCCGCGCGTGAGGAGCGAGCGCACGGTCGACGCGCGAACGCCGAGCGCCTCGCCGATCTTCGCGGGCGTGAGCCCGTGCTCGAATCGCAGCACGAGCACGCGGCGGTAGCGCTCGGGCAGTCGCTCGATCGCCGCGCGGGCCTGCGCCCACTCCTCGCGGCGATCGCTCGCGTCGTCCGCGGGGCGCGCGATGTCGTGCTCGAGCGGCGAGGTCGTGCGGCGGCGGCGGATGCGATCGACTTCGTGCGCGACGATCGTCGTGAGCCACGGCCCCGCGCGCTGCGCCGGATCGAACGACCGCGCGCCGCGCATCACCGCGAGGAACGTCTCCTGGAGCGCGTCCTCCGCGTCGGTCGGATTCCCCGTGAGCCGCAGCGCGAGGCGATACAGATCCGGCGCCGTGAGGTCGAACAACTCCCCCATCGCCGCCGGATCGCCCCCCTGCCCGACGCGCTCGATCCATCTCCCGATCACTGAATCATCCATCGCGACGACAACTAGACGCCGAATGGAGCCATCGCTGCAAGGTTTTCTCATTCGCGTCGTCTCAGCGTGGCGGCGCGCCGGCGACGCCGATAGAATCGGGCCTGAAGCCTCGGCGCTCCATCTGGGGAAGGTCGCAGAACTCGCCATGAAGTGCCTCGCCACGATCGCCCTTCTCTCCGTCGCCGCTTTCGTGAATGCGTCGTCCGTCGCGGCCGGCCCCGTCCTTCGGCTCACCTCCGAACCGCCGGGCGCCGTCGTGACGCTCGTCGGCGCCGACGGAAAACGGTTCGAAGTGCCCGAAAAGACTCCCGCGCTCTTCGACGTCCTGGCGGGTCGATATCGCGTGCGCTTCGAGCTACCCGGCTTCCCGTCGCGCGAGGAGATCGTCGAGGTGAGCGCTGACGCCGCGCAGATTCCGTGCGCGGTCGCGTGGCCGACGGGAGAGTTGCGGCTCGTGACGACGCAGCCCGGAATCGAAGTCGAGATCCATCGCGGCGAGTCGCTCACGGACGAGACACGTTTGACGACCGTGACGCTTCCGCTGCACGAACCGCTGCGCGTCCCGGCCGGCAAGATCTCGCTGCGAGCGCACGCCGACGGGCATTGGCGCCGGGACGTCACCGGAGCGAGCGCGATCACCGTCGAGCCCGGCGGCGTCGCCCGCGTCGTCGTGTGGTTGCGACCGTTGAAGACGCTCTTCGATCGGCGCGATCTCGGTTGGGACATTGCGACGTCGTTCGCCGATCTCGACGGCGACGGCCTTCCCGAAGTGCTCGTCATGCGTCGCAGCAGCGGCGAGGCCGTCGCGATCCGGTCCGACGGCACCGAACGGATCGTCCGGCACCTCGACGAATGGTCGAGCGCTCTCTCGGCCGCCGACGTGTACGGCGACGGGCAGGAGGAGCTCCTGCTCGGCAAGGAATCGGTCGGCGTCGTCGCCAAGTCGATCGACGGCAGCGAGCGAACGATGTTCCAGACCGACGCTTCGCCGACCGTGATCGGCGCCGGCGACTTCGACGGCGACGGTTCGATCGAGATCGTCGTTGCGTTTGGTTCCTCGAATCCGCGCGAGGCACGAATCGCCGTGTTCCACGCGGATGGCTCGAAGCTCTTCGAGGTCCCGTTCGCCGGCGGCGCCTACGGCGTCCAGCCTTGCGACCTCGACGGGGACGGCAAGAAAGAACTGGTCATGCACACCGGAGGCGCGGGTATCGTCGCGTACTCGCTCGACGGCACGCGTTGCTTCGAGAAGAATCCGCGGGCGATGCCCTCTCTTTGTGGCATCGGCGATCTCGACGGCGACAGAAAGGACGAGGTCGTCATCGAGGCCAGCTCGGAAATCGTCGCTTACGAAGGCGACGGCTCGGTGCGCGTTCGTTCAAAATCGCCGTCGGTCCCGCAGTCGCTCCTCGTCGCGGATCTCGACGGCGACGGACGATGCGAGATCGCTCACGGGACCGTCAGCGGCGACGTGGTCGTCACCTCGGGTGACGGCTCGCCGCGCTTCCAGACGAACGTCCACGACTACGTCTCGTGCCTCGCGGCCGCCGACCTCGATGGCGACGGCAAGGCCGAGCTGATCGCCGGCACGATCGTCGGACGCCTTTTCGCCTTCGATGCCGAGGGCCACGAAATGTTCGAAATCCACACGTGGGGTCGGCCCGAACAGCTGGCGGCACGGGACCTCGATGGCGACGGGCGACCCGAGCTGCTCGTGAAGACGATGGCCGGACAAGTCGCCGCCTTCGGACTCGACGTGACGCTGGTCGAAGAAGCTCCGCTTCCGGAGGCCCGGCACGTCCGTCGCGACAGTACCGACGAAAGCGACATGGCCGAGAGCCGCCTCGAGGGCAGCAAAGAAGGAGAGATTCGCGAAATCTCGGTCGACGCCACGGAGCGCGTCGTCGCAAAAGCGCCGTCGACTGCATGGCAAGCAGAGCGCGTCGACGTCGGCGGGCGCCCCCTGATCCTGGCGCAGGGAACGCGCGGCCAACTCTTCGGCTTCGACGAGTCCGGGAAGCTGCTCTTCACGACCGACCTCGGAGCGATTCACTGCGTGTTCGTTGCGGACGTCGACGGCGACGGCAAGAACGAGATCGTCGCGACCGCTCACGTCGGCAAGCTGATGCGTGGGCGGGACGGCGACGAAGGGAGCATGGGCTGGAGCTCGGCAGATCCATGCCAGGTGTTCGTCCTGAACGCGGACGGCTCGGTGCGGTGGAAAGCGGATATCGAAGGCGAGATCTGGTCGAAGGTCCTCGTTGCCGACGTGGACGGCGATGGACGCAACGAGATCGTGGCGGCCGTCGAGCCCAAAGATCGCTTCAGCTTGAACGACGAAGAAGAGGATGGAGCGCCGCCCCGCGCCAAGAACGAGATCGTCATTCTGAGGGCCGACGGCACGATCTGGCAGCACCGCCCGATCGGAGGCCACCCGAACGCGCTCGTCGCCGTCGATCTCGATGGGGACGGCAAGCCCGAGCCGGTCATCGGAACGGGCGACGGACGGATTCTTTCGCTAGGCCGCGATGGCACGATCGCGCGAACGATCCAGATCCACGGCGTGACGCCGATCGCGGGCGGAGGAGACTTCTTCAGCGGCATCCAATCGCTCCGTTTCGCGGATCTCGATGGGGACGGGCGAGCCGAGATCCTGGTGAACCTCGGCATCCCCCAACACGTCGCCGTGCTCGAGTCGGACGGCACGACTCGCTTCGAGGTCGATTTGCGAGGTCAAACGGGCGAGCCGGCCGTCGGACGACTCGCGGCCGGACCGGCGCAAACGATCGCACTCGGCGGCTACGACGGGCGTCTCGCGGTGGTCGACGCCCACGGCTCGAGGATCCTGAATTCGGTGCGGCCGACCGACTCCACTCGCGTTCGCACCCGATCGGGCGATGAAGGCATGGTGCGGGTTTTCGGAGCGGACCACGTGCTCGCGTCGTATCGTCCAGACCCGAACGATCCGCGGCCGCGGCTGAAGCGCCGATTCCTCGAATCGCTCGACGCCGCCGAAACGGGGCGCGAGGCCGATGCCGCGAAGGGATTCGGCGAAGCGAAGCTCCGCTGGCTCGCGTTCGACGATTCCGGCATCGCGTCGATCCGCGCGCGATTGACGATCTGCGATTCCTCGCTGTCGGCGAAGCGGATCCTCGGCGTTTTCGATCGAGTGCGGCCGGCGATCGGAACCGAGTGGCAAGAAGCGCTCGAGAGCTTTGTCGCGGCCGGCCGAATCGACCGCGCGCTCGCGTTCGCGAGGAAGTCTTTGGCGACGGCGTCGCTGACGCGCCGAGACGCGACGCGTCTCGGTTTCATTGCCGGCTCGATTCGCGGAGACGTTGCCGACGCGCGGGAGCTCCGGCTCCTGTTGTCCGAAGCCGCCGTGGCGGCAACGAATCGCCGGGCTTGGTACTCGCTCGTGGCACTCGCAGACGCGCTGCTCGCCAATGGTCGGCGGGACGACGCGATCCGCGTCGGCGAAGAAGCGCTCGCTGCGAGCGGCGACGATCCGCGAACGCGCAAGCGAGTCGAAGCAGCGCTGAAGCGATACCGCGCGACGTCCGAGAAGATCGACGACAAACACTGACCCACGGAGGTGTTCGATGCGTGCACGGCTCGCCTTCTCACTGACGGTTTTGTCGGCTGCGCTCGCTCGCGCCGGCGATCTGAAGAAGCCCGTGCGCCTCGAGGCGGGCGGCGCGCCCATCGATGTGGAGGTCGGACATGCGGCGCCGCTCGTCGTCGACCTCGACGGCGATCGCTCGTGCGAGCTGCTCGTCGGACAGTTCGGCGACGGCAAGCTTCGCATCTATCCGATCCGCGAAACGAAGTCGAAGTCGCAGCCGCGTCTCGGGGACATGCGCTGGTTCGAAGCCGACGGACAGGTCGGCTCGATTCCCGCGAGCTGATGCATCGGGTTCAGTCCATCGGTGATGGACATCGACGGAGACGGCCGACTCGACGTGATCTCCGGTAGCTACTTCGGCGACGTTTTCCTTTTCCGCGGACTCCCAGGCGGCAAGTTTTCGGCGCGCGAAACGATCGTCGGCAAGAACGGCAAGCCGTTTCGCGTCGCGAAGGGCATGAACGGTTACGCCGCCGCGACGTGCGCGGTCGACTGGGACGCCGACGGCGACGTCGACCTCGTCGTCGGCAACATCCACGGCGACGTCTTTCTGGTGCGAAACGTCGGGACGTCCAAGACCTACGAGTTCGCCGGCGCGGAGAAGCTCTCGGCCGGCGGCGAGCCGATCCGCGTCGACGGCGACTCCGGACCGACGGTCGCCGACTGGGACGGCGACGGCAAGCTCGATCTCGTCGTCGGCGACGGCCACGGCAGCGTGACGTGGTTCCGAAACATCGGCACGGCCGCGGAGCCGAACCTCGCGCGGGGCGAGCGTCTCGTCGACGGACGCGGCTGGGGATTCGACGAGGACTCGAGGACGGAGGGGCCCGGCGTGCGAGCGAAGCCCTGCGTCGTCGATTGGAACGGCGACGGGCGCGTCGATCTCCTCGTCGGCGACTTCAGCGAGGAACACGCGAAGCCGCGCGCCGCCACGCCGAAGGAACAGGAAGCCGAAGCCGAGGCTCGCCGTGAGTACGACGCCGCCAGCAAGAAGTACGACGCCGCATCCGCCAAGACCGACCTCGAGCGACTATACGATCGGCTCGAGAAGCTCGACTCGCCGCCCGATGACGAAACGGACGCGGCGGAAAAGTCGCGCGAGACCCAGCTCGAGGAAGTTCGCCGGAAGATCGCCGACATCGATCGCGACCTCGAACCGCTACGCAACGCGATGAACGCGGCGTGGAAGAAGGTCCCCGAAGGAAATCGAAAGACGCACGGTTTCGTGTGGTTCTACGAGCGCACGGCGCCGGACGCCGGGGACGCCGAAGTGGCCGGCGCTTCCGAAGAGCGCTTCACGAAGACGACGGTGATCGGCGGCCGCACGGTCATCATGTCCGGCACTCGCGAGAACCCTCCTGCGATTCAGCTCGAGGCGGGCAAGGCGCCGGGGACGTTTCACTACTCGTGGACGGGGCGTGTCGCTTGGAGCGCCGAGCCGGCGTGGCCGGCCAACGTCGGTTTCCGACTCCTGACAGAGATGCACCTCACGTCGCCCGTGCGAGTCGACCGCGACCAGCCGATCACGATCGTCGCGAACCTTCGCCCCGGGACCTACTACGTCGAATCGCACCTCGCCGACAACTGGCCGCCGAAGCGCTACTGGGACGCGATCGGTCCGTCGATCACCATCGACGACAGCGGCAAGGCGACGCTCCACGAGCAAGAGCTGCGCCATGATCTCTACATGGACGTGACGAGCCCGAAGACGATGGAGATCGTGGACTCGCTTCGGCCGGTGCTGCGCTTCACGCCGCTCGCAGGCGCCGTGTCGTACTCGGTCGGACTCATCGAGGAGAATCTCTTCACGCACGAGGTGCTCGACAACTCCGGAGGCAAGCGGACGAGCACGCCTGAGTTCACGCCGGAGTCCGACCTCGTCTCGGGTCGCCTCTACGAGGTCTACCTCACGGCGCTCGACGCGGCAGGCAAGCAGCTCGGCCACGGCGGCGGCTACTTCATCACGAAGAAAGGACCGTGACGCGCCGGCGCCTCCCGATTCAGCCGACGGAATCTCTTCGATAGCGTGCGATTCGCTGGCGTGTCTCCTTGCCGGAACATTGTGCAGACGCTGTCTGCACAATTCATTGCGTCACGAGCCCGACGGCGTCGCGTGGTCGATGCTGCCGGATCCGCCGCCGTGGCGCCGCACCTTCGGGGGACTTCCGACGTAGCGCACGTCGCCGCTGCCCTCGATGTCGGCGTCGAGCGAGCGACCAACGTTCAGCTCCGCGTCGCCGCTGCCGCGAATGGAGACGCGAGCGTCCTCGGCCTGCAGATCGCGCATCTCCACGTCGCCCGATCCGTCGACCTCGACGTCCACGCGCTCCACCGTTCCCTCGGCGACGAGCGTGCCCGAGCCTGCGATGGTGCCGCGGAATCGCGCGCCGTCGAGCCCGCGCACATGAACGTCGCCGCTGCCGCGGATCTCGACCGCGTCGAGTTCAGGCGTGGTCGCGACCACGCGCAGCTCGGACGTCTGGACGAACGTCGTGTCGTCGAGCGAAACGACGAGCGCGTCGCCGGAGACTTCCGTGTGCACATAGCGGAACAAATTGTCGTCGGCGATCACGCAGCACGAGGGGCTCGGACCCACGGTGACCGCCACGAGCGGCGATCCCTTCAAGATGACGCGGCGGAAATTGGCTACACGCCGATCCTGCCGCTGCAAATTGCCGGAGCCCCGCTCGCCGCGTCCGGTCGACCGACTCCACACGTCGCGATCCGAATCCAATTCGACGATGCAGCCGAGGAGCGCGAAGCCGAAACCGATCACGGATGCCAAGGCGAGGCGGCTCGGTCGAATCATCGAGACTCCCTTCGAAGTGAGAGGAAGGAATGCGCGCCGATCATAGTCGTCCGGTCGAATCGCATTCAACTCGCAACCAAGTGAGCGCTCGGCCGAAGCCTCGTGGCGTCGCATGACATCGTGTTTCGTGGCGCACGCCCGTTCGACCTCTTCGAGCTGCACGCCGCGTTCAGCGATGGACCGCGGAACCGAGGGGTGGGGAATAATCCGCCGGAGTTGACCCTGGCTCCGTACGCGTGCGGGCTATGCCGTGTCGCGCCAGAATTGCGCGAGGAGGTTTTGCGCGACTCGGCGGCGGTAGGCGGCGGTCGAGCGCATGTCGTCGATGGGTGAGATCTCGCTCGCGAGCATGTTTTGTGCGTCCTCGATGAGCGCGCCGGCGCTAAGGATCGACTCGGTCTTCGACGCACGGATGACCGTTGGCGCCACGCTGCCGAGCGCGATGCGCGGCTCCGGCGCGCGCACCGCGGCCATCACGACCTTAGAGATGGCTTGCGCGTCGCGCGGGCCGACCTTTCGGAACCACTGGCGCTGACCTTCTTCCATCGGCGGGATCTCGATCGCGACGATCAGCTCGTCGGCGCGGCGCACGCTTTGGCGATAGCCCGTGTAGAAGCCGACGAACGGCACGCGGCGAATGCCGTCCGCGCTTCGCAGAACGACGGTCGCCTCGGCGACCGCGAGCACGGGCAGCGTGTCGCCGGCGGGCGACGCATTCGCGACGTTGCCGCCGATCGTGCCGCGGTTCTGGATCTGCGCGCCGCCGACCTCGCGCGACGCCGCGACGAGAATGGGCAGCCGCTTCGCCACGAGCTTCGAGCGAATGATCGATGTGTAGGTGGCGAGCGCGCCGATCGACAGCGTGTCGCGCTGCATCTCGATGCGGCGAAGCTCCTCGAGCGTCCCTAGATTGAGGAATCGCTTTGCCGGCAGCGTCCCGAACTCGAGCCCGACGTAGACGTCCGTGCAGCCCGCGATCGGCGTGATCGGCGCGTGGTTGCGCAGCATCACGAGCGCCTCGCGAATCGTGCGCGGCTCGAGAAGCTCGAGCGTGGAGATCGCCGTTCTCATCTCAGCGCCGAGTTGCCTTTCGCGCCACGGGTGCCGGAGGCCGGCGAAGCGACTTCTCGATCGCACGGTAGATGGCCTCGTACCCGGTGCAGCGACAGAGATTGCCGGCGAGCGCCGCTTGGATTTCGGCTCGCGTCGCGCCGCGCTCGAGCGTCGTCGCCGCCAGGATCATCCCGGGCGTGCAGATGCCGCACTGCGCGCCGCCTTCGCTGACGAAGGCCTTCTGCAGCGGATGGTCGCCGCGAAGTCCCTCGATCGTCTTCACCGACGCGCCGCTCACTTGCGCGAACGGGACCAAGCACGCGCAGACCGGCGCACCATCGACGAGCACCGTGCACGCGCCGCACTCCCCTTCGCCGCAGCCCTCCTTCGTCCCCGGAAGCGCGCACTCCTCGCGCAGCACGTCGAGGAGCCGCTTCATCGGATGAGCCCGCACGTCGACCTTGCGTCCATTCAGCGTGAATCGCATCGGCTCTCCCTGGGTCGATCGATCGTCGTTTCGCGAACTGCCCTCCTCGAGTCGTTCATCTCGCAATTGCCGGAGCGTCAGAGAGGCGTTCGGGCGTCGCGGGGATCGAGCGGACGTCGAGGCCGACGTGACGAATCGCGTTGACGATCGCGGGCGCAGGCCCGTCGACCGGCAGTTCGCCGACGCCCTTCGCGCCGAACGGACCGTGGCGGTACGCGCGCTCGAGGATCGCCACGTCGATCGGCGGCGTGTCGGCCGGCGTCGGAACGATGTAGTTCGTGAGCTGCGCGTTCGCCATCCGCCCGTCGCGCATCACGACGTCCTCGAAGAGCGCGAAGCCCACGCCCTGCGCGGTGCCGCCCTCGATCTGTCCCATCGCGAGGATCGGGTGAATCGCCTTGCCGATCT
Organism: Planctomycetota bacterium; assembly: GCA_016178505.1. GTDB lineage: Bacteria > Planctomycetota > JACOTG01 > JACOTG01 > JACOTG01 > JACOTG01. The sequence goes on from JACOTG010000233.1 coordinate 10,038, forward strand.
CGGCGACGGCGGTGAGGCGAAGCGGCCGCGCGCGATACGTCACGGGATCGATCTCGACTTCGGCGACGTTGCACGCCCACGCGAACGTTCCGTAGGCGTCGCCCTGATACGTCGCGTCGTCCCATTGGATGTCGCCCGGCTTCTCGTACTGCATCGTGATCACGAGCGGGCCGCGGCGGGTCAGGTACTCGGCCGGCGTCAGCTTTCCGAGCTTCCGCTTCATCTCGACGGCGCAGCGCTGGAGGATCTTGCCGACGATCATGCACGTGCGCGACGCGACCGTCGGTCCGCTGTTCGGCACGCGCGCGGTGTCGACATCGGAGACTTCGATCGCGTCGTAAGGCCAGCCCAGCGTCTCGGCGACGATCTGCGCGTGCATGGTCCGCGTGCCCTGCCCGATTTCGGTGGACGCGACGAGAATGCGCGCGCCGGTCTCGGTCAGCTCCAACGACGCCTTCGACGCCAGCTTCAATTCGCCGCCGCCCGTGAATCCCGAGCCGTGGAGATAGAGCGCGAGGCCGATGCCGCGGTTCGTTCCGCGATATTCGTCGCGCTTACGGTGGAAGTCGGAGACGCGCACGGCCTCGCGAAGGACTTGCAGCGCGCTCGCGTCGCGGCCGAGCGTCTGGCCGGTCGCGGTCGTGTCGCCGGGACGCAGCGCGTTCTTCTCGCGCAGCTTCACGGGATCGAGGCCGAGCGTTTCGGCGATGCGCTCCACGTGCACCTCGGCGGCGAACAGAGTCTGCGGCGCGCCAAATCCGCGGAAGGCGCCGTTCGGCGGCGTGTTCGTCATCACCGCGCGGCCGCGGATCTTCACGTGATCACAGCGATACGGGCCGGTCGCGTGGAGCACTCCGCGCGAGAGGACGACCGCGCTCAGAGTCGCGTACGCGCCGCCGTCCATCAGCACGTCGACGTCCATCGCGGTAATGCGGCCGTCGCGTTTTACGCCCGTTCGGTGGCGAACGATCGCGGGATGGCGCTTCGTGGTCGCGGCCATGTCTTCGGCGCGGTCGTAGACGATCTTCACGGGTCGCCGCGCTTTCAGGGCGAGGAGCGCCGCGTGGCCCGCGATCATCGAGGGGTACTCCTCCTTGCCGCCGAAGCCGCCGCCCGTCTCGCACTGCATGACGCGCACGCGTTTCGGCGGGAGGCCGAGCAGCTTCACGAGCGCCGCGTGCACGTAGTAGGGACACTGGAGCGAGCCGTAGACCGTGATGCCGCCGCCTTCCGGCACGGCGATCATGCCGTTCGTCTCGACGTAGAGCTGCTCTTGGTGGCCCGACGTGTATTCGCCCTCGACGACGACGTCCGCTTCGGCGAACCCGCGCTCGACGTCGCCCTTGTCGATCGCAATCTCTTTGAATGCCTTCGTCGACCGGCGCGGATCGAAGAGCGGCTCGCGCGCGCGATAGTCGATGCGCACCGCGCGTCGCGCGGCAACGAGCGCTTCGCGTTCCTCGTGCGCGAGCAGCAGGATCGGTTCTTCCGCGTGGCGAACCTCGCGCTCGGCGAGGCACGGCTGGTCGTCGTCGATGAGCGCGATCACGTTCTTCCCCGGCACGTCGCGATGATCGACGACCGTGAATCCCTTGCGCGAAAAGTCGAGCTTGATCGACGCGATCTCGCCGCACGGAATCGACGAGCGAATCGTCACCCCGTACAGCATCCCCGGAAACGAAAGATCGTCGACGTAGCGCGCCGCGCCCGAGACCTTCGCGGCCCCTTCCTTCCGCTCGACGTTGCGCCCGACGCTTTTCATTGGCCCGGGATTCTATCCGTCGCACACCGCGACAGACACCCAACAACAACGTGCCGGCGCGATTTCTCGAGCCAACGGCAATCCGTGTAGAATCCCCGACAGAGGTTGCCGAATCCGTCGACTCGTCAACGGGAGCCAGATTCCATGAGTTGGGTCGCCAACGCCGTCAAGCGAGTTCGTTCGTCGGTGTGGATCCCGGTCGTCGCGGTCATCGTTCTCGGCATCGTCCTCACGCTCAGCTTGTCATCGTCTCGCGGACTCAAAGGCGGCGTGCAGCATCTCGGAGAATTCTTCGACCGTGGCGGGCGCTGGGAGTGGCGCATGACCGACGCGCGCGGCGAGCTGCGGTACGTCCGGCGGGCCGACGGGAGTAGCCGAGTCCAGTGGAACGGCGACACGATTCCGCTCGACAGCGTCACCGTCGAGGACGACCTCATCACGCTCACCGACGTCCGCGATGACGAGGGTCACCTTCTCTACGACCGCGTTCCGCTGACCGAGGAAGCTAGCCGGCGCCTGCGGGCGATCGACCCGGAGCGACGCCTGGGCGTGAGGTTCGCGGCGACGGTTCGTGAGCCCGGACACGAAACATCGATTCGCCTCCTCAACGTCGGGGGAGGCGAGCCCGCAGCAAATGCCGGCCTCCACGCTGGCGACGTCATCACGGCGATCGAGGGGCAACCCGAAGCGACCGAGGCGTCCCTTCGTCGAGCACTCGGCCCGCGAATCCCCGGCGGCGCGCTCCAAGTCACCGTCCGCCGCGGAACGAAGACGCTGACCGTCGAACTCGCCCTCCCGTCCCTCCTCCCGCTCGACGACTGGCGCAAGCTCGCCGAAGACGCTCGCTGAATCCCCTGCACTGGCCCCACACGCCGTCGTTCGGTGCCTGGCACAGTTAGCCGGTGCTGACTCGCAAGCCCACGTCGCGTCGCCCGCCGTCGGAAAGGGTCTGACCCTTTTGGCCGGGGGCCATCCCGTCGCGCGCCGTCGTCCGGGGTCTGACCCCAATAGACGGGGCTTGCGGAATGCGAATGGCGACCTTATGCAGTGGGGATGCAATTCGATGAAGAGGAGGTGCGGCGGCGGCTCGACTATGATTCGCTCATTCCGGCGATGGAGGAGGCGCTGGCTGCGTTTTCGAATGGGGAGGTGGCGCAGCCGGTGAGGACGGTCGTGCCGGTTCGCGAGCACGGCGGGTTCTTCGGCGTGATGCCGGCGTATTGGCGCGCGCTCGGCGCAAAGCTCGTCACGTTCTATCCCGGGAATGCCGCGCGCGGGGTCGAGACGCATCTCGCGACGATTCTTCTCTTCGAGCCGGAGACGGGGCGCTTGATCGCGACCTTGGACGGCCGGCTCATCACCGAGATGCGGACGGCGGCGGTGTCGGCGGCCGCGACGAAGGCGCTCGCGCGCCCGGACGCGCACGTGCTCGCGCTCCTCGGATCCGGCGTACAGGCGAGGAGCCACCTCGACGCGATCTCGACCGTGCGACGCATCGACGACGCTCGCGTCTGGTCGCCGCGAAACGCTCGGCGCTTCGAGGGCGCGCGCGCCTGCGCGACGGCCGAGGAAGCGGTCCGCGGCGCGGACATCGTGGTGACCGTGACGTCGTCGACGACGCCCGTCTTGCGCGGCGAATGGCTCTCGCCCGGCGCGCACGTGAACGCCGTCGGCGCGTGCCGCCCCGACTGGCGCGAACTCGACGACGAGACGATGCGCCGCTCGCGACTCTTCGTCGATTCGCGCGAAGCCGCGGCGCGCGAGGCGGGCGATGTGATCCTGTCGAAGGCAACGCCGGTCGCGGAAATCGGCGACGTCTTCGCGGGCCGCGCACGCCGCGAGTCGCCGACCGAGATCACACTCTTCAAATCGCTCGGCCTCGCCGTCGAGGACGTGACTGCCGCGCGGCTGGTTTTGGAGCGCGCGCCGCACCCGCCGCGCTAGTTCGACGGCCCACCGTCTTTGGCTGCAAACCCAACCAGCGCTGGGATCTGCACACCCTGTGGCCCCCTCGTCTCTGGCACCCGACCGCGACCTTCGATTAGAATGTTCCGCGCTTCGGGTATTGCAGATGAGGACGGAAGCGGGCGATCGCCAGAAGGGGACGGCGGCCGCATCGGGCATCTCGGTGGAGCCGGCGTACCGGCAGGTGCTTCGTCTTCCTAGTGTGAGTGAGGGGATATGATGAGCGAGCCGCACGACTTCACCCGCACGAGGGCCGAGTTTTCCGGGACGCGCGACTAAGCGCGCATCACCCCAACGTGATCCCATCCGCGGAAACCCTCGTCGACGTCCTCCGATGGAGGGCGACTCGAGCGCCTGACCGCCTGGCCCTCGCCTACCTCGAAGACGGCGAGAGCCGGGAATCGACCCTCACGTACGCCGAGCTCGACCGCCGCGCGCGAGCGCTCGCCGTCCACCTTCGCGAGTGCGTACCCGTCGGTGAGCGCGCGCTCCTGCTGCATCCTCAAGGGCTCGACTACGTCGTTGCGTTCTACGGCTGCCTGTATGCGGGAGTGGTCGCGGTGCCCCTCTACCCGCCGGCGAACGCCCGAATGCTGCCGCGCCTCCGGGCCATCGCGCGCGACGCGGCCCCCGCGATCGCGCTCGCGACCACGGCAATGCTCGACGGTCTGCGGGCAAGGGCCGAGTGGGACCCAAGCGACCTTCGATTCCTCGCGACCGACGCCCTCCACGGGGAATCGGCCGACTCGTGGCGGCGCCCGGATATCGACGCCGACTCGCTCGCATTCCTTCAGTACACGTCCGGCTCGACCGCGTCCCCGAAGGGCGTGATGGTGAGCCACGGCAACCTCGCCCACAACGAACGCGCGCTCCAAACCTGCTGGGAGCACACGGAACAATCGGTGATCGCGTCGTGGCTGCCGCTCTTCCACGACATGGGGCTCATCGGCAACGCGCTGCAGGCGGTGTTCGTCGGCGCGCCCTGCATCCTGATGTCCCCGGTCCACTTCCTGCAACGGCCGCTGCGCTGGCTGCAGGCGATCTCGAAGTACCGGGTGACCACGAGCGGCGGGCCGAACTTCGCCTACGACCTGTGCGTTTCCAAGATCACGCCCGCGGAACGAGCCGCGCTCGACCTCTCGTCGTGGGCGGTCGCGTTCAACGGCGCCGAGCCGGTGCGACATGCGACGCTCGACCGCTTCGTCGAGGCGTTCGCTCCCTGCGGCTTCCGGCGCGAGACGTTCTTCCCCGGCTACGGACTCGCGGAATCGACGCTCGTCGTCTCGGCCGGGTTCCGATCGGCGCCGCCCGTCACGTGCACGGTCCACGCCTCGGCGCTCGAGGCCCACCACGTCGTCGAGACGACCGAGTCGAACGGAAGCTCGAAAACGCTCGTCGGCTGCGGCCGCGCCATACTCGATGAAGAAATTGCGATCGTGCAGCCGGACCGCGCGACGCGCGTCGCCGCCGGCGAGGTCGGCGAGATCTGGGTTTCCAGCCCGAGCGTTTCGCGCGGCTATTGGCGACGCGCCGAGGAAACCGCCGGCACGTTCGGCGCGACGATCGCGGGCGAGAACGGCCGCGACCCGAGGCGGTTCCTCCGAACCGGCGACCTCGGGTTCCTGCGCGACGGAGAACTCTTCGTCACCGGACGCCTCAAGGATTTGATCATCGTCCGGGGTCGCAACCACTATCCGCAAGACATCGAGGCCTCGATCGAGACGAGCCATCCCGCGATCCGCACGGGCGGCTCGGCGGCGTTTTCGATCTCCGTCGAAGGGGATGCCGAGGAGCGCGTCGTCGTCGCGGCCGAGGTCGATCGTGCCTTCGACGCATCCGATGTTCGTTCGGTCTTCGACGCGATGCGGCGCGCCGTGGCGCTGCAGCACGAGCTGCGACTCCACGCGGCCGTTCTTCTGAAGCCGGGCGCGCTCCCGAAGACGACGAGCGGCAAGGTGCAGCGCCACGCGTGCCGCTCGGCCCACCTCGCCGGCGAACTCGACGCCGTCGCGTCGACGGAGTTCCCGCGCGAACGCGGCGGATCGCCGGCACGAACCGTGCTCGAGCGCGACCTCGCGGCGATTTGGGCGCGAGTGCTCGAGGTCGACGACGTCAGCATCGACGACGACTTCTTTCGCCTCGGCGGCGACTCGCTGCGGGCCGCGGAGGTCCTCGCCCAAATCCGAAGCACGATCGGCTTGGAAGTCCCGATCGGCTTGATCTTCGAGAACCCGACGCTCGCGGGACTCGCCGCTCGCCTCGACGCGATGCGCACCAAACCCTCAGCCGCGACGCCTCCGCTCGTCCCGCTCGCCGAAGGCCGGGAGCGGCCGTTGTCGTTCGCTCAGCAACGGCTCTGGTTCCTCGATCATCTCGACCCCGGCAGCGCGCTGTACGCGATCCCTGTTCGCGTGCACCTCGACGGTCCGCTCGACTCGGCCCGCCTCGAGAGATCGCTGAACGCGGTCGTCCGCCGTCACGAGGCGCTCCGCACTGCATTTCCGACCGTGGAAGGCCGTCCGGTCGCGCGAGTCTCGCCGGAACTCCGTGTCGACTTGCCGCTGATCGAAGTGCGCGACGCCGACGAAGTCGAGCGCCTCGCCGCGCTCGAAGCGCGCCGGCCCTTCGACCTCGCGTCGGGACCGCTGGTGCGCGCCACGCTATACCGGCGCGGGAGCGACGAGCACGATCTGCTGCTCACGATGCACCACATCGTCTCGGACGGTTGGTCTGCCGGTGTTCTTCTGCACGAGATCGCTGCGCTGTACGAAGCCGGCGAAAGCGCCGCGCCCCTGCCGCCGCTTCCGCTCCAGTACGCCGACTTCGCCGCCTGGCAGCGCGAGTGCCTTCGCGGCGCGGCGCTCGACGAGCGGCTCGATTACTGGCGCGAGCGACTCGACGGCGCGCCGGTGCTCGCGTTGCCGACCGATCGCCCGCGGCCCGCGGCCCAAAGCCATCGCGGCGCGCGCGAGGCCTTCGGGCTTCCCGCCGCGCTGGTGGCGCGTCTCGAGGACCTCGGCCGGAATGAGGGCGCCACGCTCTTCATGACCTTTCTCGCCGCCTTCGACGTTCTTCTGCATCGATACGGTGGCCAGGACGACGTCTGCGTCGGAACGGCGCTCGCGGCGCGCGATCGGCGAGAGTTCGAGGGATTGATCGGCTTCTTCGCGAACACACTCGTGATGCGCGTCGACCTGTCGGGCGATCCCACGTTCGACGAACTCCTCGCGCGCGTGCGCGACGTCTCGCTCGGCGCGTTCGCCCACCCCGATCTCCCGTTCGAAAAGCTCGTCGACTCGCTGGGCGTCGAGCGAAGCCTCAGCCACGAACCGCTCTTCCAAGTGATGCTCGTCCTTCAGAACGCGGCGACGCCGCCGATCGCGTTCGACGGACTCCGCGCGACGACGACCGAGGTCGATCGCGGCGCGGCGCTCGTCGACCTCAGCTTGGCGTTCCTCGAGCGGGACGGCGGACTCGACGGCACGCTCGAGTACGCGACCGACCTCTTCGACCGCGAGACCGTGCGTCGCCTGATCGCGCACTTCCGCGCGATCCTCGACGCGGTCGTCACCGACCCCGGCCGTCGGATCTCGAAGATCCCGCTCTTGTCGGAAACGGAGCGCCACGCGGTCCTCGATGCGGGTCGCGGCGCGAAGGTCGCGCCTGCCGCGCGGCGCGTGCACGACTTCTTCGAGGTGCAAGCCGCACGGTCGCCCGACGCCGTCGCCGTCGTCGACGATTGCGAGGTGCTGACGTATGGCGCGCTGGATCGTCGCGCGAACCGCCTCGCGAACCGTCTGCTCGCCCTCGGCGTCGGACCGGGTGCGCGCGTCGCGCTCTGCCTCGACCGCTCGGTCGAGTTCGCCGTCGCCATGCTCGCCACGATGAAGGCGGGCGGCGCGTACGTGCCGCTCGATCCCACGTATCCGAAGGAGCGCCTCGCGTTTCTCGTGAAGGACTCGAAGCCGCGGGTGATCGTCACGCGCTCCGGACTCGAAAGCCTGTTGCCGAAGAACGGCGCGACGCTCTTGTCGCTTGACGCCGAGGTCGGCTCGCTCGAACGCGAAAGCGACACGCGGCCGGACGTCGTCTCGACGCCATCGGATCTCGCCTACGTGATCTACACGTCCGGGTCCACTGGAACGCCGAAGGGCGTCATGGTCGAACATCGTGGCGTCGCCAATGCCATCGAGGCCGCGGTGTCGGCGTTCGACGTGCGGCCCGGCAACCGCGTCGCGCAGCTCGCGTCCACGAGCTTCGATGCCTCCGCCCTCGAAATCCTCACGGCGCTCGCGGCCGGCGCCGAAGTCCGATTCATCGACCGGGACGCGATCTTGTCGCCGGATCGATTTGCCGCGCGCCTTCGAGACGAGCGCGTGTCGCATCTCATCGCGATCTCGCCCACGCTGCTCGGCTCGATTCCGTGGGGCGATTTTCCCGACCTCGCGACGATCGTCGTCGGAGGCGAGGCCTGCGGCGCGGACAACGCGGCGCGATGGTCTCGCGGTCGCCGCTTCGTGAACGCCTACGGCCCGACCGAAGCGAGCATCTTCACGACCGTTCACGAGCACCCCGAAGGACTCCACGCGCCGCCCGCCATCGGGCGACCCATTCGAAACGCGCGGGTCGTCCTGCTCGACGCCGGCGGCGAGGTCGTCCCCGTCGGCGTGCCGGGCGAGATCTGCATCGGCGGCGTCGGCGTCGCGCGCGGGTATCTCGGGCGGCCCGACCTCACTGCAGAGCGCTTCGTCCCAGATCCATTTTCGCGAGAGCCGCAGGCGCGACTCTATCGAACGGGCGATCTCGCGCGCTGGCGGTCGGATGGCGCGCTCGAGTACTGCGGCCGCGTCGACGATCAAATGAAGGTGCGGGGCTTCCGCGTCGAGCCGGGCGAGATCGAGTCGGCGCTCTCGAAGCACGACGCGGTTCGCGCTTCGGCCGTGATCGTTCGAGAGGACCACCCCGGCGACAAGCGCCTCGTCGCGTATCTCGTGAAGCGAGACGGCGCGAGCCCGTCGACCGGCGAGCTGCGCCGATTCCTCGCGACGACGCTTCCCGAGCACATGCTGCCCGCGTCGTTCGTGTTCCTCGATGCGCTGCCGCGAACGCCGAACGGCAAGCTCGATCGGCGTGCCCTGCCCGCGCCGGCAACGGCGCGGCCCGCCCTCGAGCGCGCATTCGAGCCACCGCGCAGCGCGGCCGAGAACGCCCTCGCCGCGATCTGGACGAAGGTCCTTCGCATCGACCGCGTCGGCATCCATGACAATTTCTTCGAGCTCGGCGGCGACTCCATCCTTGCCGTCCAAATCGTGGCCGCCGCGCGAAAGGCCTGACTCGCGCTGACGACGCGCCAGATCTTCGAGCGCCAGACGATCGGCGAGCTGGCCGACGTCTCCCGCGAAGTCGGGCGAGGCGCATCAGGCATTGTGCGCGAGGTCGCCGGTGCCGCTCCGCTCACCCCGATTCAACGCTGGTTCTTCGAACGGAAGTTCGCGGATCCGCATCACTGGAACCAGGCGGTTCTCCTCGAAGTCGATCGCTCGATCGGGGCTGCACGACTCGAGAGCGCCTTGCAGCGCGTCGCGGAGCACCACGACGCGTTTCGCCTTCGCTTCACGAAATTGCGCTCGGCATGGCAGCAAGTGCACGCCGCGGGCAGCGCGACCGCGCCGTTCACGCGAGTCGATCTCTCGGGAGCCAACCCGCGCGCGCGGCAGCGCTCGATCGAGTCGACGGCCGCCGATCTCCAGTCGAGCCTCGATCTCGCCCGAGGTCCGCTCGTGCGAGCCGCGTGGTTCGACCTCGGCCCCGGTGAGCCGGCGCGGCTCTTCCTCGTTGCGCATCATCTCGTCGTGGACGGCGTCTCGTGGCGAATCCTCCTCGACGATCTTGCCGCCGCATGCGAAGCGCTTCGACTCGGCGGCCCCGTGGAGCTTCCGGCGAAGACGGCCTCGTTCTCGGATTGGGCCAGGGGGCTCGATGCGCTCGCGAACTCGAACGCACTCGAAGACGAGCAGCCGTTCTGGCTCGCCGATGCGAGCCGCAGCGCCGCTCCGATTCCCACCGATGTCAGCGACGGTGCGAACTCTCAGGACTCGGCACGAACGATCTCGGCATCGCTCGATCGCGACGAGACTCGTGCGCTCCTCCAAGAGACGCCGTCGCTCCTCCGCGCTCGCGTCGACGAGATCCTCCTCGCCGCGCTCGCGGAAGCGCTCTCGACGTGGACCGGGTCTCGCCGACTTCGAGTCGACGTCGAGCGACACGGCCGCGAGCCGAGTGTCTTGATGAGCCAATCGCACCCAGAAATCGACCTCACGCGCACCGTCGGTTGGTTCACCGCGCTGTTCCCGCTCTTCCTCGACCTGTCGGGCGCGCGCGGCCCGGCCGAATCGCTCGCGTCGGTGAAGCGGCATTGCCGTGCGGTCCCGCGCCACGGGATCGGCTACGGGCTCCTGCGGTACGCGCGCACGCCCAGAGGCTCGGGCGACGCGCTCGGCGCGATGCCACCCGCGGAAATCCTCTTCAACTATCTCGGGCAGCTCGATTCGGCGCTACCGAAGTCGAGCCCGTTCCGCTTCGCTGCGGAATCGATCGGCCCGTCGAGAGCGCCAACCGGGCTTCGAACGCACCTGATCGAGGTGAACGCGAGCGTGTCCGACGACGCGCTTCGCGTCGAGTGGACGTACGGCGAGCGACGCCACCGCCGCGCGACCATCGAGAGACTCGCGGAACGACACCTCTCATCGCTTCGAGCGATCGTGGCGCACGGCCGCACGGCAGGCGGACGAACGTACGACCCGGCCGACTTCCCGGACGTCGATCTCGATCCGATCGCGCTCGCGAAAATCGTCGAGACCGTCACCCGCGGAAAGAAGAGCCCCCGCCGATGAGCGTCGACCGGCTAGGCGCGATCTACCCGCTGACGCCAATGCAGCAGGGGATGCTGTTCCACACGCTGTCGGATCCGGCGTCGGCGCTGTACGTCGAGCAGCTCACGTGCACGCTCGCCGGACCGCTCGACGCCGACCTGTTCGAGCGCGCGTGGCAGTGTGCCGTCGATCGGCACGCCATCCTCCGCACGGCGTTCGTCTGGGAAGGACTCGACGAACCCGTTCAAGTCGTTCAAGAAGCCGCGGAGATGGCAATCGATCGCCAGGACTGGAGCGGTCTCTCGCCGACCGAGCGAACCGACCGCCTCGACGCGTTCCTGCAGGCGGACCGCCGCCGCGGATTCCGGCTGGCCGACGCGCCGCTCGCGCGCTTGACCCTCATCCGCATCGCCGAGCACGAGCACTGGCTCGTGTGGAGCCATCATCACATCCTGCTCGACGGCTGGTCGATTCCGCTGCTTCTCGGAGACGTGTTCGAGGCGTACGAAGCGCGTCTTCAGCACCGCGAGGCGAAGCTCGGCCCCGCCGTCCCGTACCGCGACTACGTCACGTGGCTCCGGAAGCAGGATCCATCGAGCGCCGAGGCCTACTGGCGGCGATTGCTCGGCGACTTCTCGGCACCGACGCCTCTCCCATGGCTCGACTCGTTCGCGTCCCGCGACGTCGCGATGGCGCGAGGAGACGGCCACGAGGAGCATGCGCTGCGGCTCACCGCCGAAACGTCCGAAGCGCTGCGCGCGTTCGGGCGGAGCCACCGTCTCACGCTCAGCACGATCCTCCAGGGTGCCTGGGCACTCTTCCTCGCACGAACGAGCGGCGAGGATGACGTTGCGTTCGGCGTCACGGCGTCCGGTCGGCCGCTCGATCTTCCGGGCGTCGAAACGATGGTCGGGCTGTTCATCAACACCCTTCCGCTTCGCGTGCGCGTGACGCGATCCCCAGCGCTCGTGCCCTGGCTGACGTCGATCCAAGCGCAACAAGCCGAAGCACGAGCGTACGAATGGAGTCCGCTCTCGCAGGTGCAGGCGTGGAGCGGCGTGCCGCACGGCACCGCGCTTTTCGACAGCATCGTCGTCTTCGAGAACTATCCGATCGACGAGTCGCTGCGGCGCCCCTACGCCGGCCTGGAGATCCGCAACATCCGATCCATCGAGCGGACGAACTACTCGCTCACGCTGGCCGTGGTTCCGGGCGACCGCCTCACGCTTGCTCTGAGCTATCCACGCCGGCGATTCGATCCCGACTCCATTACACGAACGCTCGAGGGCCTTCAAACCTTGCTCGAAGGGATGATCGCGCGCCCCGACGCGCGCCTCGGCGCACTTCCGATCGTGCCCGAAAGCGAGCGCTGCCTCCTCGTGGCAAAGGCCGCCGGCACGCGGGAGCAGATCCCGTGCGACGGTCGCGTCCACGATCGCGTGAGCGAGCAGGCGGCGCGAACGCCGAATGCCGTGGCGATCGTTTCCGAGGGCGAGTCGGTCACGTACGCCGAGATGGAGCGCCGCGCTCACCGCCTCGCGCGCCGCTTGCACGCGCTCGGCGTACGGCCGGACGTGGTGGTGGGGCTTTGCCTCGAACGGTCGGTCGACGGCATCGTCGCGATGCTCGCGATTCTCGAAGCGGGCGGGGCGTACCTTCCCCTGGATCCGTCGCATCCGCGAGAGCGCCTGGCATTCCAGGTGAAGGACGCGGGCGCCGCGCTCGTCGTGACGCTGACTCGACACGTGCCCGACCTGCCTGCGGGAGTTCGCACGCTCTGCCTCGATCGGGAGCGAGACGCCATCGCTGCCGAGAGCTCGGATCTCTTCGAGTCGGGCGTGTCACCGAGCAATCTCGCGTACGTGATCTACACGTCCGGCTCGACCGGCACGCCAAAGGGCGTGATGGTCTCGCATCGCGGCGTGAGTCATCGGTTCGCGTGGGGACGAGCGGCGCTGCCGCTCGACTCGCGCGACTCGCTTCTGCAGAAGGCCGCGTGGAGCTTCGACGTGTCGGTATGGGAGATCTTCTCGACGCTCGTCGCGGGCGCGCGCCTCGTCCTTGCGCGGCCCGGCGGCGAGATGGACCCTGCCTACCTCGTGCGAACGATCGCCGCCGAACGCATCACGGTCGTCGACTTCGTGCCCTCGCTCCTGACGGTCTTCCTCGACGAGCCGGGCGTCGACGCGCTCCACTCGCTCCGTCGCGTCACGTGCGGAGGCGAAGCGCTTTCTGCCGAGCTCGTCGCGAAGTTCGTGTCTCGCCTCCCCGCGAGCCTCCACAACTTCTACGGCCCGACCGAGACGACGATCGACGCGACGACGTGGACGATCGATCGGAACGACCCCGATCGAAAACCTCCCATCGGCAAGCCGGTCGGCAACTCGCGGATCTACATCCTCGACTCGGAGCTGGAGCTGGCGCCCGACGGGACCGTCGGCGAGATCGTCGTCGGCGGACCGGGCGTCGCGCGCGGATACCTCGGCCAACCCGACCGCACGGCCGAAGCGTTCGTCCCCGATCCGTTCGGCGGCGACGAAGGGGCGCGGCTCTATCGAACGGGCGATCTCGGCCGGCGTCTCGCGGACGGAAATGTCGAGTTCCTCGGCCGGCGCGACGATCAGGTCAAGCTGCGCGGATTCCGCGTGGAGCTCGGCGAAATCGAGGCCGCGCTCGTCTCGCGCGAAGGGGTGCGCGAAGCCGCCGTCGCACGACGCGAGGACACGCCGGGCAACGCGCACCTGGCGGCCTACGTCGTTTCGGCCAAGAGCCCCGCGCCGGATGCCGCCACGCTGCGCGCCTTCCTGCACGCGCGGCTCCCCGCTCACCTGATTCCGGCCACGTTCACGTTCCTCGACTCGCTGCCGAGAAACTCCAGTGGGAAGGTCGACCGCCGCGCGTTGCCCATCCCCGATCGGGCGGAATCGTCGGCCGCGTTCGTCGCCGCGCGGACCGAAGCAGAGGCGAAGCTCGCCGAGATCTGGGCGTCGGTGTTGCGCGTCGCGCGCGTCTCCGTGCACGAAGACTTCTTCGCCCTCGGAGGCGATTCGATCCTCGCCATCCAAATCGTTTCGAAGGCGAAAGAGGCCGGCCTCGTCTTGACTCCGCGCCACCTCTTCCAGCACCCGACGATCGAGAAGCTGGCAGCGGTCGCGGGCACCGCCGAGCCGGTGATCGCGGAGCAAGGGCCGATCGTCGGAGAGGCGCCGCTCACGCCCATCGAGCACTGGTTCTTCGAGGAAGCGTTCGCGGACGCTCATCAATGGAACCAAGCCGTGATGCTCGAAGTGCCGCGGTCTCTCGATCCCGCGACGATCGAGCGTGCGCTCGGGTACGGGGTCGTTCACCACGACGCGCTTCGGCTTCGTTTCACGCAGAGCGCGTCGGGTTGGACGCAAACGCACGCCGGCCTCGAGGTCACCGTCCCGTTCGAGCGTCACGACGTTTCGGCGCTCGGCGACGCCGCGCGCGCGCGTGCGATCGAGAACGCAGCAGCAGCGATCCAGTGCGGGCTCGACTTTTCCGACGGGCCGCTCTTTCGCGCCGCGTGGTTCGACCTCGGAGCGGATCGTCCCGCGCGACTCTTCCTCGCGATCCATCACCTCGCGGTGGATGCCGTGTCGTGGCGCATCCTCCTCGAAGACCTGTGGGCGGCGTGCGAGGCGATCCGTCGCGGCGACCCGATCGAGCTTCCGCCGAAGACGACGTCGTTCGCGGAATGGAGCGAGCGCCTCGTCGAGCACGCGCGAAGTTCCTCGATCGAAGCCGAGATCGCCCATTGGCTCGCCGAGCCTCGCCGCACGATCGCACCGCTCCCCATGGACTTCTCCGCGGGCGCGAACGATCAGGCCTCGGCTCGCACGGTCACGGGACGGCTCGACGCGGCTGAAACGCGTGCACTGCTCCAGGATTCGCGCGCTGCCTATCACACCGAGGTCAACGACCTCCTCCTCGCCGCACTCGCGCTCGCGTTCGCGAAGTGGACGGGTCATCGCCGCCTTCTCGTCGACCTCGAGGGTCACGGGCGCGAGCCGCAGCTCGGCGACGAGACGGCGAGCCCGAGCGTCGACCTCTCCCGCACGGTGGGCTGGTTCACGTCGGTCTTCCCCGTTCTCCTCGACTCGACGTCGGCGAATGGGCCGGCCGAGACGATCAAGGCGACCAAGGAAACGCTACGCACGATCCCGCATCGCGGGATCGGATACGGCCTCTTGCGCTACGTTCGCGGCGACGCCGCACTCGCGGCGCAGCTTCGCCAGCTGCCCCAAGCCGAGGTGAGCTTCAACTACGTCGGGCAGATCGACGCGTCGCTGCCCGCCGGCGCGGCGTTCGGCTGGGCGAAGGAACCGATCGGTCCGTGCCATTCGCCGGCGGCGCGCCGAAGCCACTCGATCGACGTCAACGCGAGCGTGACCGGCGGCCGGCTCGAGGTGGAGTGGACCTACGGCGAGAAGCTCCATCGTCGCGAGACGATCGAGCTGCTCTGCGCGAGCTACCTCGAGTCGCTGCGCGCGCTCGTCGCCCACTGCCAGGATCCGAGCGCCGGAAGCTACACGCCATCCGACTTCCCCGACGCCGGCCTCGACCAGAAAAAGCTCGACCGGGTGCTCGCGACGGTCCGCCAGGCGAAGAAGGGATCTCGCCGATGACGGCCGAACGCGTCGAGGCAATCTTTCCGCTCTCGCCTTTGCAGCAGGGGTTGCTCTTCCACGCGCTCGCCGACCCCACATCCGACGCGTACATCGAGGACTTGACGTGCGAGATCCACGGACCGCTCGACGTCGACGCGTTCGAGCGCGCGTGGCGGCACGTCGTCCAGAGGCACGCCGCCCTGCGCACGTCGTTCGTCTGGGACGGGCTCGACGAGCCGCTTCAAGTGGTGCACGAGGCCATCGACGTTCCGCTCGAGCGCCGCGATCCGGCGACGATCCCCGCGAGCGAGCGCGGCTACGATCTCGCGCGTCCCCCGCTCGTCCGACTCTTCCTCCACGCGATCGGGCCCGACGCACATCGGTTCACGTGGAGCTTCCACCACGCGCTCCTCGACGGATGGTCGTCGTCGCTCGTGATCCGCGAAGTGCTCGACGCGTACGAGTCGCTCGTCGCGGGTCGGGAGGTTCGGCTGCCGCCGCCGCGAGCGAATCGCGACTGGATGGCTTGGCTTGCGCGACGAGACCGCGCGGCCGCGGAGTCTTTCTGGAGGTCGCGCCTCGCCGGCTTCGAATCGCCGACGCCTCTCTACGGCGCACGGCCCGTGGCCGGAGCCTCCGTTCAACACGAGCGGAGCACGCGGCTGTCCGCATCTGCGACGGACGCGCTGCTCGCGTTCGGACGCAAGCATCGGCTCACCCCGAATACGCTCCTCCTCGGCGCTTGGGCCGTCGTCCTCGCGCGAACGAGCGGCCAGGACGACGTGGTGTTCGGCTCGACGACGTCGGGCCGATCCGCGGATCTCCCGGGGATGGACGAGCGAGTCGGCTTGTTCATCAACACACTGCCGGTCCGTGCACGCGTCGAATCGTCGGCGCCGCTCGTGCCGTGGCTGCGCGCGCTGCAAGACGATCTCGTCGCGATGGGTCCTCTGGAGTGGAGCCCGCTCGCCTCCATCCAGAAGTGGAGCGACGTTCCGCGCGGCGTCTCGCTGTTCGATTCGATCGTCGTGTTCGAGAACTATCCGAGCGACTCGTTTGCGCCCGAGCGCTGCGCGGGTCTCGAGGTCCGACGAATCGAGCTCTCCGAGCGGACGCACTATCCGCTCGCGCTGATGGTGGCGCCCGGCGCCGAAATCGAGTTGGCGCTCGGCTTCGATGCCGCTCGCCTCGACGGCGACGGAGTCGAGCGGCTGCTCGCGATGCTCGTCACGCTGCTCGAAAACCTCCCGGCACGGTCCCACGAGACGCTCGGCCGCCTCTCGCTCGTCGGCGACGCCGAGCGCCGCCGTCTGCTTCTCGACGGAAACGACACGTCGACGGACTTTCCCGCCGAGAAGTGCGTGCACGAGCTCTTCGAGGACGAGGTCGATCGCGCGCCGAATGCCGTCGCGCTCGACTTCGACGGCGAGTCGCTGACCTACGGCGAGCTGGATCGCCGCGCCAATCGTCTCGCGCATCGCCTGCTATCGCTCGGCGTCGGACCGGAAGCGCGCGTGGCCGTTTGCCTCGAGCGATCGGCCGACCTCGTCGTCTCGCTCGTCGCGATCCTCAAGGCGGGCGGCGCGTATGTGCCGCTGGATCCCGCGTACCCGCGCGAGCGGATCGCGTTCCTCATCGCCGGCGCGGGTGCGACCGCGATCGTCACCGCCTCGCGACTTCTCGACCGCCTCGCGCCTCAGGGCGTGCCGACCCTCTCGATCGACGTCGAGGCGGACGCCCTCGCGCGCGAGCCCGATGGCCGGCCGACCGGAGGCGCTCGCTCGCAGAACCTCGCGTACGTGATCTTCACGTCGGGCTCGACCGGCACGCCCAAGGGCATTGCCGTGCCGCACCGCGCGATCGTTCGCCTCGTGCGCGACACGAACTACGTGGCGCTCGATGCGAGAGACCGCATCGCGCACGCCTCGAGCGTGTCGTTCGACGCGGCGACGTTCGAGATCTGGGGCGCGCTCGCGAACGGCGCGCGCATCGTGGGAATCGAGCGCGACGTCGCACTGTCGCCCG
Source organism: Planctomycetota bacterium (assembly GCA_016178505.1). GTDB lineage: Bacteria > Planctomycetota > JACOTG01 > JACOTG01 > JACOTG01 > JACOTG01. The sequence continues at coordinate 27,293 of JACOTG010000233.1, forward strand.
CCGACTTCGCGGCGGAGATCCGCGACTGCGAGATCACGACGCTCTTCCTCACCACCGCTCTCTTCAACCAGCTCGCGAGCGAGGCGCCGCACGCGTTCTCGACCTTGCGGCATCTCCTGTTCGGCGGCGAGAAGGTCGACCCGAACCGCGTTCGCGCGGCACTCGAGCACGGAGCGCCCGAACGCCTCCTCCACGTCTACGGCCCGACCGAGTCGACGACGTTCGCATCGTGGCAGCTCGTCGATCGAGTCCCGGCGGGTGCGTCGACGGTTCCGATCGGCCGCGCGATCTCGAACACGCGCCTCTACGTGCTCGATCGTGACCTCGAGCCGGTTCCCGTGGGAGTCCCGGGCGAGCTGTGCATCGCCGGCCCCGGCCTGGCACGCGGCTACCTCGGTCGCCCCGACTTCACCGCGGAGTGTTTCGTGCCAGATCCGTTCGCAACGGCGCCGGGCGAGCGCCTCTACCGCACGGGCGACGTCGTGAAGCGGCTCGCGAACGGCGCGATCGAGTTCGTCGGTCGACTCGACGACCAGGTCAAAGTGCGCGGATTCCGAATCGAGCCCGCGGAGGTCGCGACCGTCCTTCGCCTTCACGAGCGCGTCGCGGACGTGGCGGTGATCGCGCGCGAGGACGTGCCGGGCGACCGCCGCCTAGTGGCCTACGTCGTCGCCCGTGGCACGTCGCCGACGGCGGACGAGCTGAGGAGATTCATCGGCGCGCGGCTCCCCGAGCACTTGGTGCCGGCGGCCGTGGTCTTCCTCGACGCGATCCCGCTCAATCGAAACGGCAAGCTCGATCGCCGCGCGCTGCCGGCCCCGGACCGCGCGCGAAGCGACGCCGAGCCGTACGTCGCTCCGCGAACCCCCGTCGAGACCGCGCTCGCTCGAATCTGGGCGGAAGTTCTCGGCGTCGACCGCGTGGGAGTGCGCGACGGGTTCTTCCAGCTCGGCGGCGACTCGATCCTCACGATTCAGATCACGTCGCGCGCGCGCGAAGCGGGCATCGTCATCACGCCGCGCCAAGTCTTCGAGCACTCGACCGTCGAGGCGCTCGCTGCCGTGGCCGGCACGCGCGTCGACGACGACGGCGAGCCGGACGATGCGAGCGGCCCCGTTCCGCCGACTCCGATTCAGGCCTGGTTCCTCGCGCAGGACCGACCGGATTCGCACCACTTCAGTCAGGCCGTGTCCCTCGGAGTTCGGGACCGCCTCGAGCCGTCGCTCCTGGAGCGCGCTCTCGAGCGGCTCGTCGAGCATCACGATGCGCTCCGGCTGCGATTCGAGCGCACCGAGTCGGGTTGGCGTCAATCCCTCGCGACGCTGCCGATCTCCGTGCCCGTCGAGTGCGTCGACCTCACGCGTACGGCGCCGCGCGATCGAGCCGCCGCGATCGAAGGAGCGGCCAACCGGGTGCAGGGCTCGCTCGACCTCGCGCACGGACCGCTGGTGCGCGCCGCCCTGTTCGACCTCGGAGACGCGAGCCCGATGAGGCTCCTCCTCGTGATCCATCACCTCGTGGTCGACGCCGTCTCGTGGCGCATCCTGCTCGAAGACCTCGAGATGATCGTGCGGGCGATGCTCCGCGGGGAGGCGCCGTCGCTGCCTTCGAGAACCGCTTCGTTTCGACGCTGGGCCGAGTCGCTCGCGGACGCCGCGCGATCGGAGTCCGTCGCGGCCGAGGCGTCCTTCTGGACTTCCGAGGCGAGGCGCCGCGTGCGGCCGTTGCCGCTCGACCATCCCGCCGGCTCGAATCGCGAGGCCGACGCGAGAACGGTGACGGCGGACCTCGACCCCGAGACGACGAAGGCGCTCCTCGCGGAGGCGCCGACGGCCTTGCGAGCGAGCGTCGAAGAAGTGCTCCTCGCAGCGCTCGCGATCGCGCTCTCGCGCTGGAGCGGCGAGCGGCGCGTGCTCGTGAACGTCGAGGGTCATGGGCGGCGCTCGCCGTCGCCGAGCGGCCCGGAGCTGGACTTGACGCGCACGGTCGGCTGGTTCACGTCGATTCACCCGGTGCTCTTCGACCTCGATGGCGCGCGTGATGCGGGTGACGCGCTGCGCGCTGCGAAGGAGCAGGCTCGCGCGGTGCCGCGACACGGCCTCGGCTGGGGTTTGCTTCGCTACGGGGGCGACCGCGATGCCGCGGCACGCCTGGCGGAGCTTCCCGTCGCAGGGGTCAGCTTCAACTACCTCGGACAGATCGACGCCGCGCTCGCGCGATCGTCGCTGTTCGCGCTTGCGCCGGAGCCGATCGGCGCGTGCTTCGGGCCGCTCGGCACGCGCGCACACGTGTTCGACGTGAACGCGAGCGTCGAGGGCGGCCGGCTTCGCGTCGAGTGGACGTACTCGGAATCGATCCATCGACGCGACACCGTGGCGACGCTGACGTCCGCGTTCCTCGACTCGCTGCGCACTCTGATCGCGCTCGGCCGCGGCACGGAGCCCGGCGCGATGTCGCCCTCCGACTTCCCCGAAGCGGACCTCGATCAAGAGGAGCTCGACGGCCTCGTGGCGCGGCTCCGGGAGTCCGCAAAGTGAAGGCTCGAGAGCCGGCCGCCAAGCGCCGCGGCATCGCAAAGGCGGCCGCGACGCCGCCCCTCGCCGCTCGGACGCTCCACCAATCCTTGCTGCGAGAGCTGCAAGCGATGGCGGCAGAGAAAGACTCCTTTCCCTTCGCGCTCGGGATGCCCGCGGCGGAGCTGTTTCCTCGGGATGCGATCGCGGAGGCCGTTCGGCTCGTGCTCTCGAGAGATCCTGTGGCGCTCCAGTACGCCGTCCCGTTCGAACCGCTGAAGCTGCACGTCGTGAAGCGGATGGCCGCGCGCGGGGTCGCGTGCACGGGGTCGCAGGTCTTCCTCACCGCCGGCGCCCAGCAGGGGATCAACCTGCTCGTGCGGCTCCTCCTCGAGCCGGGCGGACACGCGGTCGTCGAGGACGCGACCTACGACGGAATGCTGATGGCACTGAGACCGCTCGCCTGCCGGCCGCTGACCGTGGAGACCGACCTCGAATCGGGAATGCACGTCGAAGGCGTCGACGCAGTGCTGCAATCCGGCGCACGGCCCGCATTCGTGTACACGATCCCGGACGGCCATAATCCGTGCGGCGTGAGCCTCAGCGTCGCGAAGCGAGCGCGACTCGCCGAGATCGCACGGACGCACGAAGTCCCCGTCATCGAGGACGACGCTTACGGTTTTCTGAACTACTCGGGTCCTGCTCCACCGCTCGTCCGCGCGCACGACGCGCAGTGGGTCTTCACGATCGGCTCGTTCTCCAAGGTGCTCGCGCCGTCGCTGCGCGTCGGCTGGATCGTCGCGCCGGAGGCCGTCGTCGCGAGGCTGTCGATCCTGAAGCACTCGAGCGATCTGGACGTGTCCACGCTCGCTCAGCGCGCGGTGTCCGCCTATCTCGACACCGGCGCGTTCGACAACCACGTGGCGACCCTTCGACGCGAGTACGTCGCGCGTCGCGACGCCATGGGCCGTGCGCTCGAGGCGCACTTCCCGAGCGAGGCGCGGTATCGCGTGCCCGCCGCGGGCCTCTTCTATTGGGTCGAGCTGCCGCGCCGCGTCGACACGAACGACGTATTGCGTGTCGCGCTGGCCAAGGAGCGCGTCGCGTTCGTGCCGGGCCGCGCGATCGCGGCGGACGACGGCGACCGAGTCTCCAACTTCATGCGGCTCAGCTTCTCCGCGTGCACGCCCGAGCGCATCGAGGCCGGGATCCGCCGCCTCGGCCGCGTCGTGAAGGAAGCACTCCGATGAACGAGCGAACCCTCACCGCAGCACGCGAGTCGGCGGGGAGCCTCGACGTCGAGGACGTCTACGTCCTCTCTCCGATGCAGCAGGGGATGCTCTTTCACGATCTACTCGAGCCCGGCACCGGTGCCTACGTCCAGCAGACGAGCACGTTGCTGCGCGGAGCAGTCGACGCCGATCTCCTCCGTCGCGCGTGGCAAGAAACGGTGGACCATCATCCGGCGCTTCGCACGACGTTCGTCGCCGACAATCCGAAGCGGCCGCTGCAAGTCGTGAGGCGTCGCGCCGCAGTCGCGTTCGTCGAGGAAAACTGGCGTCGCGTCGCCGAGGAGGAGCGGGAAGCGCGATTCGAGGCGTGGCTCGACGGAGACCGCCGCCGCGGCTTTGACCTCGCGCAGGCGCCGCTGCTTCGCCTCACGCTGCAGGCTCTCGGAGAGGACACGCACCGACTCGTTTGGACGTTTCACCACCTCGTCCTGGATGGCTGGTCCGCGTCGCGGGTCCTCGCCGACGTCTTCGAGCGCTACGCCGCGGCTCGCGCCGGTCGCGCTCCGATCATCGATCCGGTGCGACCGTACCGCGACTTCATCGCGTGGCTGCGACGCCGCGATGCGTCCGCCGACGAAACGTTTTGGCGAGCGCGGCTCGGCGACTTCGCGACGCCGACGCCGCTCGTCGTCGACCGTCTCGTTGGGACGGCGCTCTCCCCGCGCGACGAGCCGGAGATCCGGCTGAACGCCGCGTCGACGGCGGCGATCGATTCCTTCGCGCGGAGCCACGGGCTCACCGTCAGCACGCTCGTCCACGCCGCGTGGGCCATCTTGCTCTCGCGCTACGGTGACGACGAGGACGTCCTCTTCGGCTCGACGGTTTCGGGCCGACCCACGGACTTGCCCGGGGTCGAATCGATGATCGGCCTGTTCATCAACACGATCCCCGTTCGCGTTCGCGTCGATTCTCGCGCATCGATCGTGCGCTGGCTCGCAAAGATCCAAGAGGAGCTCCTCGAGATCCGCCAGCACGAGTGGACGCCGCTTTCGGACGCGCAAAATTCGAGTCGCGTGCCTCGCGGCACGCCGCTCTTCGAGTCGATCGTCGTGTTCGAGAACTACCCGATGCGCGCGGCGCTTCGCGCGCTGGAGTCGGCCGCGGGTTTCCAGATCGATTCGGCTCGGTCGCACGAGCGAACCAAGTACCCGCTGACGCTCGTCGCGACACCCGACGAGTGCTTGTCGCTTCGAATCGAACACGACCCGGGGCGCTTCGACGCCGCCACGATCTCGCGGATGCTCGGACACTTGCAGACGATCCTCGACGGTCTCGTCGCCGCGCCCGATGCGCCGCTTTCCGCGCTCTCGATCTTGACCGCGGAAGAGCGCGCCGAGCGGGCATCGCCCCGGCCGCTCGCGTCGATTGCGCCGGCGGGCTCGCCGTGCGTGAACGAGCGATTTGACGCGCAGGTTACCCGCACTCCCGATGCCGTCGCCGTCGCGATGGGCGAAGACTCGCTGACGTATCGCGAGCTCGACCGGCGCGCGGAATCGCTGGCGCGACGACTCCGCGGTCTCGGCGTCTCCGCGGAGACCCGCGTCGGCGTCTGCATCGAGAGATCGATCGACCTCGTCGTGGGGATCCTCGCGACCGTGAAGGCCGGCGGCGCCTACGTGCCCATCGATCCCGCATATCCGAAAGATCGAATCGCGTTCCTCCTCGAAGACTCGCGGGCGGCGGTCCTCCTCACTTCTCGCGAAATCGCGTCACGACTTCCCGAGCATCGCGCGCAGGTCCTCGCCGCCGACGATCCCGACGCGTTTTCCACGGACGGCCCGGAGCCCGCACGCGCGTCCGTCCTTCCGGACCACGCGCTCTACGTGATCTACACGTCCGGCTCGACGGGAAAGCCCAAAGGCGTCGTGGTGACGCATCGAAACGTCGCGCGGTTGTTCGACGCCACTGGCGAGTGGTTCCATTTCGACGAGCACGACGCGTGGACGCTCTTCCACTCGGCCTCGTTCGATTTCTCCGTCTGGGAGATGTGGGGCGCCCTGCTCCACGGCGGGCGGCTCGTCGTTGTCCCATTCTGGGTGAGCCGATCGCCGGAGGCGTTCCTCGAGCTGGTGGCTCGGGAGCGGATCACGGTCCTCAACCAAACACCGTCCGCGTTTCGCCAGCTCATGCGGGCCGACGAGGCGGCGACGCCGCCGCTCGGGCTGTCGCTGCGCCTGGTGATTTTCGGGGGCGAGGCGCTCGACCCGCGCACGCTCCGGCCCTGGTTCGACCGTCGCGGCGATCGCCGGCCGCTCCTCGTGAACATGTACGGCATCACGGAAACGACCGTCCACGTCACGTATCGTCCGCTCTCCGCGGACGACAGCGCCGAGGGCTCACGAAGCCTCATCGGCCGTGCGATCCCGGACCTTCGCCTCGACGTCGTCGACTCGCGCCTCGAGCCCGTGCCGATCGGCGTGCCCGGCGAACTCCTCGTGGGCGGAGCGGGCGTCGCCCGCGGCTACCTCGATCGGCCGGACCTCACGGCCGCGCGCTTCGTGCCCGATCCGTGGAGCAGCGACGCGGGCTCGCGACGCTACCGCTCGGGTGACCGCGCGCGGCGCCTTCCGAACGGCGACGTCGAGTATCTCGGGCGCATCGATCTCCAAGTCAAGATCCGCGGCTTCCGCATCGAGCTCGGCGAGATCGAGGCCGCGCTGCTCGAGCATCCATCGGTCGGCGAAGCCGTCGTCGTGACGGACGACGGTGCACCCGACGAGCGGCGCCTCGCCGCGTACGTCGTCCTTCGCCGCGACAAGACGGCGTCCGTCGACGAGCTTCGCCGATTCCTGCGGGCGAAGCTCCCCGAGCACGCGGTGCCGGCGTTCGTCGTGACGCTCGAGGCTCTGCCGCTCACCGCGCACGGCAAGGTCGATCGGCACGCGCTGCCGTCGCCCGATGGACGCCGCGCAGAGCAAGACGTGCCATTCGTAGCCCCGCGCACGCCGATCGAGGCGACGATCGCGTCGGTGTGGTCCGAGGCACTCGGCCGCGACGCGATCGGAATCGACGACAACTACTTCGCGGTCGGCGGCGACTCCATCCGCAGCATCCGCGTGCGTGCGCTCGCGCGCGAGAAGGGCATTGATTTCACGTTGCAGCAGCTCTTCGAGAACCCGAGCGTTCGCCGGCTGGCGCAGGCGATGGAAACGCGATCGGAGAGAGTCGTCGAAGATCGCGTGCCCCCGTTCGGTCTCGTCGCCCCCGAGGATCTCGACCGGCTGCCGCCCGATCTCGAGGACGCGCTTCCGCTGTCGATGCTCCAAGCCGGCATGGTCTTCCACAGCGAAGCCACCGCCGACTACATCGTCTACGTCACGAGTCTCCATCTGCGCGCGCGGCTCGACCTCGGGGCGCTCGAGCGAGCCGCACGACGGCTGGTCGCGCGGCACGGAATGCTGCGAACGTCGTTCGATCTCACGAGCTTCAGCGAACCGCTTCAGCTCGTTCACCGCGACGTGAACGTCTCGATCTCGGCGAACGATCTCTCCGGTCTGCCGCCGAACGAGCAGCAGGCGGAGATCGATGCGTGGATCGCGACGGAAATGCGCCGGAAGATCGATTGGTCGCGCGCCCCGCTCCTCCGCCTTCACGTTCACCGGAGAGGCGACGACACGTTTCAGTTCACGCTGACCGAACCCGTGTTCGACGGCTGGAGCGTGGCGACGCTCCTTGCCGAACTCTTCGCCGACTACCTCGCGATTCTCGAGGACCGCTCGGCCCCAAACGAGCCGATGCCTTCGGTGACGTATCGCCACTTCGTAGCGCTCGAGCGCGAATCGCTTCGATCCAACGAGTGCCGGCGCTACTGGGCGCGCCAGCTTTCGGAGCGCCCGCCGTGCCGCGTCCCGCTCGGATCGACGCCGGCGCCCCGGGCGGACGCGCCGGCTGTCGCGCAGATGGAGATCTCGATTCCTCGCGAGGTCGCGGATGGACTGCAGCGGCTCGCGCGAGCGACGGGCGCGCCAATCAAGACCGTTCTCCTCGCCGCGCACCTGAAAGCGATCGGAGCGCTCACCGGACAGTCTCGCGTCGCCACCGGCTTCCTCATCAACGGGCGGCCGGAAGAGATGGGCGGTGAGCGGCTTCTCGGCGCGTTCCTCAACACCGCACCCTTCGCCCTCGACCTTCGCCGAGGCAGCTGGCTCGAGCTCGTGCAGCAGGCGTTCGCGGCCGAACTCGAGCTGCTGCCGTTCCGACGCTTCCCGATCCAGGAACTCGAGCGGCTCTACGGCGCCGAGTCGCTGATGAACACGGTCTTCAACTTCACGCACTTTCACGTCTACCAGCGCCTCGAGAGCATCCCCGGCATCGAGGTCCTCCACGAAGGCGGCGGCGGGACCGAGCAGACCTACTTCGCCCTCACCGCCCAGTTCAACCTCGATCACTCGACCGCCGTGCTGTCGGCGTGGCTCGACTATCGAACGCTCGAGGTGTCCCGCGAGCGAGCCGAGGCGATCGCTGCGGCGTATGCGCGCGTGCTCGCCGCGATGGCGGCCGCGCCGTCGCAGCACCACGAATCATTCGCGCTCTCGAACGAAGACGAGCGGCGTCGCCTGCTCGTCGAGTGGAACGACACGGCGGCCGAGATCCCGCGCGACGCCACGCTCCACTCACTCGTCGAGGCAGAGGTCGATCGAGCGCCGAACGCGATCGCACTCGAGTTCGACGGCCGCGCGCTCACCTACCGAGAGATGGATCGCCAAGCGAACCGGCTGGCGAGCCGGCTTCGAGCACTCGGCGTCGGGCCGGGAATTCTCGTCGGGATCGTCGCCGAGCAATCGATCGAGCGCGTCGTTGGGATCCTCGCGGTCCTCAAAGCGGGCGCCGCGTACGTTCCCGTGGACCCGAGCTATCCGCGCGACCGCATCGCGTTCCTGCTCGAGGATGCGAAGCCGCGCGTCGTTCTCTGCCCGTCGGCACTCGCCGAGGCGGTCCCGACCGGTGAAGCCGAGATCGTGCTTCTCGACGCCGGCGCCACATCCCACGAGAGCGACGAGCGGCCGAAGGCCGTCGCATCGCCGCGCGATCTCGCGTACGTCATCTACACGTCCGGCTCGACCGGGAAGCCGAAGGGCGTGATGGTCGAGCACCAGAGCGTCGTGAACGTCATTCGCGAATCGATCGAGTCGTTCGGCGTCGGGCGCGAGAGCCGTCTCGTCCAGCTCGCGTCGACGAGCTTCGATGCGTCGGTGCTCGAGATCTTCACCGCGCTCGCGGCGGGCGCGCGGCTGCATCTCGTCGATCGCGAGACGCTGCTCTCGCCCGATCGCCTCGCGGCGCTCTTCCGCGACGCGCGCATCACCTCGACCACGATCGTCCCGTCGGTCCTCGACACGATCCCGACGGTGGACCTCCCCGACCTCGCGACGGTGGTCGTGGGGGGCGAAGCCTGCAGCGCCGACACCGCGGCACGCTGGTCCCGCGGCCGCCGATTGCTCAACGTCTACGCACCGACCGAGACGACGATCTACACGACGATTCATCGTCATCCCGAGGGCCTGCGCGCGTCGCCCGCCATCGGACGTCCCATTCGAAACGCGCGCCTCTATCTCCTCGATCCGATGGGTCAACCCGTGCCCGTGGGCGTGGCTGGAGAGATTCACGTCGCCGGCATCGGTGTCGCGCGCGGCTATCTCGATCGTCCCGACGTCACGGCCGTGGCCTTCGTGCCCGATCCGTTTTCTCGCGAGCCCGGCGCGCGCCTCTATCGAACCGGCGATCTCGCGCGATTCCGCCCCGACGGCACACTGGAGTTCGTCGGCCGCTCGGACCGGCAGGTGAAGATCCGCGGCCATCGCATCGAGCTCGGCGAGATCGAAGCCGCGCTCGCCGCCCACGCCGCCGTGCACGAGGCCGTCGTCCTCGCGCGCGAGGACGTCGCCGGCGCCAAGCGACTGGCGGCCTACGCCGTCCTTGGAGCGGGCGCGGCGGTCGAATCCGGGGAGCTTCGACGATTCCTCTCGACTCAGGTCCCCGAGTTTGCGGTGCCGTCCGCGATCGTGGTCCTGGACGCGATGCCGCGCGACGCCAACGGAAAGGTCGACCGTCGTGCATTGCCGTGTCCAGAAGCGACTCGAACGGATCGAGACGGGTCTTCGGATCCGCCACGGAATCCGGTCGAAGAGATCGTCGCCGGGATCTGGGCCGATCTCTTCCGCGTCGCACACGTCGGCATCCACGAGAGTTTCTTCGAGCTGGGCGGACACTCGCTCCTCGCGACGCAGCTCGTGTCGCGAGTGCGTGACGCGTTGCGAGTCGAGCTGCCGATTCGAAGCTTGTTCGAGGAGCCGACCGTTGCGGGCCTCGCGCAGCGCATCGAGGCGGCGCGCCAGTCGTCGCCGGCCGAATCGCCGAAGTTGGAACGCTCGTCGCGCGAAAAGACAACCCCGCTCTCGTTCGCGCAGCAGCGGCTTTGGTTCCTCGACCAACTCGCGCCAGGAACCTCGCTCTACCACATCTCCGTCGCCGTGCGCCTCGAGGGCCGGCTCGATCGTGCGGCGCTCGAGCGCAGTTTCGATGAGATCGTCCGGCGCCACGAAGCCGTGCGGACCACCTTCTCGACCGTGGACGGCGTTCCCGTCCAAGTGATCGCGCCGCCCTCTCCTTTCTCGCTGAGTCACGTCGATCTGGCGGGGTTGTCCGCGGCGAAGCGCGACCTCGAGCTGCGGAGGCTCGCGGCCGAGGACGCCGAGGAGCCCTTCGACCTCGCGCGCGGACCGCTCCTGCGCGCGACGCTCGTTCGACTCGGAGATGCCGAGCACGCGCTCTTCGTCACGATGCACCACATCGTGTCGGACGCCTGGTCGATGGGCGTGTTCGTCAGGGAACTCGGCGAGCTGTACGACGCGATCGTGACCGGACGCGAGGCCGCGCTGGCGCCGCTTCCCGTGCAGTACGCCGACTTCGCGACGTGGCAGCGCGGTTGGCTGCGCGGCGACGTGCTCGCGCGCGAAGTCGCGTGGTGGAAAAACGCACTTCGTGGAGCGCCGCCGTTTCTCGAGCTGCCCGCGGATCGCCCGCGGCCGCCCCTGCCGACGCATCGCGGCGCGACGATGCCGTTCGACCTTCCGAAACCGCTTGCGGACGCGCTCACGTCGCTCGCCAGACGCGAGCGCGCCACGTTGTTCATGACGCTGCTCGCCGCGTTCCAGGTCGTTGTCCAGCGCATCACGGGCGAAGACGACGTGGTGGTCGGCTCGCCGATCGCCAACCGAAGCCGCGCGGAAACCGAGGGCCTCATCGGCTTCTTCGTGAACACGCTGGTCCTGCGCACGGACCTGTCGGGCGATCCGACGTTTCGCGATCTCGTCGCGCGCGTTCGAGAGAATTGCCTCGGCGCGTACGCGCACCAAGACGTGCCGTTCGAGAAGCTGGTCGAGGCCGTCGAACCGGTTCGGGATCTCGCACGCGCGCCGCTCTTCCAAATCCTCTTCGATCTTCAGAATGCGCCGATGCAGAAAGCCGAGCTGCGAGGCCTGCGTCTCGTGCCGCTCGACGTTGAGACGCATACCGCGAAGTTCGACCTCTCGCTCGCCCTCCACGAGACCGAAGACGGGCTGACGGGCGGTGCCGAGTACGCGACCGACCTCTTCGACGAGCCCACGATCGCTCGTCTGCTCGACGCCTTCCGGCGCGTGCTCGAAGCGGCGGTGGCCGATCCCGCGCGTCACATCTCGAGCTTGCCCCTCGTGGACGATCGCGAGCGCCGGCGGCTCCTCGACGAGTCGCGTGGGCCCGCCGCGGACTTCCCGCGCGACGCAGCGCTGCACTCGCTCTTCGAAGCGGCCGCCGACGCGGCGCCCGACGCCCTCGCGCTCGAGGCCGGCGGCAAGACGTTCACCTACGGCGAGCTGGAGCATCGCGCAAATCGCCTCGCGCATCGCCTGATTCGCCTCGGCGTCGGCCCCGAGGATCGCGTCGCCGTCTTGACCGAGCGATCGGTCGAGACGATCGCCGGCATCCTCGCGATCCTGAAAGCCGGCGGCGCGTACGTTCCAATCGACCCCACGTACCCGAAGGACCGAATCGCGTTCCTCCTCGAGGACGCGCGTCCGCGCGTCGTCCTCGCGACGCAGTCGCGCGCCGCCAGCCTGCCGCCCGGCGCGGCGACGATCGTCCCGCTCGATGGCATCGACTCCGATCCGGCGCACGAGTCCGACGCGAGGCCCAAGCCCCGGTCGATGCCGGAAGCACTCGCGTACGTCATCTACACTTCGGGTTCGACGGGGAAGCCGAAGGGCGTGATGGTGTCGCACCGAAACGCGGTGCACTCGACGAGCGCGCGGTCGACGCACTACGGCGCGCCTCCGGTGCGCTTCGCTCTTCTGTCGTCCTTCGCGTTCGACAGCTCCATCGCCGGCCTGTTCTGGACGCTCGCGAGCGGCGGAACGCTCGTGCTTCCGCCGGAAGGCGTGGAGAAGGACCCGCGCGAGCTGGTGCGATTCGTCGAGACGGCGCGCGTCTCGCACGTCCTCCTGCTGCCGACTCTCCATGGGCTCCTGCTCGATGCCGCGGCGCCGGCCGCGAAGTTCGAGTCACTCGTCGACGTCATCGTCGCCGGCGAGGCGTGCGTGCGCGACGTCGTGGAGCGCCACCACTCGCGACTGCGTCACGTCGCGCTCCACAACGAGTACGGCCCCACCGAGGCCACGGTGTGGAGCAGCGTGCATCGATGCGAGCCCGGCTCCGCGCGTCCGCTGGTTCCGATCGGCCGCCCGATCCCGCGCGCGCGGATCCACGTGCTCGACGCGCACGGAGGGCTCTGCCCCGTCGGGGCGCCCGGCGAGATCGTCATCGGCGGCGACGGCGTCGCCCGCGGGTATCTCGCTCGCGCGGACCTCACCGCCTTGCGCTTCGTCCCCGATC